>MFQZ01000001.1 GCA_001784435.1 Candidatus Magasanikbacteria bacterium RIFOXYC2_FULL_42_28
TCACGCTCAATTCAAATCGTAAAATTGCCAAGAGTTTGATTTTGGTGTAAAATTAGATAAAATACTGAAGGCGAGTTTGATTTAACGCAACAGTAGTGGCACAAGCGTTAGGCGTGTAATGAACAATTACTGTCGGATTGGTAAAAGAGGTAAATTGAACTTTACTCAATAGTGGCGCTTGCCCAGCGTCGGTAATATTTTCTTCGGAAATCAAAGTTGATGTTATCCCGTCTTGAGTAGCGATAAGCTGATTTTTTCCTAAACAGAAAGTTGCCCGATTATTTCCTGGAAACGACTCCGTTTTAATCGTTCCGTCACATTGGTGGGTAAAAACAATTTTATTTTCGTTCCACGATACGGTTTTGGAAGCAACAAGTTTATAGGGGCTATTATTTTCCGGCACCACCTCACTAACCGGAGTAGAAACCGGCGTCGTGACAGTCGGGTTATTACTTGCCGGAACTGGCGGAGCAACCGGAGGAGTAATTGGATTTGCTGTCGCGCAACCGGCCCCCATTGTTAAAATGCTGGTGGCGATGGCGAGTAGAAGTAGAGTATTTTTTTTCATATATTTTTAATTAAAATTTGCTTTTAAATAAGCGCGCGTTATCGGACCAAAATTCCCCCACGCTGGGCTAATGCCGACCTTTGCTTGAAATTCCGCCAAAGACGCGCGCGTCAGTGGGCCAAAATACGAAGTCGCGCCGACTCTGGTTAAATTTTTTGAGGCCGAACCGATATTTTGGGAGATTAAAAATTGTTGAAGGGTCTTGACATTGTCATTACGATGACCTTGCCCAAGATTGCGCGCGATCGCGCCAACTTGTTGGCCAATACTATTTTGCGACATTTCTTGTTCTTGAAATTTATGCGGGGTGGTCGGAAATTCTTCTGTTTGATTGATAGTTGTTTGAATTACCGGTGTTGTCGGTGTTACTGGTGTTGCCGGAGTGGCTGGGGTGGCGGAAACAGTTGAAGTATTTGTTGCCGATGTTGGAGTAGCCGGAATAGCTGGCACGGCTGGTGTGGCCGGAATAGTTGTCGTGGCTGGAATGGTGGAAGTAACCGGCACTAAAACCGGATCAGGAACAACGATATTATGAGAAGGAGTAGCCACTGTATTCGCGTCCAAAGTGACAGCGGTCTGCGCCAAAGCCCGACCGTTTAGCACCGCGCCGGTGTTTAATACAATCGCGGTTTGACCTAAAATCGTGCCATTAAAAACAGCGGTCGTGCCAATAGTTGTCTGACCGGCAACTACCCAGAAAATATTACTGGCTTTTGCTCCGCCCGCGAGAATAATTTGCTTAGCCGGACTTAAATTTAAATTTTGTCCAACTTGAAATATCCAAATATCATTAGCGCTACCGGATAAAGTAACATCAGTTGGAATAGCAAGTCCAGTCCCCCATTTGTATAACCCGGGAGCGAGTGTCATTCCACCAATATTGCCGGCGCCTAATTCAGTCGCGGTTGGGTTAGTTCGTCCGGCGGCATCAGTGTAAACGGTTTGCATATCACTAATCGCCGTAGTCATATTCGCCGGAGTGGGAGCGGCATAATCGGCGGCGAAAATTTTTCCTACTACCAAAGCGGACTTGGCAAATACATTGGACGAATCCACTGTTAGTCCAAAACCGGTAATGGCAGTCGCGTTAATCGGACTGACGCCAATATCGCCGGTGACTAAAGTCGCGCCAGTGGTAGAAATTCCTGATTTTGATAAAACTGCAAAATTTGAAGCGGCTCCTAAATTAACGCTGGCTGGTCCGGCGGCTAAGACGGTGATTGGTCCGGCGAGGCCGAACATTAGGGCGGTAATCGCCAATACCGCTGATACTATTTTCTGTCTTTTCATATATTTATATTGATTAGTTTCCGCCAAAGGCGGGAGTTAATTAATTTTTAAATTGCCGTTGACGCGCCCGTGGCATCACCAACCGTGTTAATCACAAGCGAGACAATGCTGTATGACATTAAGATAATAATTGTTCCAATAATTGCGCTGTAAAAAGATTTTTTAGCGGCCGCCGTTTTTGTTTCATCTCCGCCTGATGTCATAAATTGAAAGCCGGCTGACAAAATTATTAATAATAAGATTACACCCATAAAACCCAATCCGATTTTAATAATCCGAGCAATAATAACCATCGGATTAGCGTCTCCCAAACCGATTTTTACCCCCAGAATCTCCAAATTTTCCTGCATGTCGTTGTTATCGTTGAACTCTTGCGCCAAAGCAACTGATGGTGACAACAGTAAAAAAGTCGCTAGTACGAGTAACATGATGGCTGGTAACGATAATTTATGTAATAGTCTCATATAATAATTAATTATCCAGTTTTACTTTCTTTTAACATACAATCAAATTTTTGCTGTTCCGCCACGAGCGCCTTGCCAATTTTAACCCAGGCGGTATAATCGTTGGAGATATTTATGGCGCTGATTATTTTTTGGTTTTTAGTGACAATTTTTTGAATGTTAGTTAACATATTGATAATATTAAACAAAATTAAATTTCCCGCAATTGATTTGCGGTTTTTAAAATCGGTCTTTGGGTGTGTCCTGTCAATTAATTACTTTAGATGCTCCAAAGTGGTTGACAGGATTTCTTATACCAATACGAAGAGACTATTTTAAACCATTATGCTTCAACGTCTGTTGAATTGTTTTCACAGCGGCTTGAACTAACGGGTTATCGTATTTAAGTATGGGGAAGACGGTTTTACCGGCCCGTTCTTTTTGTAACAAATTGGCCAATTCCAATATTTTAATATGTTGCGAAGCTAACGGCAAAGAGATGTCTAAAATTTGAGCCATATCGCTGACGGAAAGTTTAGGTTGGGCCACAAGAATACGGAAGATGCGGTAGCGGTTAACATCACTTAAAACCTTGAATGTCAACGCCATCTTTTTGTCGGTATCATGAAATATTTTGCGTTTGGCGACGATTTCTTTGGTGCTAAGCATAGGATATTCGTTAGATTAATTAAATAGTTAAATGATTAAATAATTAAATATTAATACAGTTGTTTAATAATTTAAGTATACTCCCCCATTAATATTCCGTCAATAGCAGAAATATTACCGCCTGTGGATAACTTTTTTGGCACTACAATAATACAAAAAAACAGCCCTTTGGCTGTCATTTGGGTGATTAATTGTTTATTGACCTCTGTTTATTTTGCCTCCGCAAACACCACCAATCGCTGTGGATAACTTTTTGTTACCGGATCCCAATCCCCTTCGCAAGTAATCAGATTCAAATGCGATTTGCCGTCGTTTGAAAAAAATACTTTTGTCGCGTCTGATTCCGCGTTATATCTTCTAGTGTCATAAACCACAAAAATTGTCGCTACGCCTTGATCATCTAAAACCAACAATTCATCACCTGCGCGTAATTTATACAAATTATCAAACGCCGATCCTCTCTTATTATTCCAACCATAATGTCCGGCCATAACCGCACTGCCAATTTCCCCGGGACGCGTGCCGGTTTGTAACCAAGCGACATTGGCCCGATCTTTGGGAGTATCCATCGCACCAGCGACTGTTAAACCAACTCGCTCAATTGTAGTATCTAAATTTATTTTGAAAATTTTAAGACGAATTGGTAAAGCCCCCTCTTCCGACGCTACGGCAACGTCAATTTCGGGAAGAGCTAAATCATTTGTCACAATTTTTATAACTGGCGAATTAGTATTCTGATAAAAATATACAAAAACTAGCGACACTGAAAATACAATCCCAACAATAATTAATACTGTTAATGTTTGCCTGAATATTAAATTTTTCATGCTAAATTCTGCTTCTTTTTATAGCTACTACTGACAATACTGAAATTAGCGTGAAAATTCCGACTAGAAGAGATAATCCAAAATAATAATTAGGCGCGATACCAGTTTCTGGAAATTTCGGCACAACCACAACACCAACATCTGCCACCACGACCGTCGCAATCGCAAAATCCCGAGCTGTCAAACCATTCACAACACCGGTCGCCACCGCAGTGTTTACCGTAGTTTTGGTAAGATTTGAACTGCAAGTATAAACCCACGATTCGCTCACATCAAGTTTTGAATCAGTATTAGTATCGCCGGAAATATAATTTATCGGACTGCACTTATCATCACTGACAACAACATTACTTAACGGAACGGTTCCGGGATTGGTAACAACTTTGGTGTAAGTTACTAATCCCCCGCCAGCCAATAATGCTAACGGACTTGGAACTTTGGTAATATGAATAAGCGGCGGAACAACCGGCGCGCCCACCACCACTATCGCTGTTGCAATATCAGTCGTACTAATTCCATTTGCCCAACCGGTCGCAACAACAATATTCGTGTGAGTTTTTGTAAGGGTAGTCGCGCAAGTGTAAGTCCAGGTTTCAATCACATCTAATTTAGAATCTAAATTTGTATCACCGGAAATATATTTTACCGGACTGCAACTATCTTCAACCATCGTAATATTATTCATCGGCACCGTACCAATATTACGAACAGTATAGGTGTAGGTAACAGTACCAGCCCACGCCGGTAAAGCCAATGGACTGGGAATTTTTACAACATCAATTAACGGCGGTACTGGTGGAATATACGGGGCAGAAGAACCGCCACCGCCACCTCCCGAAGACGGTGGAACCACATCGTTATTAGTAATCGTACAAGTTTTTACATCGCCGATTGCCAAAGTAATGGTCCCATCCGCGGCGCAATCTCCCCCAATAGTTGAAGTGTACCCAGAATCAGCAGTTTCAGAAACCGTATGCAACCCAACCGAAGTCGTACTCGCGACTGTCGAACTCACCTGACTGCCATCAATGAAAAATGAAAAATCCGCGATTACTTTACTACCGCTATTATCATTAACGACTGTTTTCGTCACGATCAGTTGGGGCGCGATGTCGTCGTTGGTAATTGTACAAATTTTTGCATCGCCCAACAAAAGTGTTGTGGTGCCATTAGCCGAACAATCACCACCAATAGTAGATAAGTAACCGGGATCAGTTGTCTCGGAAACAGTATGCAAGCCAACCGAAGCTGTAGTAGTAACGCTGGAAGATACTGCCACCGCATCAATAAATAATGGAAAATTAGAAACAGTTTTAGTACCGCCATTATTATTAGTAACAGTTTTTACTACGGTTAAAGTTGTGGCGGAAGCACCAGAACAAACCGCTCTCGTGATGGTGTTGGCGTCTAAAGTAACCGCGCCATTTTGTGCCAACACTCTACCACCAACACTAGCACCGGTGGTAAGAGTGATAGATGTCAATGCTAAAATATTTCCCTTAAAATTTGTGTTGGTTCCCAGTGTCGCCGAACTACCCACTTGCCAAAAAACACGACACTCTTCGCTACTATTAATCAAACTAACAATCGCATTGGACGCGGTCGTGAGGGTTGAGCCAATTTGAAAAATAAATACCGCGTTGGGATTACCTTGGCCGTTAAGCGTGAGTGTGCCGGTTAATTGAGCGGAAGTATCAAAGCAATAAACGCCAGGCGTCAAAGTCATCCCACCTAAATCCTGACCGGTCAAATTAGTATTACAGGCCTGACTCGGCGCGCTCGCGGCGGTGTAAGCCGTGGCCAAATCCGTTTTCGCCCCTTGCGTAGTCGCATCACCATCATGATTTGTCCCAGTTGTAAATGTTATTATGGAAGTTCCTGTAATTGATACGGTCGGAAATGTTCCAATATCACCGGCAATCGTGGTCGCACCGGTATTGGTAATTCCCGCTCCTGCCAAAACCGCAAAACTATCAGCAGTCAAAAGATTTACCGTAATCGCCGCCCGAACGAGTCCTGCCAAAAAAAACGCTAATACAACTATTGATAAAAATATTAAAGTATTCCGACTAAACTTTTTCATATTTTTTACGGGCTAAATATAGCAAAGATACGGTAAGTAAAATTCCCAATGAGATTCCAATATTTTGCATGGTGCTATTATTATCCGGCGCAATGCCAGTGTCTGGTAATGTCGGGGCCACTTCGGCAATTGCCGGCAATTGAGTTGGCGTTGGTGTGAAAAGAGTTAAGGTTGGAATTGGTGGCACTGGGGTAGGAGTTGGAGTCGGAGTGGGTACAACCACTACAGCTGTGCATACGGTTTTCGTAATAGTATTAGAATCTAATGTTACCGCGCCATTGCGCGCTAATACTCTACCTTCAACATTTGCGCCCGTTGTAAGCGTGGCCGATGTCAAAGCTAAAATATTTCCCTTGAAAGTAGAATTCGCGCCGAGCGTGGCCGAACTGCCCACTTGCCAAAAGACATTGCAGGCCTGCGCGCCATTTATTAAATTTATATTGCTCGCTCCGGCGGTAATAAGCGTAGAGGCGGTTTTAAAAATGAAGACCGCATCTGGATTTCCTTCAGCATCAAGCGTCAAAGTGCCGGTAAGACCAAAAGTGCCATCGGCGGAATTATAAACACCGGCGTTTTTAGTAGTGCCACCAAGTTCGGTAGACACTGTGGAAACCGGTGATTGATCCGCGGAATTATAAGCGGTGGATAAATCCAGTTTCGCTTGCACAGCCACGGCGTCGGCTAAATGCTGTGCCCCGCCCACTGTGCCAGGCGGAAAGCCGGTTGCCGATGCGCCCGGGCTTAAACCAAGTTCACCGGTAATAGCACTCGCCCCAGTGTTAGTAATGGCGGAACCGGCTAAAATTGCAAAATCATTGACAGTGCCTAAATTAATGACGGTGGCGGCGTTAACCGGACTAATACTACCAAGAGTAAAAGTGATAAATAAAGCCGTTGTTAAAATTTTAAAATTGTTTTTCATAAATTTATAAATGATAATTTAATAATTATTTAATTGTTTAATTAGACCTTTATTATAGCATACACTATATTCAATGTAATGTATATGGGGGGCAACAAAAAATCGCCCCTAATGGGCGATTTTTTGTTTGCTCAAAAATCAAAAATATGCTAAAATATAGCAACAATTATGAACCTCAAACGGACGCTCACAAAAATAACCGTAGCCGGCTTAATTTTGACAACAATCTGGCCTAATTTTGTTTTTGCGCAATCAAATTTTGACCCTAATTTAATCATTTCCGACTCGCAACTGCAAGATTTTTCTTCTTGGGGAATTTCGGACGTGCAAAATTTTTTAGACGCGCGCGGGAGCTATTTACGCAATTATACCACCGCCACCGCTTCGGGTGCGGTTAAGTCAGCGGCCGAAATTATTTACGATTCAGCCCGCACTTACCAAATCAACCCCAAATACATTTTGGTCACTTTGCAAAAAGAACAAAGCTTAGTAACCGACGACTCCCCGACCCAAAAACAACTGGACTGGGCCACCGGATACGCCGTTTGCGACAGTTGTTCCATGGACGATCCTAAAATTCAAAGCAAAAAAGGGTTTGCCAATCAAGTTGAAAATGCCGCCGGCATTATGCGCTGGTACTATGACCACACTACTCACCCGGTCGTAAAACAAAAAGACCGATCTATTTTTATTGACAACACCCCGGTGGTGCCACAAAGCTGGGCCACGGCATTTTTGTATACCTATACTCCGCATTTGCACGGCAATCAAAATTTCAAACGCATTTGGGATACTTGGTTTAGCCAAGTTTATCCTGATGGCAGTTTACTAAAAAATGCTTCCTCATCGGAAATTTATTTAATCCAAAATGGCAAGAAACGTAAATTTGCGAGTATGAGCGCCCTGGTATCGCGCTATGATCCCAAAATGACCATCGTGGTGCCGGTGGCGGAATTGTCTAACTACCAAGATGGCCCAACTATAAATTTATCAAACTATTCAATTTTAAAAACCGGCGGTGGCCGTTATTATTTGTTAGATTATGATACTTTACGGCCATTTGAATCAGAAGCGGTGGTGGGTAAATTGGGTTATAACCCGGGCGAAATTGTGGATATTGCTGATGCTGATACCGCTGACTACGAATTAGGCGCAACCATCACGGCGTCCACGGCCGCTCCTCTCGGCGCCATTTACCAAATCACCGATGCCGGCGACGTTTATTATTTATTAAAAAATAACGAACTGCGACCGATAGTAGATCGGCGCGTTATTGATATTAATTTTAAAAATTTAAAAATAGAAAAACATTTACGCGCCGATTTAACGAAATTCAATATTGTCTACGATGTGGTAAACTACAAAGATGGGACGCTCGTGCGGTCGGATTTAGGCGGACCGATTTACGTAGTGGCAGGCGGACAAAAACGCAAAATATCGGATAACGAAACCTTCCGCGCGTTTGGCTATGATTTAAAAAATGTAGTGGTCGCGCCGGACACGACTTTGGGATTTCTTAAAACCGGCGAACCGCTTTATTTAAACGCGTCGTTACTCTCGGCGCGCGAAAAATATTTAGGCGACAGCGCGGCTACGGTGGAAGATTTGTTTGCCACCAATTTACCGGCGTATCTGGTGGCTGAATATCCCAGTGGTCGAATTTTATCAGGAAAAAATATTGACACAATTCGTTCGATTGCGTCATTAACTAAATTAATTACTGCTTATGAAGCAATTAATAACGGCTTTGATTTGGAAAAAACAACAACTTATTCTAAAAATAAACATGAAGCTTATGGTAATTTGCTAAATTTAGCTGAAGGCGAAACAATCAATAATAGAGATTTATTGGGCACGATGTTAATTGCTTCGGTGAACAACACCGCTCGAATGGTCGCTTCGGCCACAAATTTAGGAGAAGAAGGGGTAATTAAGTCTGCAAACGAACGACTATTATTGTGGGGCGCGGATAATTCTAAAATAGTTGATACAAGCGGTTTGGATGCAAATAATAAATCTACCGCCCGTGATTTATTAAAAATATTCACAAAAATTTTGGATAATGAAATATTAAAAGAAACATTGTCAAAAACAGAATATTCTTTTAAAGAAGTATTGAATAAAAATAAAGTATCAACTCACAAATTTAAAAATAGCAACTACCTTACTTACGCGAAAGGGCTTAATTATAAAATATTGGCTAGCAAAACCGGCTACACTAGTGAAGCGGGGTCAACATTAATTATGTTACTAGAAAATAAAATAGATAAACAACAATATACAATAATAACAATGGGTGGCCCAAACTACAAGAACCGTTTTGTTGAACCGGACAAAATCGCGCGGTGGGTAATTGAAAAAGATGGCGATTTAGCCGGCACGAAAGCAATCGACACTACCGTGAAATCAGCGGTCTTCCGCTTTGACAAAAACCTAAAAAACGGCGATAATAATGAGGACGTCCGCCAGCTTCAATTAACGCTTAAAAAACTGGGATATTTCACTTACCCGACCGCCACCGGTAAATTTGGCGCGATCACGAAAGATGCTGTCGTAAAATTCCAAAAAGCCAAAAAATTACCGGCGGTTGGAATAGTTGGCCCAGCGACGCGTGCCGTTTTAAATAAATTATAAAAAATTAATAATCAAACATATGTTGGTCTTCGCCGCTATCACCCCGCACCCCCCATTGCTAATCCCGACAATTGGTAAAGATGAATTGAAAAAAATCAAAAAAACGCAAACGGCGTTAGAAGCGTTAGAGGAAGATTTGTATTTGGCCAAACCAAATATCGTGATAATCATTTCTCCGCATGCTTCTGGCCTACCCAATGCTTTTGCTTTTAATGTTTGTCCGGAATATGGCACGGACTTGCGTGAATTTGGCGACTTGACTACCAAATTAAAATTCAAAGGCGAGATGAATTTGCCGGCGCTTCTGCGCGAAGAATGTAATAACAAAAACATCAGCAACGCCATGGTGAGTAACCCAGTGTTAGACCACGGTGCGGCTGTGCCACTTTACTATTTGACTAAACACTTACCGGACATTACTTTAATGCCAATCAGTTTTTGCGATGCTGATTTTAAGGCGCATTTTGATTTTGGTTATATTTTAAAAGAATTGGTCGCGAGCACGACTAAACGCGTGGCGATAATCGCGTCTGGCGATATGTCACACGGACTCACCACCGATGCTCCGGCCGGATACTCGGCCGTAGGCGCCCAGTTTGATAAAAAAATTCAAGAATATTTATCTACCAACAATGTGGCCGGATTGCTTAACCTGGACAAAAAATATGTGTCCGACGCGGCTGAATGCGGTTTCCGATCAATTCTGATTTTAATGGGAGCTTTGAAAAATATGCAATACACCTACAAACAATTGGCCTACGAAGGACCATTTGGCGTGGGATATTTAACCGCTAATTTCACCATCTAATGTTTTACGTTAAAGTCGCGCCAGTGCGACGCCTACCGCTAAAATTACAGATACTGGATTATCTGGCGCCAGAACACCTGGCGCCAATTTTAACTCCCGGGCAACTTGTCAAAATTCCTTTTATGAAAAAGGAAATTTTTGGCGTGGTTACGGAAATCAATCCGGGCTTCGCTAACGCTACGCTGGACAAGCCGGAAAAAATTAAATCAATTTCTAGTATTTTTTTAGAGAAACCAATTATCAGTGCTGAGCAGTTAAATTTTTTAATTGAAACAGCAGTGATTTATCACACCCCACTCGGATTTTTATTAAAAGAAAATTTACCGCCTTTGCAACCACGGAAATTAGCTAAATTAAAATTGGTTGAGTCGAACGCTCCCACCACCCCCGGCCTCGAGGCCGACCCCTCCTCGGGCAGGAGGGGTGATCGTTCGATGTCTCCCCCTGCCCGAGGGGGAGAAGCAGGGGGGGTGGGAGCAATCACAATGTCCGCTAAACCGGAATTATTTATTTATAAAACAAAATCCGAAAAAATTGACGCCATTAAAAAAATTATCGGCGCGGGCGAACAAACTTTAATTTTGGTGCCGGAAGTAAATCAAATCAAAGAATTAGAAAAAAAATTTGGCGATTCGGCGATTGTATTTCACGGCGACCTTTCACCAAAAATTAAATTTGAACGCTGGTGGCAAGTTTGGCGCCGCGAGAAAAAAATGATTATTGGCACGCGCGCGGCTTTGTTTTTGCCATTTTTTGGATTACAAGATATTATTTTAGATGACGAAGAAAACCCCAGCTATAAAAGTTGGGATATGGCGCCTCGCTACCACACGCGCGACGCGGTTTTGATGTTATCACGTCATCACGGCTCGACTTTAACCTTGCTTGCCCATACCCCGAGCGTGGAATCGTATTTTTTTGCCAAAGCCAATGTCTATAATTTAGTAAATAAATTAGAAAAATTTTTAAATCCCATTCCGGAATTAATTGATTTGCGCGATGAAAGACGGGGTGGAAATTATAATATATTCAGCGACCAAATGCTTGAAACAGCAAAAAATGCCCCGACCGGTGATTGGTTTTTTTACGTCAATCGGCGCGGATCGGCTGGATATGTTGGTTGTCGTGATTGTGGATATGTGTCAAAATGTCAAAAATGTGAACGTGGATTGGTGTATCACCGCGAAACCAATAACTTACAATGCCACTATTGCAAAATTTCTTCACCGATGAATACGCATTGCCCGAGTTGCAAAGGAGTTAATGTCGTTATGTATGGCGCTGGCACCGAAACAGTTGAGGGCGACGCGCGCCGAATGTTTCCGGATCGCGCCATTGTACGACTAGATGCGGACACAATCGAATCTTACAAACCAAATTTGGAAGATAACCGACCAAAAATATATATCGGTACGCAAATGGCTTGGATGCTTATCGATTGGGAAAAATTATCGCTAATGGTAATGGTCGAGGCTGACTCGGCATTATTTATACCTGAATATAAAACAACCGAAAATTTATTTTTACAAATTCGCGAAGCGCAATTTCGATTGCCTGAGACCGCAAAATTTTTAATTCAAACCGCACAAATTGATCACGTTGTTTATAACGCATTATATAATCCGGAAAGATTTTACGCGCCAGAATTGCAAACCCGCAAACAATTTCAATATCCCCCATTTTATTATCTACTACGCGTGCTTTGTGGAGTACCAAATTCTCAAGATGCTGAAATGCAAATTAACCAATATTTAAAAGCATTGCAAACCTTGACGAAAGATGAAAAAAAGGTTATAATATTCGGCCCTTTACAAACCACACCTTATTACCAACAAGGCAAATATTGGCAGATAATTGTGGTAAAATTGCCCTATGAAAAATACAAAGATTGGACTAAAAAAATATCAGCGATTACCCCACCCGAATTTAAATTTGACCCTAACCCTAATACTTTGCTATCATTAAACTAATATGATCCTACCTGTTTTAACCGAACCAAATAAAATTTTACGTCGTGTCGGCGACAAGCTCACAATGGCGGATTTGACGACTCCAAAAATGAAAAAATTTATTACGGATTTGACTGAAACAATGTACGCCAAAGACGGCGTCGGTATTGCGTCTCCCCAAGTTGGCAATTCTATTCAACTGTGCGTGATTGCCAAAAATTTTACGCCCGATAAAAAACGCGACTTGGTTTTAGTTAATCCGGCTTGGAAAAAAACCACCACCAAAACCGCCTGGGATATGGAGGGGTGTTTGTCCGTGCCGGGGATTTACGGCGAGGTCAAACGTTATACTGAAATTAAAGTAACGGCGCTTAGCGAAACCGGCGCGCCTTTGCAATTTAAAGCCAACAAATTCTTTTGTCGCATTATTCAACATGAGGTTGACCACTTAAACGGTATTTTATTTATTGACAAAGCGCGTAATTTGCAGGAAATAGATAAAAAAACGGACACGATCTAAAAAAATGAAAACAGCAATCGCCTATTTTGGCACCGAACAATTCGCCGCTGAAATTTTAACCGCCTTAATTGAAAGCGATAAATTTGAAATTAAATTTGTCGTGACACAACCGGACCGACCGGTGGGTAGAAAACAAGAATTACAAAAATCACCAGTCAAACTGGTGACGGAAAAATTTGGAATAAAAATCGAGCAACCGGACTCGCTCAAAAATTGGAAATTGGAAATTGGAAATTGGAAATTGAATATTGTATGCCAATACGGCTTAATCATACCAAAGAATATTATTGACGCGCCGACGCTCGGATCCATCAACGTCCACCCATCTTTACTACCAAAATACCGCGGCGCCTCCCCCATCCAATCGGCGATAATTAACGGCGAAACCAAAACTGGCGTCAGTATAATGATTATGGATGAAAAGATGGACCATGGTGATATTTTGGCACAACAAGAAATTGCTATTGCCCCTGATGACACCTTCCCAATTTTACACAATAAATTACTAGAAATTGCCAAACCACTCATAGTGAATACGGCTCAAAAATGGGTAGAACAAAAAATAAAACCGATTGAACAAAATCATAACGAAGCGACTTTTTGCAAAATGTTTACACGTGAAAACGGCCGAATAGATTGGAAAAAATCCGCGCGAGAAATTTATAATTTATACCGTGGACTGCAACCGTGGCCTGGCATTTTTACAACTGCCGATGGTAAACGAATAAAACTTCTTAAAATTGTGCTAGCCAAAAAATCTGCCGGTGCCGGTGAAATTATTTTTAAAAACCAAAAATTATTTGTTGGCTGTGGAGAGGGCGCGATTGAAATTTTAGAACTTCAAAACGAAGGAAAAAACGCGCTGTCCGCGACTGCCTGGATAAATGGTAACAAGAATATCAATAAATTCGAATGAGTTTTTTTAACCGCAAACAATTTTTTCTTTTTTTAATAATATTTGCCGCCACGCGTTTATTCTCTTTTTGGTTTTCCTCCAACACTCCACTTTGGCCGGCACATTGGCTAAACGAATTTGTCGCAATTACATATCTCTTATTTACTGCCTATTGCTTAATCAAAAAATATCCTTTGGGTTGGTATTTAGTGGCCGGTGAAATTATTTTAGGCGGAGGCGGGGGGTATTTCTCATTTGCCGGAGTTTCTTTGCGGACGCTACTCTTAATTGTTTCAATCACAATTTACGGATTTCAACAACTTAAACAAAGATTGTCCGCCACAGGCGGATCCCATGCCAGAGGCAGGCGCAGCGCCTTTGGCGGAGAAATTTGGGCGCTACTTATAGTTGCCGGATTTTCGTCCATCATTGGACTGTCTAGTCAGCACAATGTTAAAAATATCCTGTCCGACCTTATCCCCTACTGCTTTTTATTATATTATTTCCCCCTTAAAAAATTAATCGCCGATGATAAATTTAAAAAAAATTGTTTTAACTTGCTGGCAGCCGCGATTGTCGGAAATTTTTTGTTAGTCGCTTTTACTTTTATTGGATATAATATCGGCGCGTTTGCGATCCACGACAATTTCTATTGGTGGTGGCGCGCTGTCGCCGGTGGCAAAGTAACGGCCTTACCTTTTGATTATTATCGTATTGTATTAAACGAACATTTACTACTCGCCCCACTGATTTTATGGGGATTTTACAAATTAATTACAGACAATAAAAATTATTTAATTTGGACGTTAAGCGCGCTACTACTGCTAATCTTGTCCATAAATTTAACCCGCGCCTATATTTTGGCCATTGCGGTCGGAGCACTCGTATTATTCAGTCGCGCCCACTGGAAACAATGGCTATTGACCGGCGTTACTTTTGTCGCGATATTTATTTTAGGATTTTCTTCAATTCACCTCATTGCCAGTCGTGGCCAAAGTTTTGGTTTTGATTTATTATTCGGAAGAATTCAAAGCATTGTTTTGCCCCAAACCGAAGACAGTTCTTTGAGCCGATTAATTTTGTTACCAAAAATTTTAGAGAAAATAAAATCCGCGCCGATTATCGGCTCTGGTCTCGGCGATACTGTTACCGCCTACAGTCCGACTTTTAAATCCGAAATCACCACTCCGCATTTTGACTGGGGATATTTGGAAATTTGGGCGGAAATGGGGCTTGTCGGATTATTCGCCTGGGGACTATTTTTGTGGAAAATTATAAAAAATAATTTAAAAAAACCACTCATACTTTCGATGCTCGCGGCTTTAATGGTTATAAACATCACATCTCCGGCATTGTTTCATGTAATGGGAATAATTTTTCTCGTCACTCTTGTCTGTCATTCCGAGCGAGCGGAGCGAGTCGAGGAATCCCTTATATCATCCTAACAGCTCCATTCTCACCATCCACCTCCACCAAATCGCCATCCTTTAAAACCTGGGTGGCGTTTTTTGTGCCAACTACCGCCGGCTTTTTTAATTCCCGACAAACAATCGCGGCGTGCGATAAAATCCCGCCCATATCAGTAATTACAGCCACGGCTTTAATCATGAGCGGTAAATATTCCGGCGCGGTCATGCCACACACAAGCACCTCGCCGTCATTAAATTTGGCAGTGGCCAAATCTTCTTTGGTTTTTACAATACGCACTCGGCCCTGCGTTTTGCCGCCACTGCCACTTTGACCACTAACGCCATCTATATTTTGAGCACCACTTAATAAACAGCTGTAATCTTTATAAATATTTCCCAAAATACGATTGTAATCAATAAACCAAAGACCGGTATCTTCATTGATGATGGTTTCAAAATATCCGGCTAAATAATTGTGATAAAACTTTACATCCAATTTACTTGAAATCTCTTTTCTTTTGTTATCGTCATCAACTAATAAATGTTTCGCGATTGCTAAAACATGATCAACGATTTTTTGGTTATCCTCGCTGAATTTCCACTTTGACCAATCATATGCGAAAGTAATCGGTCTGCTTTCACCATAAAACCCTTGCGTCAATAGAGCGTGCGTACCGACTACTACTTCCCCATAAATCCCGCGCTCGTTAACTATAAAAATTGTAGAAAAAAGCGGTTTATCCGAGTGCGGGACCACTTCGACTTTGTATTTATCCGGATCAATTTTCTGCTCCCAGAACCACGGAATAGAATCTTTAATTTTAAAACCGCGATTGCGCAACTTTGGCAAACCCTCAACGGTCGGCACCAAACGCAAAGCGCACAACTCTTCGCCGTGTTCAATTAATAATTTTTGGAATTCTAGCGCATTATCGGCAATTTCGCGCGCGCTAAAATTATATGGTTTATCATAAGGCAAACCAATAATTTCATTTAAAATTTTCATGCGCGGTCTTTTACTATTATCTTCAACTCTAATCGCGTCGGTCTGCGGATGCCCAATTTTCTCCAACCACTCGGTCAAAGATATTTGTGTTTGGTATAATTTGGTTAGGTCCATATATTATGCTTCTTTAAAACAATCTCTCGCGCCACTTCGTATTCCTTCACATCTTTTATTTTAAACGGTAATTTAAAAAATATTTTTGGAAGCCAGCCACTCATTCCCTTTCGGCCACGGACGATTTTAGAATATAGACACTCTGACAAATATATTCCGATTTTATTTTTTTCAAACATCGTGAGCCACAAATCCCAGTCCTGGAATCTTTTGAGCGCGGGATCAAAACCGCAAAAATCTTTCATGCGAATAAGCGAGGTGGTATCAATGTAATTTTGTTTTTTTAACGCGCCAGCATCAAACTCTTGGCTCGGCATTTTTTTCCAACCAAATTTATAATCGCAATACACATAACTATTTTCCGGATTTTTTTCTAAAACTTCCACCATTTTTGCGAGCATTTCCGGCTGAGCAATGGTATCCGCATCCCAAAAAATTACATACTCACCATTTGCCTCTTTAAACCCACAATTACGCGCGACCGGAGCGCCTTGGTTAGTTTGGTTAATAATTTTAATATTTAGACGTAAAAACTTTTCATCTGCCAAAATTTTTTTAATTTCCTCGCCAAAATTATCAGCACTGCCATCATTAACAATAATTACCTCCAAATTTTTATAGGTTTGGCAACGCAAAGAATCCAAACTTTTAATCAAAGTTTTGGCGTGATTATAAACAGGAATAATTACGGAAATTAGTTTAAACATGATGAAAATATTGGATATTTGGTATTTGGATTTGATTTGACATTGGAAATTTGATATTTATAATATCACACTCTCCCGATCCTGCCCCTTGGGTGGTAAAATATACAAATCGGTACGACCATACTCATCTAACCCAATCCCCTCACCTTGGCCAGATAGAACGGCCAGAAGGGGCTTGCAGTAACGACAGGACTCGCCTTCCGGGCATTTAAAGCGATTTAACTGGCGGGCCAATTTCATTTGCATTGCCACATCCAAAACTCGCTTTTTGGACTCGGCTAAATCCGGCAAGGGCTTTTCAGTTAATTCATCATTAGTTTCCAAATACCAATAACTGGCCTTGGTCACTTGCCGTTTTTGGCAGTTGGTGACTAATAGATTATAAATCGGCAATTGGAGCGACGCTTCGTCCTCTTCGCTTTTCCCGGTTTTAAAATCCACGATGTGAACGCTGTCGGTCTCGGGCAAATATTCCAGCCAGTCAATTTTCCCACACAAAATTATCCCCTCCTCTTCGGACAACCAATAATAAGGTAAGTCTTCTTTAATTTTTACCGCCGGTTTTTTTAAAATTCCCGGATGATTATACGCGCGTCGCAACATTTCTTCACCGCGCGCCCGATATTTATTTTCTGTCGTCTCATCCCAAAATCCACCGCGCTTACCGGAAAATTTTGGCCACAAGTCATGAAATTTATCCAAAAGAGATAAATCAAAGCGCTTATCAGTCGGCAAGACCGAAATTGATTCTAACACTTCGTGTACTGCCGACCCCAAAGCCAGCGCCGGCGCCATTACTTTTATTTTATGATTTGTTTTGGGATCCTTGTAAACATTTTGATAATAATACAATTGCGGACATTTCAAAAAATCACTGGAAGACGAGTGTGAGACCCACACGGCGGAAAATTTATCAGGCATAATTTATAATTAAAGATTGAAGAATAAAGAATAAAGAATAAATAATTAACTAATTCACTAATTTCTAATTCGCTAATATAATGCCAAAGTAATTTAAGAATTTATAATTTTATTAGTTAATTAGTGAATTAGGACTTAGCAAATTTTCGCAAACAATCGTTTTAACAAATCTCTATCAACTGCGCCAAAAACAAATAATAAAATACCATATATAATCGCCACCAACGGAATAACAATCATAAAACTAATTTTGACGATTGATAAATAGGCGATAACACCCATAATTACCGCCGGAATAAATGTCCGCCATAAATATTTCCACAATTCCGCGTAAGGTAAAATTATTTTTTTAGCGACGAGAATGGTACCGGCGATTGCTAAAAACCCATTGCCGATAACGGCCGAAATCGCCGCGCCGACAATTCCCCAAATTGGAATCAAAATCAAATTTGAGATAACGCTCACAGTCAAAGCGGCTAATAACAAACCGGTTTGAGTTTTTTGTCTATCAGTGGCGTTTAAGGTGGCGCCGGTAACAAAACCCACATAGCCGAATATCAAACTTAGCAACAAAATTCTAAGCACCAGAACCGACGGTGCGTATTGCGCTCCGTAAATTGTGGTCAAGGTCGGGTAAGCCACGGCCGACAAGCCGAACGCCAAGGGAAAAACTACGGCGAATAAATAGCGCGTGGCTTTTACAAATAATTCGCCAACGCGGGCGCGATCAGTAATAAAAAATGAACTCATCGCCGGATAAACACTCGCCGTCAGGGCCGCCGGAATAAATTGGAACGCAAAAGTTATTTTAAAGGGCACGCTCCAATAACCCAACTCTGTCGGCGATAATAATTTTGACATTATAATTGAATCAGAATAAGAATATAAACGCGTAATTAATCCCGCGATTGCAAACGGCCAAGCCATTACTAAAAATTTTTGTAATAATCCAAAATCAATTTTAGGAATAACTGGCGCGCCTAAAATTCTCCTTGCCATGAAGCCGGCATAAATTGCATTTACGCCAGCTGGTATTGTGTACGCCAAGATTAACCAATACAACGGAGCACCTAAATACAAGGCAACGCCGCCGATTATAGCGGTCAAAAATTGCGAACCGATTAAACCGGCGCCTTCAAACAACAAATTTTTCTTGGCGCGTAAAATTCCATAAAAAGTGGCGTGAATATTATCAAAAAACATCGTGATGCCGGAAAGATAAATCATTGATTTTGTCAGCGCGTCGTAACCAAGCAAATTCGCGCAAATTATCAAAACTCCGTAAGAAATTACACCAAAAATTAATTTTGTGCCGAGAACGGTATTTAAATACGCGGAAGAATTAGTGTCAAAACGCGCGGCTTCGCGCGTCAAAACCGGACCCAAACCAAAATCGGCCACTACCGTAAAAATCGTGGTAAAAGCAATGGCAAAAAAATACACGCCGGTATTTTCCACACCAATCGCTCGCGCGATAAAAATAAAATAAACAAAAGAAATCGCCCGCTGTAAAACCGCGGCCACGGTTAAAAAGGTAGTATTTTGTGAAACTGAATAGGACATATTAACAACGCAAACGACGAATTAAACAATAAATTAAATAAATAGTCGAACGCAAAGGCAAATCAAAGGTACCAGGATCTTCGTGATAGGTGGCGTTAAAACCGACTTTAAATCGCGAAACGCCGGCGTAGCGATGCGTCGGATCATACTGATAGGCACCGCCGTTGGAAACATTGGGCGCGACGCCAAAAAAATCATAAAATTTATACCCAGTCGATTTTGCAAATTTAATCGCTTCCCACTGCGCCAAATACGGCGCCATTAATTGGCGATATTCGTGGTCAGACGCGCCGTATAAATAATAAATTGTTTCGCCAAATCCAAACAAACAAACTGATGCTAAAGCGACATCATTATCAAAAATAGTAATTTGTGTGACCGCCGGATGACTCACGGCGACGTGATAGGTTGATTCGGGGTGCAAAATAAAATTGTCGCGCTCGCCGGTCTTTTTAAATAAATCCCAAAATACTTTAAAATTTTTCGCGCGCGAAACAATCAGATTTTTTCGCTGCGCCAAATTTATATTATAACGTGTCTTGGGGTGAAATGATTTTAAAATTTCGTCTTCATTTTTTATTAAATCCAATATCATGGTTGCTGGTGGGTTGATATCGGTAATTAACTTCATCCTCTTCTTAATATTCGATGAAAAAAAATCCAATATTGTCGGCTCTAACCGAACAAACACACATCCTTTTTCATGCAGATAATTAAATAATCCGTTAAGGGATTCCTCCGCTCCCTGCGACGGTCGGTCGGAATGACAGTGAAAAACCGGCCCCTTGTGAATTTGAGCGTATTTAAATCCCAAGAATAAATTCTTATAAACTACCTGCGCTAGTAATTTTACCTCACCTTCTTCAACTAACAAACGTTCAACTTTTTGCCCGATTGATTCCAAAATTTCTCCCCATTCAAACGATTGCAAAAAATTAGCCGACGCTGAATTTGCCAACTTATTCCATTCATTTTTGTCGGTAATTATTTTAATCATATTAGCGATCGCAACCACCGTTGAAAATTATATAAACGATATCGCCACGGACAAGCTACTAAATCATGCGTCCCGGGACGTTCCACAATTTTTCCGCCAAAACCAAGTTTAAATTTAGTAAAACCGGCGTAACGATGAACGCGATTATAATCATAATCAGTTCCGACAGTGATAACGCGTGGGGCAATACCAAAAAAATCATAGTATCGCAAACCCTCCGCGCGCGCTAAGGAGATTATTTTTTCTTGAATTAAATACGAAGCTGACAAATGCCCGTGCCGACGCGAAGCGGCCGCGAATAAATAAACAAGCATATCTCCCCATTGCCAAAATATCGCAGACGCCACCGGCTCGTTACCATGATACGCGACTAATTGACGACTGGACGCGCTCGCTAAAATTTTTTCATAGTGAATCTGCGGATGAGTTAAAAAATCATCATGGCGTGAAACTTCCTTAAGCAACGACCAAAATATTCCCAGGTTTTTTCCGACCACCACGCTTACGCCCCGCTTGTTCGCCTGGTTGATTTCGTAGCGAGTTTTTTTATCTAAATTTTCCAAATACTTTTCTTGACTGCCAATTAATTCCAAAACCAAAGTTGTGCTGGGATTAACATCTCTAACTTTTTTCATGGTAACCGCGCCCGGAACCAACTCCGGTTCAATACGTAAAAATATATAGCCGGCGTTTCGCGCCCAATTTTGCAATAACTCATAAATTCGCACCCGAATATCTTTGGCCAAACCGCGTTTTAACACCGGCCCATTCGGACAAAATCCATATTTTAATCCCAATGGCAAACGCGCTTCCATAATTTGCGCCATTGCTAAAATCTCTTCGCCTTCTACCAAAGCCAGACGCCTGACTTTTTTACCCTCGGATAACAAAACTTCACCCCAATCCCAAGATTGCGGAAAAGTGGCGCCGAGCGTTAACAAAAAACTATCCCAATCGTCTTTTTTGGTGACCTCTTTCATTTCCATAACAACTCTATTTTAACATAAAAAACAGACCTTGTAAAAGGCCTGCTTATTCGTGTAAATTCGTGGTTCATTAACGTTTGGACCACTGCGGTGCGCGCCGAGCTTTTTTCAAACCAAATTTCTTTCTTTCTTTGATGCGCGGATCGCGTGTCAATAGTCCCACTGATTTTAAGGTCTTTTTTACGGTCTCATCTTCTTTAACTAGGGCGCGCGCGACACCCAAACAAATTGCTGTGGCCTGGCCTTTTTTCCCGCCACCGGCTACTTTCGTGGACAAATCATAGGCCTTTTCTTTACCAAGCAATTTAAGCGGTTGTAAAACAATATCTTGTAATTCGGCATAAGTAAAATACTGCGCGAACTCCATGCCATTTACCGTTATTTTGCCGGTCCCCCGCTCCAAACGCACGCGCGCGGAAGCGCGTTTGCGCCGACCGATAGTACGATTCTTTATATCAGCAGTCATAATTATTTTGTTTTAAATGTCAATCTATTCAAACGTCCAGCGCGCAATTTATTTTTTGGCAACATTTTTATCACCGCGTGGCGGACAACTTCTTCCGGGTTCTCTTTTAAAACTTTTTTCAACGGAATTTCTTTCAAACCGCCCGGATGCATGGAGTGATGTCGAAAAAGTTTCTGATCTATTTTTTTACCGGTCAAAACAATGCCGGCCGAGTTTTCTACTACCACTTTATCACCACCATCCACATGCGGTTCATAGGTGGCTTTGTGCTTGCCCATAAGTACGGTCGCGATTTTGGTCGCGAGCCGTCCCGGTTTTTCACCAGTGGCGTCAAAAACTACTGTCTTTCTTTTGGACATATCTTGTACAATTAAACTAATTCAATAACCGACTGCTCGCCGCCATCACCGCGACGCACGCCGATTTTAGTAATTCTGGTATAACCACCTTGACGGTCAGCATAACGCGGACCGATTACCTCCATCATTTTTTTAATCACCTTAGCGGTATATAAAAATGTCCCCAAATAACGGCGGGCGGCCAAATTATTCTGTTTGGCCTTAGTGATAAGGCGCTCCGCTAACGGACGCAAGGCCTTGGCTTTGCCGGTGGTGGTAGTAATCTTTTCGTACAACACCAAACTTTCCACCAAATTGGCGAGAAGTGAACGGCGTGCCGCTGTTTTACGGCCTAATGTTATTTTTTTCTTTTGATGACGCATATCTTACAAAATTACTTTTTCTTAGCGGTTTTCTTTTTAACACTTTTTTCTTTTTTATCCACTTTTTCTTCGGTTTCAATTTTACCTTCGGCCACTTCGGGGTCAACATCAGGTTTTTCCATGGTCATTTCCGATTGATTCATCCCATCTTTTAAACTACCGAGCACAGTGGAAAAATGATCAATCAATATCTGCGTTGCTTGGGCAGCAGCTGACTGTGGGGTGATAGTGCCGTCAGTTTCAATATTTAATACTAATTTCTCGTAGTTAGTAATATCCCCCAAACGAGTATATTCAACTTTATAGCCGACATCTTTAATCGGAGAATAAACCGAATCAATTAAAATCGTGCCTAATTCATTATTATCTTTATTTTTTTCTTCCACCGGTTTATAACCACGGCCCCGACCGACGGTAATTTCCATTTCCAAACCCTTGGTACCGGTCAAATTGCAAATAACCAAATCTTTGTTAATCACTTCCACATCGGCATTTTTTTCAATATCAGCGCCCGTAACCGGACCTTTGCCTTTTTTAACCAAATTTAATTTCACCGGCTCATCGGAATAAACACGAACCGACAACTGTTTTAAATTTAAGATAATTTCCACGACGTCTTCTTTTACGCCTTCAACCGCGGAAAATTCATGGGACACGCCCCGAATTTTGAATGACTCTACCGAAGAACCCGGCAAAGAAGAGAGCAACACCCGGCGAAGCGCGTTACCGAGAGTGGTGCCATAGCCATGGTAACACGGCATCACGGTAAGCGAACCGGAAAACTCATCAGCACCCGGCTGAAATTCTATTTTTGATGGCAATAAGAAATTTTCCATACAAAAAAATTAACGAGAATAAAATTCAACAATTGATTTAGCGTTGAATGGCTGGCCGGACAGGGTTGGATTATTTAAAATTTTAGCCGACAAGGCCTTGACGTCCAAACCGATCCAGGCCGGGGGTTCAACTTTATTTAACCCCTCTTTTAAAATTTCAACGATTTTTTTGTTAACTGATTTTTCATAAATTGCCACGGTATCGCCCACTTTAACACGGTAAGAAGGAATGTTAACTTTTTGACCGTTCACGCTTACGTGACCATGGCCGACGAGTTGTCGACCGGCCGCGCGTGAACTGGCAAACCCGGCGCGATAAGCGACATTGTCCAAACGTGATTCCAAATATTGAATCACAAACACGCCGGTATCACCGGTTTTCTTTGACGCTTCCGCCACATAATTAGAAAACTGACGTTCTAAAATTCCGTAAAGACGTTTAACTTTTTGTTTTTCCAACAACTGCTTACCGTAGCCGGAAACTTTGGGACGGCGCTTAGACACACCGTGCACACCGGGCGGATAACTGCGTTTCGTTACCGGACATTTCGGAGAATCACAAAGTTTCTCGCCATACTTGCGACACAATTTATGTTTTGGTCTTAAATCTCTACCCATAACAAAAAAATTAAAGTAATTTAGACGCGACGGCGTTTAGGAGGCCGACAGCCGTTGTGAGGAATCGGGGTAACATCGTTAATCGCTACCACATTCAAACCGTGAGTATGTAAAGCGCGAATCGCGCCTTCGCGACCACCACCTACTCCTTTTATAAACACACTCACTTCTTTGATACCATAATCAACCACTTTATCAATGCAATCTTTGGCCACTTGCGAGGCGGCGTACGGAGTGGCTTTTTTGGGGCCTTTAAAACCAACTTTACCGGCGGATGACCAACTCAAAACATTGCCGGTCGGATCGGCCAAAGTAATAATGGTATTATTGTAAGATGCTTGAACATAAGCGTGCGCGCGCGGAACTTGACGCACGGCTTTTTTCTTTTTGGTCTTGACCACTTTAGTCGCCGGCGCAGCCGCGTCAGTAACCGCTGGTTTAGTGGTGTCAGTTTTAATTTTTTCTTCGGACATATATCAATATATCAAAGTTGGGATAAATTAAGTTTTTGTCTCTTTCTTCTTACCGGAAACAGCAGTTTTGCGCACATTACCACGCACGGTGCGGGAGTTAGTTTTGGTACGTTGACCACGAACCGGCAAATGCTTCATGTGGCGCAATCCAATATAACTTTTGATGTCTTTCAGCCGTTTAATGTTAAACATCACTTCCCGACGCAAATTGCCTTCAGTGGTATATTCTTTTTCCACAATATCGCGCAATAAATCTTCTTGAGCCGGAGTTAAATCCTTAACGCGGATATTCCAATCAATCTTGGCTTTTTCCAAAATTTTATTGGTGAGGGTCTGACCGATGCCGTAAACATAGTTCAACGACACGCCGATTTTTTTCTCCTTAGGGATATTTGTTCCTGCAATTCTCATAAAAACTTTATAAACTTTATGAACTTTAAAAACTTTTATTTTAACCTTGTCTTTGTTTATGTTTGGGATTAGCACAAATTACGCGCACCCGACCTTTGCGGCGCACGGTTTTACACTTTAAACAGATTTTTTTTACTGAAGCTTGTACTCTCATAATCGATTAAATAGAATTTTTTCATTTAAAAAACACCAACCACTGCCGCGATATCAGCGCCGGATTCTTTTCTCCCGACTAAGTCGGGATACTGAATCCAACTACACCGCACTGGTTGATACTCCTTAATCTTAATTGAATTTTAGAATCGAAATGTTATTCGTCCTTTGGTCAGATCGTAAGGCGTCATCTCTACTTTTACGCCATCGCCAATACTAAGACGAATTTTATTAAGGCGCATTTTGCCCGACAAATGGGCGATTATTGTTTGGCCGCTTTCGAGGGTTACTCGAAAAGTACCAGCTGGCAATAATTCAGCAATCGTGCCTTTGATTTCAATTGTGTCTTGTTTTGACATTAATGAAATTTTCGTTCGGGGCTATTTTAAGCCAATTTTATTATTTTGTCAAGGGCGGGATGGCCTGTGGATAACATTTACTACCGTTATTACAAACAATTTACTCACTTTTTTGGCTAATTTCAGCTAAATTATCAGGCAAAATAACTACTCTATACACCCAAAATTTATACAAAAAGAAATTCCAACTGACCGCAAAAATAACATTTAAAGTCCGCAATATTAAATAGGCAACATCTACTGTGTGGACACCAAACCCTAACGGCCATGATACACCCACCGCGTCTATCCACAACCACATCCACGCAATTGAAAAAAAATAATTGGCAATTAATAACATAATAAATCTTTTCATCTGACGCGTGGTGTTACCGCTGGATTTAAAAGACCAAAATTTATGCGCGTAAAACACATAAACAACCACAACAATTTGCCCCAGCGCCACCGCGATTGTCGGTTTTAATTTTAAAAATTCTTTAAAAAATATCAAAACGAGAATATCCAAAACAAACGCGCTGCTACCGGCGAGAAAATAATTAATAAAACGATGAACGTAAAGATAGTTGTAAAGTTTTTTAAACACAATTATTCTAAAATCGCTTTAATCCTACGCACCCCGGCCGAAACCGCTTCTTCTTTCGTAATTTTAAACTTGCCCAAAGTACCAGTGTGCTCCACATGCGGTCCGCCACAAATTTCACGGCTAAAAGTTAAAGAATTTTCATGGACATGCGCCGGTTCACCGGGATCGCCGATAGTGTACACTTTTACTTTGGCTTCATATTTATCACCAAATAATCCAATCGCACCTTTTTTGCCCGCTTCCTCGACTGACATTTCGGCAAACGAGACATTATAATCGTGACTAATAGCGTAATTTAACAATTCCTCCACGCGCTTTTTTTGTTCATCGGTTAATTTTTCCGGATGTGAAAAATCAAAACGCAGGCGTTCGGCGGTAATATTACTCCCCTTTTGTTCCACATGCTTACCCAAAACTTCGCGCAAAACCGCGTGGAGTAAATGCGTGGCAGTATGGTATTTGGTGGACATCTCACTGTGATCGGCCAAGCCACCGGCAAATTTTTGCTCAGCGCCAGCGCGCGATAATTCTTGATGTGCTTTGAAAGCGGTTTCAAATCCATTCACATCTACTTTCAAACCATTTTCGTTCGCCAACTCCAAAGTCATTTCTAACGGAAAACCGTAACTCTCAAATAAACGAAACGCTTGCTTGCCGGAAATTTCGCTTACCACTTTGCCGGTTTTTTCCAGCGCGATTCTAAAACCATCCAATAATTTTTCCAATTCTTTTAAACCACTCTCAATCGTATTTCTAAATTTACTTTCTTCTTGGGCGATTTCGTTTAAAACAAATTCGCGATTACGATTAACTTCCGGATAAACATCGGTAAAAATTTTAATTACCACTTCGGCAATTTGCGAACAGAAATTTTCTTTTAACCCCAAATTTCGTCCATGGCGAACTGCGCGCCGAATTAACCGGCGTACAATATACCCCTGATCAACATTGCTTGGCGCAACGCCTCGGTCATCGCCCATGATCATCGTGGCCGTGCGAATGTGGTCGGCGATAATACGCATTGATTTGGTAATTTCCGGTGATTCAATATATTCGCGTCCGGAAATTGATTCTATTTTTTGGATTATCGGCCAAAAAGTGTCGATTTGAAAAACATCAGAAAATCCATTTAATACTACGAGTGTGCGTTCCAAGCCCATACCGGTATCAACATTTTTTTGCGTGAGTGGAACATATTTGCCTTCGGCGTTTTTATTATACTGCATGAAGACATCATTCCAAATTTCCAACCAATTATCTTCGTCAGTCGCCGGGTTACTGGACTCCGGCGGAAATTCACTCTTACCCATCCAAAAAAACATCTCCGTATCCGGACCGCACGGGCCGGTTTGTCCGGCCGGACCCCACCAGTTATTAACCCTTGACAAAAAGGCGATTTTGTGCATTGGCACACCCAAGTTTTCCCAAATTTTGGCTGATTGCTCATCTTTGGGCGCGTTCTCATCTCCCAAAAATACCGAAACGGCCAGTTTGCGCTTATCCAAGCCCAGCCACATTTCGGATGTTAAAAATTCCCAACTCCATTCAATGGCTTCTTGTTTAAAATAATCACCCAGCGACCAATTTCCCATCATTTCAAAAAAAGTATCATGACGATTGTCCCCCACCTCGTCAATATCTTGCGTGCGAATACATTTTTGGACATTGGCCAAACGTTTACCCTCCGGATGTGTCTCCCCCATTAAATATGGTACCAGCGGATGCATACCGGCCGTGGTAAACAAAACCGTCGGATCATTTTCCGGAATCAAAGGCGCGGACGCGATAATGGCGTGATTTTTGCTTTTGAAAAAATCCAAATATTTTTGACGAAGTTCGTGGGATGTGATCATATTTTAATTTCAGATTTTAGATTTATGATTTCAGATTTGTATCTAAATTATGCAAGTATTTAATTTATCTTTAACAATTTTTTCGCCTCTTCTCGACCAAAATTAAATTCCACCCAGCTGGCATCAGACGACAAAATTTTTAGCAGATTATATTTATATTTAAACGCCGCTCCCGCAAAATCTTTGGGGAAGTCCTCGTCGTTTGTATAAAATTTTGAATAGGAAACCTGCTCTTTGGTAAACCCACGGTCAAACGCCCGCTTGATTTCCGGCAAAGCATCCACGGAAAGCCCGCTAAGCAAATATGATAAATCCAAATTTTTCTGTTCACCGGCAATCATCCTGTCTACATTTTTACGCGCGATTATTTTATCAACATTTAAACTGGCCACCAAAGTAAAGGCCAATAACCCCAAAACCAAATACAAACCAAACAGCCGACGAAATTCAACTTTAAAAATCACCGCAATAAAATAAATCGCTTGAACCAAAATTACCAAATATATAAACCATTCCACGTAAAGGCGCAAAACCGTAAAACCATACGCATCTTGATACAAATTCATGCGTTTTAAGGCGGACAACGCGACCAGACACACTTGCGCTGACAAAAATAACTGCAAAAATCCCATGAGCCGGGCGCCATTATGCGCGCAATAGGACCGATACACGTAAAACAAAAGCGCGAAAGAAATAACCAAAACCCCAACCAACTGGAAAAAACCTTGCCGAGCGTATTTGGCGTAAGTCAATCCGTTTTGCAAAACAAATTCGCTTGAGCCGAAAAGATATTTGATTTGAATGATTACAAACAGTAAAAATAGCGCGTTAATAAGCCCAAGCACGATGCTCGCGATAAAATTATCATGCGCCTTTACTTTATTTACATATTCAAGTAAGGAATGTTCGCGAGACAGTGTCGCGTAAAACAGTCCAGAAAGAAAAACAAAAATCACGAACCCGCGCAAAACCCGCCCCACCGCCGCGGGCGTAATGTTAATTTTAAAAACATTATCCAACAAATCCGCGAATATCCGATCCGCACTGTAAAACAACACGCCGAATAATAATAAAATCGGAAAAGCGATAAGAAGCGCGGTAGCAATTTTTTTATAATTTTTACTGGGTACGGAATTAGATTGCGACAAATCTTTATACACCAACACCATCTTGCCGAACCACAAAGCAAAATTACGCAAAACCGGAATATTTAATAATTTGAATTTATATCCGGCCGGATTGTGTAAAGTCGCCAAAACAAACAATAAAACTGATAAAATAAACACCACCCACGGCACTGCCATTTTTACCAAAGCGTTATTGTATAAAACCACATCAAAACTCAATATCAAAATTGGCAAGGTTAGAAGCAAAGCCAATTTTTGACGTAATTGATTGGTGATAAACGCCAAGGCCAAAAACGCGTAAATAAAAACAAACACAAAAACAAACCAACCTAAGCCGAGTTGGCGATTGTTGAAAAATACATCAAAAAATATCGCGGCCAAAAGCGCCAAGGCGATATAGGCCAAACGAGACCAACGTTTATCGTGAATATTTTCGTGAAACATATAAATTATTGAATACCTGGTTTGTAATTAAAAAAATCAACAAACACATTTGATATATTAAGTAGCGGAAAATTTTCCGATGGGTACGCCACCCAAACTTTGGGCTGATAGCTCATCACAATGCTAAAAGCATTACGATATGACTCCTCAAACGAAACCATGCCATTGAGCAAAGATTTATCATCTTCTTGAGTCGGTGCGATATCACTATTCAACCTGGCACCAATTTTTAAATTGACAAAACTTCCATAATTAATCATTTGATCGTGCATACTCTGCAACCCCGCCGTCTCCGCATTAAGATTATTGAGACGCTTAATCTCACTTCTTATAACAGATAAATTTGATTGGTAATGGGAATCAAATTCACCCAAATTATTCATGTAAGAAATTACATTTCCATGTGAGTTTACAATTTCTTTTCGTTTAAAAAAATCTGCGTCAATTTTATTCAATGCGTCTTCGGCTTTACCATTTTTATATAAAAGGTCAGAAGCATCACGCGCATCAACTAATTTTGACACCCCCGTTTGAAACAAATTGTATTGAGGCGATACGTCAAAATTTTTCACAGCCAAATCGTCAACTGTGGTTTTTAAAGTAACTAATCTCTTTTTATAATCGACTATACTTTCATCCGCACTCTTTAAAACTCGAGCCCATTTCACAGCATACTCTAACGCCGGCCGCGATATATTTATTTTTGCAACCAAATCCTTCAAATTATCGACATTAATAGTAAGCAGTTCATTGTCTTCTTTAATGCCTTGAATTTTGGAATAAACAACATCCAATGCCGCCAAATTTTCTTTTACACCGGCCGGTGCCGCTACGCCGCGTTTTTCTATAAGATTTTCCAATTGATGTTTATACCAAAGTAAATCGCGACGCATGAATGAAAGTCTTTTTTTCAATGCCGGAATAAAATTATAATAATCCAAATCAACTGATAATGAAGTTAATTTATCCTGTATTTCTGACGCGGTAAAGCACTGGATTCCTTTTATTTGTTTGTTGGGATTTTTTAATACTTCTACGCCATATCTTATCTTCGCTAAATCAAATATGATTGGATCATAAATGACAGCGCCAAAACTCTCTATACTTAAACGTTTATCATTTAATTCTTTTAGTGCATCCTCCATTTCAACAATCGTCATTTGTTTTTTTTCAGGTTGCAGTTGAGTAGTAGAGACAATACTGGTGATTTCCGCTAGCGCAATTTGATTCGTATCGGAAAAATTAGCAACTAAATTTGCCTGCTTTGAGTATCTAAATACCAAAACTAAAATTATTACAAATAAAACTAATATTGGCACAAAAAACGTAAATACCACCACCAATTTCTTGTTCATAAAATTTCGGATTAACACAGAACTACGTCATTTACTCAAGATTTCTCCCCCACCCAAACATTCGCCTTTCAAGTAAAAAACAGCAAATTGCCCTGGAGTGACGGCGCGTTGGGGTTTGGTGAATTTGACGACGAGAGATTGCTCCCCGTATCGTGAGTACGGGGCAGGCTGTCGCTCGGAATGACAACTGGTTACGACACAATCTTGCAATTCTTGACGATGACGGAGCCGTACTTTACATTTTAGCGGTAATTTTGGGGTTTGTCCAGCGAGCCAGTTTATGCCCGAGACAGTTATTTCTTTTTTAAATAAAAGTGGATCGTCGTTTGTGCCGACGATTATGGTGTTGTTTTTTGGGTTTTTTTCGATAACGAACAGTGGTTTTTGTTCCCGGGTGATTGCTCCCACCACCCCCTCGCCCCCTCCTCGGGCAGGAGGGGAGAAACGAACGCCGACGCGTTCGCCGATGGTGTAAAACGGCAGGCCATCATGTTCACCCAATAATTCGCCACTCGTGGAAATAATTTTCCCCGGCTTGGCTTTTACTTTTCCTTTTAAAAATTCTCGCATTGGCATTTCGCCGACAAAACAAATTCCCATGCTTTCGGCTTTATCGGCCGTGGGTAAATTAAATTTTTTTGCGAGTGCGCGCACTTCAAGTTTAGTGTAACCGCCAATTGGAAAAAGTGTTTTACTTAATTGTTTTTGGGTGAGTTGGTTTAAGAAATAAGTTTGGTCTTTGTTGGTGTCGGCGGATTGTAATAATTTACAGGCGACTTTGGGACAGAGATCCCGACTTTCGTCGGGATGACAAGTGACGGGCTTGCCCGGCGTAACGCAGTGAAGCCGGGCGTAATGTCCCGTCGCGAGTTTATCAAAACCTAACTTTTGCGCTTTTTCTAACCAGGCGCCAAATTTTACAAATTTATTACATAAAATATCCGGGTTGGGCGTACGGCCGGCAGAATATTGTTTGTAACAATAATCTAACACCATTTTTTTATATTCTTTGACAAAATCCAAACGGAGTAATGGTATTTTTAATTTCGCGGCCACACGGAGGGCGTCTTGATAATCGGCGTGCCAGCAGGGCTCCGTTCCGACTACGTCGGAACTACGCCCTGTAAACACACTACCAGAAAAACTTGCCGGGCGTAGTCCAGAGGACGAAGCCCAACTTGTGGGGCGTAGCCGTTCAGGCGAAGCCCCATAATTAACCATAAAAGCACCGGTCACATCATAACCAGCTTTTACGAGCAAGGCCGCGGCAACGCTTGAATCCACTCCGCCGGACATTGCGACCAAAATTTTTTCTTTTCTTTTACTGGCCATACTGACCATTATATTACATTTTCAGGCAAAAATCAAGATAAAACAAAAAACCACGCCTTTTAAAACGTGGTTTTTAAGAACAAAATTACATACTTGCCGGAGCCGATGGCGTGGCGCCAGCACCTTTTGGACTGGGACCGTATTGATTATCGCCCGGCTTACTATCTAGAACTGTTAAGACGAAAAACCAAATACCGCCGACGAGCGGAATCAAATTTATAAAAATCCACCAACCGCTTTTACCAACATCGTGTAAACGACGAACAGTCAAAGCCCAACTTGGCACGGCTATCGCCAAAGCATATGATACATACAAACCATATCCTACTGTATAGGAAACTGCGGTTGTGCCACCATAAAATAACACGGCTACGATCACGGTATTTATTAACGCGAACATCCAATACTCCGCCCGGCTAGCCCGCCCGCTAAACACTGCGTATTTTTTTAAAACGTCTATATACCAATGCATATTGATATTGTTAAATTGATTGATGCGATGGGCGCATCCTAATTTAAATATATATTTAAATATATATTCAAGTATATACTTGAATATATACAGAAACTTGCCTACCGGTAAGCAAATTATAATTGTAAACAGTTTAATTATACCACAAACTAATCTAATTGGCTACTAATTCTTCAATAATCTTTATCACCTGTTCCGGTTTGGCAATCGGTAAAACTTCATGTAACCTCTGTCCAAGCGAAGCGCGTTTGTCCGGGTTATTAATTAATTCCTTAACCATTTGGGTTAATTTAAGCCCGCTATCGTGGGTTTCGTCTAATGCCAATACCGCGTTTTGGGAGCTTAATTTTTTCACGTTTTCTTCTTGGTGCGTGCCGTTCATCGGAATTAAAATAGCCGCTTTTTTTAAAGCGGCGAGCTCGGTAATCGTAGCAAATCCGGCGCGCGCCACTACCACGTCAGCCGCCGCGTAGGCAGAAGACATCTCGCTTGTAAAAAATTTATAAACATGATAATTGGAAAAAACATTTACGGCGCGTTCGTTTAATTCCGCCGGACGCTCACGACCGATCAAATGAATAACCTCATAATCACGTGGCCAACCACCGACACTTTCCATAATTAATTTATTAACCGTCATAGATCCGGTACCGCCACCTAACGCAAAAATAACCGGCCCCGTGGCTGATAGGCCAAATTGCTTACGCCCTTGCGCCACATCACAAGTTAAATCCCGCGCCGGGTTGCCCAACCACTGCGTTTTATGAGCGGGAAATTTACTAACAGTTTCTTGTAAAGCGGTAGTAATTTTGTCCGCGGCTCTGGCCATCAAACGATTGGCAAGCCCGGGGACGACATCTTGCTGGTGAATCCAAGTTGGAATTCCGAGTAACCACCCGGCCCAATGCAACGGCACACTCACAAATCCCCCACCGGAAATTAATAAATCCGGTTTTTCTTGCCACAAAAAAAACAAAGAATTAAAAAACGCTAAAATAATTTTAAAAATATCAATAATATTCCATAACGAAAAATACCGGCGCCATTTGCCGGCAATAATCGTATAAAACGAAAGGCCGCTTTCTTTTACCAATTCTTTTTCCGGACCATTTTTCGTCCCCACCCAAATAAATTCCGCGCCCGAATTATGACGCTTATAAATTTCGGCAATGGCCAAAAGCGGTACGACCGGCCCCAGTGTTCCACCACCGGACAAAATTATTTTCATAATGAGTTACAAAGACCACCTGTCATTCCGACGACGAAGGAGGAATCTCTATCCCGTTGGACAATTTTACGGAAAAATGGAGATCCCTCGTCGGCGCGAGCCTCGCTCGGGATGACAAATGACAAATTATAAGTAATCTCTCAACTTAGAAATCAAATCCGTGCCTTGAATTTTTTCCAAGGCCTTGGCCTCAATTTGGCGAATACGTTCGCGCGTAACACCAAATTCATTGCCGACCTCTTCCAAAGTGTGGGTAACACCATCGCCTAAACCAAAGCGCATTTCCAAGATTTTCTGCTCGCGTGGCGCTAATGTTTGCACCACCTGTTTCACGTAATCGCGCAAAATTTGCAAACCGGCCGCGCGTGATGGCGAAATATTTTTGACATCTTCAATAAAATCAGCCAATTGTGTATCTTCGTCATCATCGCCCACCGCGGCTTCCAAAGAAACCGTTTCCTGCGAAATTTTCATGATGTGGGTAATTTTTTCCACCTCTTCACCCATTTCCGCGGCTAATTCTTCCGGAGTCGGATCGCGCCCTAAGTCCTGCGTCAAACGGCGCTGGACTTGCTGGAAGCGATTGATTGTTTCCACCATATGCACCGGAATCCTGATCGTGCGTGATTGATCGGCCAGCGCGCGAGTGATGGCTTGGCGAATCCACCAAGTGGCATAGGTGGAAAATTTATAACCCTTGCGATAGTCAAATTTTTTAACAGCGCGAAACAAACCGATGTTGCCCTCTTGAATTAAATCCAAAAGCGACAAACTTTTGCCCACAAATTTTTTGGCAATTGATACCACTAAACGTAAGTTGGCTTCAATTAATTTGCGCTCCGCCGCCTGTTCGCCTCTTTCTTTGCGTTTGGCCAATGATACTTCTTGCTCGCCGGTAAGCAAAGGAATTTTACCAATTTCCCGCAAATACATTTGAATTGAGTCCGAAGAAATTTCGCCTAAATCAAACGGCGTGTCCATATCCGGCTGGCTGCCTTGGAATTCTTTTAAAATCGCGCCGTGTTCTTTTTTCGCGCCCAAAATTCCGGTCGCCGCTTCAACAATGGCGACACCATTTTTTTCAAAAGCCGCGAGTAGTCCTTCGTATAAATCCAAATAGCACTCCGGCCGAGGCAAGAATGTTAACAATTCCACTTCGGTAACAAATCCCCGGCTCCGGCCTTTGGCCACGAGCGTCCATAGTTGTTCCACGGTTGGCTCCACCACTATTTCCGGTTCAACTTTTTTAGCTTTTTGTAATTTAAAAAATTTTTTCTTTTTATTTTTCAATAAAAAATGCGCCCGCGCGCGGGTGTGTTTGGCAGTTGATTTTTTGTCGACCGTGGGCTTGGCTTTTTTTTGAACAATTTTACGCTGTCCAATTTTTTTGGCTTTCGTGGCCGTCTTTTTAGACGGGCGAGCCGAAGTTTTGGATTTCTGATTTTTCAATTTTTTCCCCCGCTTGATCATAAAAAAATTTACTTCAAATTTTGAAATTCAATTAAAAGTTTATTTTGCTCATCGCGATTTCCAGATTTTTCCGCTTCTACCATTTGATGTTGCACTTCGGCTCGACGTCTTTTTAGCCATTCATCTTTAATTTCTCGCACGAGCGCCAACACTTCCTCTTTCGCCCGCTCTTCATCATAATCCACAAACTCGAGTTCAGCCCGCATTTGCCAAGGGTTTATATCAAAATCGGCCGTCAAAGTCAAATCAGACGCCTTCTTGATATTCGCGTTTATATTATACTGGTTTTTTAGCCATTCGTAAAGCGGTTCCGCACCAGAACCGGCATATGCCCCAACTGGCAAGATATCTGTTATACAAGAAAACAAGGCGGGATATTTCAAAACTGCTAACACACAACGTTCGCGACGACGTTCAAAACTATCAGTAATAACTGGTTTAATAGTGGTTGTGACATCTTTTTTTGATTGAGGTAAGCGCGTTCTCTTTTGCAAATCTACAAGATTTTCTTTCATAACCACAATATTAGTATCAAGCTTTTCAGCTATTAATTTTAACCAATGATCACGTATGATTGAATAAGGAATCAGACCAACGAATGATAAAAAATCATCAGCAACTGTTTGCTTGTCTTTTGGTGATGATAAATTTTTTCCAACCAAAACCATATCAAAAAGCCATTCCATGATTTCACGCGCATTCTTTACTGCCATAAACCAAACATCTGGATTTTTTTTCAAACACTCATCTGCATCCTTTCCTGCGCCTTCAGGAATTTTTATAATACCAACATTTAAACCCTCTTTAATAGCCACCCCAACAACTCTCTTCACCGCATTAACTCCGGCGCCATCAGCATCAAATGCCATTTTTATATTATTTGTATACCTCTTAATTAGTCCAAATTGATTACTTCTTTGTTGTTCCGATTCAGATAAAGTATCATCCGTTTCAAGCTTAAATGCCGTTCCCGAAGCCGCCACCACATTTTTCATTCCAGCCTGATGACAGGCAATCACATCCATTTGCCCTTCCACCATCACCACCAAATCTTTTGACTTAATTTCCGTTTTCGCTTTATTCAACCCATACAACACGCGCGATTTATCATATACCAAAGTTTGCGGAGTATTGACATATTTTCCACCCGCTTCCAAATTTTCATGCAATTGCCGTCCGGTAAAACCAACCACATCACCGTGCACATTCCAAATTGGAAACATAATCCGATCACGAAAGCGGTCATAATATCTGGCTAAGTTATTTACCAAAACGGGCTTGCCCGGCGTAGCCGAAGGCGAAGACGGGTCTTTTTTAATTGTGAGCCCAGCCGCCACCATATCATCAATTCCAATTCCTTTTTTTAATAAATATTGCGTTAACAAATCCCATTGATCAGGAATATATCCAACTTGCCAATCCGCGATTGTTTCCGTTTTTAATTGCCGTCGCTCCAAATATTCGCGCGCTTCTTTTGACGCCGGCATGTCTAACAAAAATCGATGATAAAAATATGCGGCCTTGGCATTAACTTCCAAAATCCGATTTTTCTGACTTTTATTAACTTCACTTTGAAAATTATTATCTAATTTTACGCCCGCTCGATCCGCCAATAGTTTCAACGCCTCGGGAAAATCCAGCCCCTCCATTTCTTGCGCGAAAGAAAATATATCCCCTGATTTAGAGCACCCAAAACAATGCCAAAATTGCCGTTCAGCGTTTACCATAAACGACGGGGTTTTTTCCTTATGAAACGGACAGCACGCCTTCCAATATATACCCGCCTTTTTTAAAGGCAGATATTCGCCAATGAGCGTGACAATGTCCAATTTATCTTTGATTGATTGCGTGTCGGTCATAATAATTTTAATTGCGAAATCTCTTCACTCATCCATTGTTCTCTGGGCCAAATTGTTCCATTCGCATAAGTAATTTCGCTTCATCCATGTTATAAACATATTCACCTTTTCTAGTGCCTCGTTGCGTGCCAGTACAATTAACCTGCGTAAGTGAAAAAGAAAATGCATTGTTATTTTGCCATTTATTATCTCCTACATATTCCGCAGTATATCGCCCAGAATGATAACCGGAAATAGCCAAATTCGTCAACGATTGAATGTCGATAATATCATAATACACGCCACTATTGCAAACTCCGCCGTGCACCAACGCCACCAGCGCCAAATATCGCCCATCCGGACTAGGAAACAAATCCACCGCCGCGCCAAAAACATCATCCATAATTTTACGAATCTGACCGGACTTTGTATCTAATTGAAATAAAACACTATGACAGTTTTGCGCGCCACAATCAAAGGAAGTGTTCGCTAAAAAATATACCATTCCATCAACACTGGAGGTTGCGCTACTAATTCTTATAGATCGATCTGGCTCGAAATTTGATATTGCGTCAATAGTAATATCGTTTTGTGCTGAAGCATAATTTAATTTAGTCACAAAACCATGCGCCGCTAAAAAAAACCCAATAACAAACAACAAAATCGGCCACCAAATATTCCCCCACTTTTTCTTCTGACTATTTTCCAAAACACAACTAACTAAATTCTGTGTTTGTTGCTCGTAATTTTTTAAATTCAACTTGCCGACCACAGGCACATTGCCTGTCCCGGCGTTATAAGCAACTACAGATTTTTTAAAACTCTCAGTGCTTTTTTTGTATTTCGTAGTATTTAACCATTTAAAATAACTTACGCCAGCGGCGACATTTTGGTTGGCATTAAACAGGTCAGATATGGGCGAGTAAAATGGTTTGCTATCGTCATTCAAATCAATCTTTAGCTGATTAGTTAGTTGAAATATGCCACGACCCAAACGATCATCGGATGCCGGACCGCCGGTGGCATACACTTTATAGCGCGATTCGCAACCGGCCAAAGCCAAAACATACGAACTTTCAATATTTAATTTTTGCGCCCAAAATTTAATCAACTCAATTATTTTTTCTCTTTCTTGACCTTGGATTTCCACAAACGAAGACAAAACATAGCCAATTTTGCCGTGCGCCCCCACTTTATGCCAAACATAAGATTTGCCCGCGATAAATTTTCCAATGACCACCTCCTCTAAAATGTTAATCTGTTCACCATCTGCTAAACTTTCTAAAATTTTCGATTCATCATCTGGTTGCGAACGTAAATTGACTGATGAAGACAAAATAATATCCTGATATAATTTAATCCGACCAATTTTATAGTTCATTTCAATGGTAGATTTAAATTGCACAATCACAGATTCCACCTTTTTATCTTGTGGCCGCTTTATCGTAATCATGATAGTGTCAGTGTCAGTTTTAGTTTCAATTGATTTTTGACTGTGAGTATTATCGTTATATTTTACTTCTAAATTTTCAATTTCAATATTCTTATAAATAAAGTCAATCGCCGACGCGTCGTGTGACAATGACAAAACTAATTTTTCTTTTATGTCAGGATTCATCTCCTCAACAGAAATATTCTCCAACATCGGCGCTTCATCTACCCAAAATCGCAATTTATGGGCGCCAGCCTTAAGCGGTAGTAAAATAATAACCGACTTGCTGGAATTTTTTAATTCATTGCCATTCCAAGTCCCTGGTCCTTTAAACTCGCGCTTTTTACCTGATAATTCCGTAAATAAATAATCGTCAACCTGCACAGCCAAATCATCATCGCTGAATAAACGTTTAAAATTCTGCCGCCAATTTTTCGCTTTAGCTTGAATGGTAATCAAATAAATACCGTCGGCGAAAACGTTAAAATCCCAAACCTCTTGATCGCTAACAACACGATTGAATATTTGTGATTGATTTGGCATAATTTAATTTTAGATTTATATGAGAATTTTTTCCTTATGAAACGGACAGCACGCTTTCCAATAGATACCGGCCTTTTAAATCGGCAGATATTCGCCAATGAGCGTGACTATGTCCAATTTATCTTTGATTGATTGCGTGTCGGTCATGGGAAATTTAAAATTAACTATTTGTATCACCCTCACTACCGCTATTCAATTTTTTAATTTTTAAACAATATCGTGTACGAACTGATGAACGCGTTGCAATTCCCGATCCCATGAATGGACGAGGGACAAATGTATATTGAAAATTATAAACACTCTTTAATTTTTCCAGTTCCTTACTCACATAAACACTGTGCTGTGTTGAAACAGGAAATATGCTAGCCAAACCACCCTGATGTAATTTGCTTATTATCATACCAAAAAATGAGTTCAGTTTGCGTTCAAGATTATCCGTGTTAAGAAGACCGGTACTACTATCCTCAAAAACATACGGAAATTCACCCCAAGTATTTACTATTAAATCAAACTCTTCTGTCGGGTGGCCTTGCTCATCTTGGTGTTTTAATTCTAAAATTGATCGCCATTTAAGATCATCTTTTGATAAATTTTTTAAATTTCTATTACGACGATAGTTTTTCGCTATTTTTTTACGTAAACCGGTGGTAAAAACTTTTATTCTGTCCCCAAACTCGGTTCTTAGTTGATCAGCATATAAGCCGGCACCACCACCCATATCTAACACTCTGAATTTTCTATTCTGAAATTCTTTTTCTGATAAACGCTGTCTAATATATTCAATAAATGATTGTTCATGTAATGCCGCCACATCTAATCTACTGGTATGCTCGTCGCCCTCTGTTCGATCATATTGATAAGGTGGTTCTGATAACCCCTTTTCGCTGTGTTCTCCTGTAAAAACAGTATGCAATTCTTCATCGGAAATATCATGCGGCCAATGTCGTTCTGACATATAAAAAATATTTATTTATTCTTTTCTAAGCGCCGTCACCGGATCCAAACCGGCGGCTTTCTTTGCTGGGTAAAGGCCAAAAAATAATCCAATGACCGCCGAAAACCCAACGGCCAAAATTATTGATTGAATGGGGATAACATACGCCCAGACGAAGTTATAATAGACCGCAATCAAATAAATTACAAGGGCAAAAATCGCGCCTAAAATTATTCCCACGAGTCCCCCGCCCAAAGTTAAAAGCACTGCCTCACTTAAAAATTGTCGCAAAATATCTGAGTTAGTCGCCCCTAAGGCCTTCCTCAAACCAATTTCAAAAGTCCGTTCGGTAACCGACACATACATTATATTCATAATCCCCACCCCACCAACCAGAAGCGACACGCACACGAGCGCCACGAGCAACATCGTAATTCCGTTCACGACCGAGCCCAAAATATCCGCCGCCTCTTTCATCGTGTTAACGGCAAAATCATCTTTATTCGGATCAGTAATATCGTGATTGTCGCGAATAATTTCTTCCAAATCCGTAACGGTCGCTGCCATGGCCGAGCGGTCTTTTACTTTGGCAATTATAGAGCGAAAATAATCCACGCCTAAAATTTTCTTTTGCAAAGTTGTTACCGGCACAATGGCCATATTGTCCATATCCATCCCAAAAGACGCGCCCCGCTTAACAGTAACGCCCAACACCCGAAACGCTTTTCCCTTCATATATATAGTTTGACCCACCGCATCGCTGTCGCCAAATAATTCCTCTTTTAACACTGGGCCCAAAACAGCGACTTGCGCGAGCGACTCCTCTTCTTCTTTCGTAAACATTCTCCCGTCCGACAAATCCAATTTTTCCACTTCTTGTAAATTATATCCTTCGCCCATGAGTAGTGAAATTTTGGTTTGGTCTTCGTATTTAATCGCCGCCTGCCCCATTGCCCAACCATACGCCGCAACAATATTGTGGTGATTACGCACATCTTCCAAATCATGATTTTTTAAAGTGGTAATATTAATACCGGTGCTCTGACCAAAAGCATTATCACTGGAAGTTTTTTTCGTGGCCGGCACTTTTACTTCAATGCTAATCGTGTCCGGCGAAAAAGTTTCCAATTGCGACATTACCATTCGATCCAATCCCCGCCCGGCGGCCATAATGGCGATGACGACCGCGATGCCGATGCTTAAACCCAAAACAGTCAAGACGGTTCTGGTCTTTTGAGATTTAAGGGCAGTGATAGCTAATTTGATGGGAGTAAAATTCATGTTTAAACTCTAAATACTAAACCCTAAATTCTAAACAAACCCAAAATACAAATAATAAATGTTCAAATTTTCGAAATAATTGCGCCAAATATTTTCATAAGCTGTGTTGCTTCATCAATTAAAATTTTTCTTTCCGCTTCGTGTATTGTTAACGCGTCCACTAATCTCAACCACAAAACTGATTCTTTTGCTTCTTTGCGACAAATCTTAATTCTCATTACAAAATCCTTTTTACTTAACGACTCACTTGCTTCAATATAATTCGCAGCAACCGAACCTGACGAACGAATTAATTGCTTGGCATATTCTATATTTGATATATTTCTTGGTAATTTTTTTACAAATAATTTTGTATTATAAGCAAATTTAAATATTCTATCGTGTAAATCAAACACCGGTTTTGGATTTTGTATTTCAGACATTTGAACTTGTTTAGAATTTAGGGTTTAGAGTTTAGTATTTATTCGTACCTAAGCGCTTCAATAGGATTTAATTTTGCCGCCTTCCGCGCCGGCACAATCCCAAACAACATTCCGATCCCAACCGATACCACACAACCCAAGACAATCGACGGGATACTAATAATAAAATCCCAGTCATAGCCAAGCGAACGCACCACCAGTGAAATTATATAAGAAATAAAAATACCAGAAATAATTCCGATCACGCCACCAATAAAAGTTATCATCACGGTCTCAACTAAAAATTGTTCAATAATATTACGATTGGTCGCCCCAACGGCTTTGCGCAAACCAATTTCACGCGTGCGTTCTTGCACCGCCGCGAGCATGATATTCATAATCCCAACGCCACCCACGACAAGCGCAATCGCCGCCACGGCTGCTAAAAATAATTTTAAAGCGTTGGTAATTTGCGTAATTGCTTCCAAACCCTGCGCCATTGATCGCACCGAAAAATCATCCTCTTCCGGCCGGTCAATTTTGTGGCGTTCGCGTAAAAATATCCGCGCGTCTTCCATCGCCGCGTCAACATTGTCCGGATTATCCACTTTTAAACGCGCGAAGCTAATATAATCAATGCCCAATAATAATTTTTGCGCGGTATTAAGTGGCACAAAAATTTGGTCATCTTGATTTTGAAAACCAGACACACCGCGTGTTTTCATCACACCAATAACATTAAACGAGGATTTTTTTATTTTAATTTGCGCGCCCACCGGATCTTCTTCGCCAAATAATTCTTTGGCCACCGTACTGCCTAACACGGCCACGCGCGCCATACTACGCTCTTCTTCTTCGGTAAAAAATCTCCCATTTTCAACTTTGGCATTTTCCACTTCCACAATAGACGCGTTAACGCCGGTAAAACTGGTGTCGGTTTGATTGTCACCCCAAACAATCGTATCAGTGCCTTTGACATAGCCGGTGCCGGCAACAACGTGCGCCGAACCGCTCCGAATTAATTCGCGGATATCACTGTCTTTCAAAGTCGTAACCACAATTCCCATCGCTGACGCCGGTGGGCCTTTTTCATCAGACGCGCCCGGAAGCACACCAATTAAATCCGAACCCAAACTTTTTACTTGATTTAAAATCATCCCCTGCGCGCCCGCACCGGCTGACAAAACAATTATCACCGACATCACACCAATTATCACCCCAAGCATAGTTAAAAATGACCGAATTTTATTCCGGCCCAATACTCGCCAGATGGCGTGGATGTTGTCGAGGAGGTGCATAATCACTTTTTCAAATCCGTCGCGCCGGCCGCAATTTGGCGATTAGTTATCAGCGCGTCTTCCACAATTTCGCCATCTTTTAATTTAATCGCCCGCTTGGCGTGAGCGGCGGTGTATTGTTCGTGCGTGACCAAAATTATGGTGTTGCCTTTATCGTTTAAATCCTGCAAAATTTTCATCACTTGTAAACCGGATTTAGAATCCAAATTACCGGTCGGTTCATCGGCAAAAATTACGGATGGTTCGTTGACAAGCGCGCGCGCGATGGCCACGCGTTGTTTTTCACCGCCGGATAATTGATTGGTAAAATATTCTAAACGATGTGCCAAACCAACCGACTCTAACGCCGCGGTCGCTTTTTGTTTGCGTTCACTTTCGGAATATTTAGCATACACGAGCGGTAACATTACATTTTCCAATACGGTCGTGCGGGGCAATAAATTAAACGCTTGAAAAACAAAACCAACCGACTTACTTCGCATCTGCGCTAATTCGTCATCGGTTAAACTACTAACATCACGCCCATCAAAAATATATTTTCCCGATGATAATTTATCCAAAAAACCCAAAATGTGCATCAGGGTGGATTTACCCGAGCCCGACGGCCCCATAATCGCCACAAACTCCCCGCGCTCAATTTGAAAATTCAAACCGGCCAAAACAGGCGTTACCACGCCTTCGTTTTCGTATTGCTTTTTTAGGTTTTGGATTTGGATAAGTGACATATTTTTTTACATTATTTTTTTTCTTGTCACTTTGTATTTTACAGTGTTGTCTATGGATGGCAGCTTGATATCTACGCCACTTTTATTTTCGCTTTTAACATGAACAACTTCTGATAATATTGGTAGATGTGCCTCTAAAAATTTAAATTTGCCTGGATGGATTCGTTTAAGTACCTCTGGATCCAAAAGGTAAACCGCCACACTGTCAGATAAATCTTCCGCTGGATCAAATGCTGCATAATCAGATACACAGGGTTGACTGGTAGTTTTTTGGATGGCGCGCCCACCAGGAGCAATTACTGCCTGCTCAACTTTTTTCCAACCAAATTCATTTTCCCAATCAGCCAAAAGTTTATCCCCAAAAACATGTCCAATTTCGTGAGCAACCGTCGCCTCAAAACTTGAGGGAAGCCCGGTGCGGTGTTTATCTTGTCTCAAGCCATGTGGGTAAATTTGTATTGCTTGATAATTATTCCTTAATGTTGCCTCACCACTTGTCAATTCCCCAGTGAGCTCATTTTGTTTGTCTGTTTTTCCTATAAATATGTATTTTACTTTTTTGATTATTTCTCCATTATTTATTCTAGCGGCAGTCATGATAATATTTACTATTTGTGCTTTGTGCTGATCAGATAGGGACTCGCCAAAATTATATACATCAACTTCTATGGTGTCGGCTTCTCCAATACGAGCTGTAATTGTTGTCTGTTCTTTAGGTAGACCTAGTTCATTTTTTATCTTATCACTTAACCACCAGCACTCCCCAGCCAGCTTAACCTTTAACGCTGTTATGATCGCCCTTTCCAACTCGTCATCTGATAAACTTGGTCTTATATTTATTACAACTGCATTAGGGTCATCATCATCACAAACAAATCTTAAATCATCAAAATTTTGATATTCTTTCGGCCGGTATCCTTTTGCCTCACTTGTATTTATCATAGATAAAAAATAAATTGCCAAAAAACCTCACGGCGCTTTCACACTCACCACCACATCTTGCCCATCACTTAACCCCAACAAAATTTCTGTTTTACCGCCATCGGCTTTTAACCCAATTTCAACAGTCACTTCGCTCACCTCGCCATTATTTAACACTTTTACTTTTTTCTCACCATTGGATTTAATCGCGCGGCTCGGTACAAACAAAACATTTTCTTTTTTGTCAGTAGTAATTTTTACATTCGCGGTCATTCCCGCCTTGACCGCCTTAGTTCCGACAAACGGAACGGCGGCGGTCCCCATTATATTATCGCTCGCATCCAACGTTACCGTCACTTTGTAATAAACCACATCTTGAATAACCGTTGATGCTGGCTCCAGATTGATAATCTTTCCGGAAAATTTAACATCGTTTCCAAACGCATCCAAAGTAATTTCCGCGTTGTCATTTAATTGTAATTTGGAAATATCGGTCTCCGGAATATCCACTTCAATTTGGTAATTAGGCGCGAGCAGTTGAATCATCGTATCCGCGCCGGTAATAAATTCACCTTTTTTCTTATTAATTTTCGTCACGATGCCAGCAATCGGCGCGCGAATAATTGCTTTATCGCGACTGGCGACAGCGGACGAAAGCGCGGCTCGAAGCGCGGCCACATCCACTTCGCGTGGTGGATTTATTTTGCTGTCATAATTCGCTTGCGCTTGATCATACGCCGCTTGTTTATATGCCACCGAATTTATCGCATTGGCTTTAGCAGTTGCCAAATCTTTCACCGCTTTATCATAAGCAACCAAATAAGTGGAATAACTATTTTTTGCGTCCAACAATGCCTGCTTTTTGGCAATAGTGTTAGTATATTGAGTGTTAACGGCCGTGCGCGTCGCGTCAATGGTGGTTTTGTGGCCATCTAAAATTGTTTGAGTAAGCGCGCCCAAAGGTGGCGTAAAATTCAAAACATCGCCAACGAGTGCCAACAAAGAAATGTCCTTGGCCAAAGCATCTTCGGCTAAAAGTAACGCCGCGTCAATATCAGCATGAGCCGACACGGTTGTTAAAACCAAAATTTTATTTTTCACATTATCACGGCCTTGACGAGCAACAGCGTAAGCGGTTTTGGCAAATGATAATTTTGAACTATCCAAGACCGACAAATAACTTTCAAAACTATCATTACCCAAAGTATTGTCAATACCCAAAATATTATCGGATTGCGTTAAACCATTTTCAATGTTAGACAGCGCGGTTTGAAGCGACGCCACCGCTCCAGCATAAGCGCTATCCACAATTTGATTATTGTCACCACCCTCGACTAATTTCAAATTATTCTGCGCGGTATCTACCACTGCTTGTGCCGCCGTAACGCTCGCCTCGGCATCGGTTTTACTTTGCTCATAAGCCGACCGCGCGCTATCCACCGCCGCTTGATAATATTTTTTATCCGCGTCCGACAAACCCACTAATTTTTGATTTAAATTCGCGCTCGCCTGCGCCACGCCGGCGTTTAATTCGGCCAAACGCAAATTAGCGAGCATTGTTCCCACTTTCACAATATCACCCTCTTGAACATTCGCCGCATCCACAATTCCGCCAATTTCAAATTTCAAAGCCAAATCCGTAGCCGATTCCACTTTACCGGTGGCTTCCACGGTTTGCTCCAAATTACCGCGTTCTACTTTGACGGTTTCGTATTGAGGCACGGCGGATTGCTTGGAACGATATATAAAAAATCCTACAACCAAAACTAAAGTTATCGCACCAATAATTATATATTTACTTTTTTTAGTCATAAAATTTTACATTTTAATTTGTCATTTTGATTTTTGATATTTACATTTTTCATTTTAACATCTCCCACTCCTGCGCATTTTTTAAATATTCACTTTTAATCTTCTCGAAATATTCAGCGACAGCATCGTGCTCATTCGGCACTTTTCCATCCAAAATTGCCTCTTCCAGCGCGTCTTTAATTCTGCCAACGGTCGGTCCGGGTTTTAATTTACACGCAATCATAATTTCATCACCACGAAACGGCGACTGGAACGCGCGCAATTTATCTTTTTCAGATAACTCGTCAATTTTTGCGCGCAGATGAATATAATTGCCTTGACGCTTGGTTAATTTATGGGGATTACCAGTCGTAATATCCGACACCCCTAAAATCAATAAATCTTCTAGTTCTTCATCCAAATTTACCACAAGGCGCCGCACAGCCGAGTCGGAAATACCATCATCCATCAGCGCGATGGGCTGTAAATGCCAACGCACCAATTTGGCAAGATATTTTGTCAAATCAGTAGAAAAACGCAAACGCCGCGCCAAACCATGGACTAATTTTTTACCAAAATGATCATGCTGATAAAAAGTCCAACCAATGCCTTTGACAAATTTTTTCGTACCCGGTTTACCAATGTCGTGCAAAAGCCCGGCCAAACGCAAATTAACTTTTTCCGAACGCTCGGCAATATTGTCCACTACTTTAAAAGTATGAGTTAAAATATTTTTGTGTAGATGGCCAAAAACTTCTTCCACGCCGTCAAGCACGGCCACTTCAGGCAAAACCAAATCCAACAGACGAGTTTGAAACATTAACGCCAAACACACCGACGGCTGGCGCACGGCTAACATTTTTAATAATTCTTCTTGGACGCGTTCAGCCGAAATTATTTTTAGTCGCGCGCGATTTTCAAAAATTGATTTCAAAGTTTTACTTTCAATCCCAAATTCCAATTGTCCGGCAAACCTGATAGCGCGCATCATACGCAGTGGGTCATCAGAAAATGTCTCATCCGGCGCGAGCGGTGTGCGTAAAATTTTGTCTGCCAAATCTTTTTGGCCGTTGAATGGGTCAATTATATTTTTCTTAATGGTAGCGACGGTAGGCGCTTTGGCCACCGCAAAAACTTTCACCGGCACGGCCATGGCATTCACCGTAAAATCACGCCGTTTTAAATCCTCTGCCAACGTGGCTGTCTCCACTTTTGGTTTACGCGAAGTAGCATGATAACTTTCACTGCGCGCGCCGGCAAATTCCAAAACAATTTGATTTTCGCCATCGCCCAAACAATAACGCGCCGTATCAAAATCCGGAAATTCCACCAAGCTTCCACCGGCGTCGCCTTCGGCTATGCCAGTCAAGCTCTCCTGCTTAAATTCTTCATCAAATTTTTTCGCAAATTCCAAACCACTGCCTTCTACCACAAAATCAATGTCTTTTTTTTGCTCTCGGCCTAATAAAAAATCGCGCACAAAACCGCCCACCACATAAATCTGGGTTTTGTTTTGTTTGGCAACTTTATCAATTATTTTAAAGATTTTTGTGATATCAGACATATTAATTTCAAAATCCAAATTTCCAATTTCCAAAATAATGTCAAAGCCAAAATGTCAAATTTGATATTTTGATTTTGGATTTGATTTGACATTGGAAATTGGAAATTTGACATTACACCCGCCTCGCTCTCCCGCTCCTTTTCTCCGCCGTCTCACTCGTAATCCACCCTTCTTTTACCAACTGCTTCAACGAATTTTCCATCGTGATCATCCCTTCTTTACCGCCGGTCTGAATCGCGGATTTAATTTGACTCACATTATTTTCTTTAATCATATTAGCCACGGCCGGGGTATTTATCAAAATTTCGCGCGCCGGTACCCGCCCACCGTCTTTGGCCGGCAATAATTCTTGTGCCACAATCATGCGCAACACGCTCCCCAACTGAATTAACACCTGCTTCTGGCGCGAACCATCAAACACATCCACAATACGCTCCACGGCCTCGGCCGCGCTACTCGTGTGCAAAGTTGACAAAACCAAATGCCCGGTCTCGGCCGCGGTCAAAACCGTCGCGATGGTCTCGGGGTCGCGCATTTCGCCCACCAAAATCACATTCGGGTCTTGCCGTAAAACATGTTTTAATGCCTCGGCAAATGATTTAGTATCCGTACCCACCTCGCGTTGTTCAATCAAACATTTTTTATCTTTAAACACAAATTCAATCGGATCTTCAATGGTCATAATATGCGCTTTGCGATTTTTATTTATTTCTTCCACAATGGACGCGAGGGTCGTGGATTTACCACAACCGGTCGGTCCGGTTACCAGAACCAAACCATCTAAAAATTCCGGCACTTGCGCCAAGGCCGGTTCAAAATGTAAATCTTTCGGCGTGGGAATTTCTTCCGGAATCAAACGCGCGGACAAACCAATCTTTTCTTCCTGCTGATGCAAATTAACGCGAAACCGCGTGCCATCCTGTTCATACCCAAAATCCAATTCCAAATCATTCTCATAACGCGTCCATTGCTCTTTGGACAACATGGCCTTAATCGCCGTTGTCAATTCCGTATTATTCAATGGCTTTTCATCCAAAGCCGACAATTCACCTTCCAAACGCAACATCGGCAATTCGCCACCAATCAAATGTAAATCCGAAGCGTCTTTTTTGATTGCGTCCTTAAAAAAACTTTTGATATTCATATAATAAATTGCTTATATTTAATTCGTGAATAAAATTCGTGGTTTATATACCTTTATGTTCTAAAATTACTTTTATAGTGCGGGCGATAATTTTACAGTCATTCCAAACGATTTTTAGACCGCTACCGGTTCGACATAATTCGTAATATTCGCCGTCCATTTCTTTATCGCCAATTCCAGCTGGCCAATGCCCTTTATAACTTTGAAAAATTCCGGTCAAGCCGGCGGTTAAATATTTTTTTGTTAAATTACCAGCGCGCAAACATTCTTCATATTCAACCGGTGGCTTGGGACGCGGACCAACCAAACTCATATCGCCGATCAATACATTAAAAAGTTGCGGTGCTTCGTCCAAGTAAACCCGTTTTAAAATTCTGCCAACCCGAGTAAAATTTTTATCATTTTCTACAAAAGCGGTATGGATGCTACCAAACTCCCGACGACATTGCTCATAAGCCGATAAGTGACAGGTGCGAATTTTGTAAAAATCAAATGGTTTGCCGGCGGAAATTCTTTTCTCGCAGTATAACCAAGGACCGCGCGCTGCGCCATCAAAGATTTTTTCAATGACTGACAAAATATAAGCCACCATTAGAAAAGGCGCGAGTAAGATCAGAAAAAAGATAGAAAAAATAACATCAAATAACCGTTTAAAGAGCGGTATTTGAACGGGCGCGTCAATGTTCATAACAGAGTTATTTTAACATAAAAACAATAAAAAGCCAATGGCCTGAGGCGCACTTGATTTTAGAGGTAAAATATGGTATTTTATAAAGCACAGACGGGCTGTAGCGTAGTTTGGTAGCGCGCATGCATGGGGTGCATGAGGTCGCGGGTTCAAATCCCGCCAGCCCGACCAAAATTAAACTTCTGGGTAATTTTTTATGCCTCGCGTCAAACTTTACGAACATTCAGCCAAAACCATAATATCAAAAGCGCTACCTCTCCCCTATCGCGGTATTAGAATTGATGAAAATACGGATTTAAAAAAATTAGTCGCGTCATTGCCTAAAAATAAAACTTACGTGGTGAAAGTTGACCAAGGAGTTAAAAAACGGATGAAAAATGGGTTGGTAGTTTTAAATATCAGTCCGGCCGAAATTCCAGCGGCGTTGAAAAAATTAAAATTAAAAAAATTTGATAATTTTTTGGTAGAAGAATTTTTACCACATAAGCCCAACGAGGAAAAATATTTTTCTTTGGAGCGCCAGCGCGATGGTATTGTCGCCAGTGTGTCAGATAAAGGCGGGATTGATATTGAAGACAATCCGGACTCAATCAAAACATTTATTTTAGAACCCAAAAATTATTCGGCTTTGGAAAAATTAACCGGATTATCGCCGGACATGCTCCAAAAAATCCGCCAAACATTTGACGAACTTTGTTTTTCTTTTTTAGAAATAAATCCGCTCGTGGTAAAAAATGAAACTCCATATTTTTTGGATTTAGCTGCGACTGTGGATAGTGCCGGAGAATTTTTTGTAAGTGGCACTTGGGGCGAAAAAGACATCGTCGCCATGGCGCTTAAAACTACCGAAGAAAAAACCGTTAAAATTTTGAAAGATAACAGCCCGGCGGCTTTGTCGCTTGCAGTTATCAACCCCAATGGCTCAATCTTTTTGCTTTTATCCGGAGGCGGTGCCAGTTTAGTGGTGGCGGACGAGGTAGCCAATTTAGGCGCGGCAAATGAGCTCGCCAATTACGGCGAATACAGTGGCAACCCGAGCGAAGAAGAGACATATTTATACACTCTGGAAATTATTTCTTTACTCAAAAAATCCCGCGCTAAACGAAAAATTTTAATTATCGGCGGTGGCGTGGCGAATTTTACTGATGTGCGTGCCACTTTTCGCGGTATTATTCGCGCGCTTGAAAAAAATAAAATTACTTTACAAAAAATGTCCACGAAAATTTTTGTGCGCCGGGGCGGACCGGGGCAGACCGAGGGTCTGGCCAGTATGCAAAAATTTTTAAATGACAATAATTTTGACGGCGGTGTTTACGGACCGGAATTGCCTTTACAAAAAATCGTGGAACTGGCCTTATGCTAAATATTCAACAACTGCGAAAATTAGAACCGCAAATAATCGCGCTTGGTAATCACCGGCCGATTTTGCAGTCAATGTTGGATTTTGATTTTTATTGTGGCCGAACCGAGCCGACACTTAAAGCAATTATCGGCACCGGTAAAAAATTTGAGAAATTTTTCTTTGGGAAACGTGAAATCTTAATTCCGGTATATCATGATTTAAGTCATGATATAAAAATTAACGCCACTATCAACGGCTTAATCAACGTCAATTCCGGTAGACGCACGCTCGCCTCTATGCGCGCGGCCATATCAGCTTATCCCAATTTAAAAACAGCCGTACTATTTGCCGAAAATGTGCCGGAAAAACATTCTTTGGAAATGGACAAATTAGCCAAAACCAAAAACATCACCATCACCGGTCCGGCCAGTGTGGGCATTTTAATCCCCAATCATTTAAAAATCGGCCCGATCGGGGGCGTAGACCATCGCCAGTTATTATCGGCGAAATTATTTGACACGGGCGCGACCGCGGTGTTGTGTTCGTCCGGCGGTATGAGCAACGAAATTATCAACTTACTCGCCCACGCCAACATTCCCCTCTCGTTTGCCGTGGCGTTTGGTGGTGATCGCTTTCCGGTGCTTACTCCCAAAGAAGCATTTTTGGCCGCGGAAAATGACCCCAACACTAAACAAATTGTTTACTTCGGCGAATTAGGCGGATATGATGAATACGAACTAGCCGAATTATTAAAAAAGAAAATCATTACTAAGCCCGTTATCGCCTACATCGCCGGCAGTGTGTCCGCGGTCTTTAAAGAACCACCCCAATTTGGCCATGCCAAAGCGTTGGCGCAACGCGGGGCCGAAACCGCCGTGGCCAAAGCCGAAGCCCTTACTGATGCCGGCGCGCTCGTAGGAAAATCATTTGCTCAATTTTTAAATTTAATTACTAAAAATATTATGACTCAAAAATCTCCACCCCAAACCCAAATTGATTTATCAGACCGCCGCGCTTCGCTATTTACCTGTCGCATTTCCGGTGATAAAAACGGTAGTCCGACAATTTTAGGACAAGAATTGGTCGCGGCTGTAAAAACCATGAGTTATTCCGAAATGGTCATCGCCTTACTACTTGGTAAAAAACCTAAATCAAAAGAATTGGCGCAATTTACCGATTTGGCACTAAAACTTTTAATTGACCACGGGCCGTATGTGTCTGGCGCGGTCAACACGATGATTACCGCGCGCGCGGGCAAGGATTTGGTATCGGCCTTGTGCGCCGGACTACTCACCATTGGCGACCGTTTTGGCGGAGCGATTAACGAAGCGGCCTTGAATTGGTTCACAGCGGTAAATCAAAAAATAGCCGCCGCAAATTTCGTAGAAAATTTTGCCAGCGCCAAAAAAATTATCGCCGGCATCGGCCATAAAAAATACAGTTCGCACCAGCCGGATGAACGGGTAAAATTAATTTTGGAATTTGCGAAAAAATTAAAATTCCACCCGCATTTGGATTTTGCGTTAGGAGTAGCCAAAATAACTTTGGCCAAAAAAGCTAATTTGATTTTAAATGTGGACGGCGCTTTGGCAGCGGTGCTGTTGGATTTGTTACAAGAAAAAGAAAATTACCAAAAAGAAGAATTGTCCGAACTAATCGCTTCCGGATTTTTTAATTCACTATTCATCCTCGCCCGCAGTGTCGGGTTCGCGGCGCATTTCTTGGAACAACGCCGGCTGGATGAAGGGCTGTTCCGCTTGCCGGAGGATAGTGTGAATAATGGTTAAAAAACCAACAATGCAACTTAAACAAAAACACCTCTGCCAACAGAGGTGTTTTTGTGGTATAATATAATTGTTTACAAATCTAATCGCTAAATATGCCAACCGCCAAAAACAACGCGCCAAAAAATAACATCGACCTGTTTGACTACGACGCTAAGAATTTCATAGAAAAACGCGTCAAGTCCATTGATGATTGTATCCCCTACAAAAATACTCCGAGCGTTACCTGGATTAACATTGACCGCACGCCACCTTTGGCATTTTTAGAAAAATTGCAACTGGGATTTGATTTACATCCGGTTATCGTAGAAGACATTACCGGTCCCAACCAACGCCCCAAAGTGGAAATTTTAGATGACTACATCTATGTGGTTTTTCGTATGCTTACCATTGACGAAGAACACAAAAAAGTTATGAGCGAACAGGTAAGTTTGGTATTGTCGCATAAATTTCTAATCACTTTTCAACAAAACGTCGTGGGCGATACTTTTGAACCGGTGCGCGCGTTAATCCGTAAACCCACTACGCGTATTCGACATTTGGACACCGACTATCTTGCTTACGAACTAATTAATTCAGTCGTGGAAAATTATTTTAAAATTTTAGAATATTTCTCGGAAAAAATTGAGAAACTGGAGCAAGAAATTATTACCAATCCGACGAGTCGCAATTTAAACCATATCCACTCTTTAAAACGAGGGCTACTGTCTTTTCGTAAATCCATTTGGCCGCTACGCGAAGTTATCGGCATTTTGGAACGAGGCGAATCAACTTTAATTAAAAAATCCACCCGTATTTATTTGCGCGATTCTTACGAACGATTAATTCAAGTGATCGATTCGGTGGAAACTTACCGCGATATTTTATCGGGGCTATTAGATGTATATTTATCCAGTGTGTCTAACCGCACCAATTCGGTCATGCGCGTGCTGACGGTCATTACCACTATTTTCATGCCCTTGTCGTTTTTGGCCGGCTTTTATGGCATGAATTTCACCAATTTACCGGGGATGCATACCTCCTACGGCCCAGCTGTAGTCACCGCCATAATGCTCGTCATAATGGTGATAATGTTATCCTACTTCCGCAAAAAAGAATGGCTATAAATATGTGGCGTAAATCCATATTAATTATTCTGATTGTCGTCATTGCCATTGGTGTTTATCTCAATCGCTCTTACGCGCATTTTTTTAATTATATCACTGATCACTTTCAAACTAACCCCACTATTAATTACAACTACGAAATTGGAATTGGACCACCGATAAAATATGTGGCTCTGGGTGACAGCTTGACTGCCGGCACCGGCACCAATGAACCGACCGACAGTTTTCCTTATCAACTATCACAAAAAATAGCAGCTGACGGACACAGAGTTGAATTAATGAATTTGGGGATACCGGGCGGAAAGGCCGACAACATAATCAGTGGGCAAATTGAAAAAACCATCGCGTTTAAGCCAAATTTAATTACTATCCTAATTGGGGTTAATGATCTGCAGGACAAAATAAAAAAGACGATGTTTGCGCAGAATTTAGACAAAATTATCGTAGAGCTAAAAGCCAAAACAACCGCCCGCATCATCGTCGCGAGTATACCTCATTTAGGCGCCTACCCGGCCTTACTTTGGCCACATTACCAATATTTTAATTACCAAACACAAAAATTTAACACGGTAATTCAAAATATTGCCACTGCCAATTCCGTGGAATTTATTGATTTATATTCTTACAATAAAAATTTAGAAAAAACCGGCGACAATTTTTATTCACCGGATTATTTTCATCCTAATAAAAACGGCTACCGCGCCTGGGCCGAATTTTTCTATGCAAATTACCGTAAATAACCCCGAACAACAAACGTTAATTTTTGGAATTATTTTTTTAGTGGCGCTAATAGCATTTTTACGATTTCGAAAAAATAATGGCGATTTATTCCCCACCACAACGACGAACGAATTAAAAGGAGTGGCGATTATCGCGATCGTCTTGGCGCATATCGGCTATTTTTTATCGACCAATACGAAATTTCTATTCCCCTATTCAATTTTCGCCGGCGCCGGGGTTGATTTATTTTTATTTTTGTCCGGCTTTGGCTTGGCGGCTTCGGCACTAAAAAAAGAAATCTCCACAATTGAATTTTATAAAAAACGACTGAAAAAAATATTAGTACCGATGTGGGTGACAATGGTGATATTATTAATCGCTGATTGGCTGATTTTGGGGATCAAATATCCGACTAACGCGATTGTCAAAAATTTTCTCGGTTTTTTCCAAACAGCCGATTTATTTAACGACATCAATTCCCCGCTTTGGTTTATCACTTTAATTTTCGCTTATTATTTATTATTTCCATTAGTGTTCAACAGGCGCGCGCCCTGGATTTCGGCATTAATTTTATTTTTTTTAGGATATTATTTTGTCCAAGCGCCCCACGAAAAATTGCAAGATATTTTGCATCTGTGGAAATGGCATATTTTGGCTTTCCCGGTGGGCGTGGCGTTTGCCGATTTGCTTAATACCAAACTACTAAACAACACGGTTGCTAAATCAAAAAAATATTTTTCGCGCTTTGCTAAAACTACGTTTATCGCCCGGTTACTTTTGGCGAGCGCACTTTTAATAACTGGCTGGTATGTGGCGGTTGATTTGCGTATCGGCTCGGGCTGGTGGTATGAAGAAAAAATTTGTGTTTTAGTGGCGTTACTGGTACTATTGGCTTTTATGATATTACCGTTGCGTTTTACAATTTTAGAAATTTTGGGATCATGCTCCTACGAAATTTACTTAATACACTGGCCACTTTTGTATCGTTATGATTTATTTTATAAATACCTGCCGGCCGGATTAGCGACCATATTATATTTTGCTCTTTTTATCGGCTTGGGATTATTACTGCAAAAAGGAACGGAATTAATCGCAAAAAAAACCCGACTGGGGAGGGCTTGATTTTATCTACTAGTCGTGCTAAAATTGGAAACGTTTAAATCGTCCGCCAAAGGCGCTGCGCCTGCCTCTGGCACGGGACACCCGCCTGTGGCGGGGGCTTGATTACGCAAAAAAATAACATACAAAATAAACAAACGGGCTATAGCGCAGTTGGTAGCGCGCGTGGTTCGGGACCACGAGGCCGTGGGTTCAAATCCCACTAGCCCGACACATTAAAAAAGAAAGCAAATGCTTTCTTTTTTAATGTGTCGCAGTCACTGAACGACGTGCGAACCTTTTTTGAAAAAAATATTATTGGCCAATAATCGAGTTTCCGCGCCCCGTCCGGCGGACGGGGCAACAAACAAGTTTGTTTTTTTCTGAAAGAAAAAGCGGAAACCGTGAACCCGTTTGCCCCGACCAAGTCGTGGCAAAATTGTTCGCGACAAGCCCCCCCCCTGTCCGTTTGTGTTGAAAATTACTTTTTGCCTACCACCGCCAGAGGCGGGCAGGCGTATCGGGCGGGCGTGTCTGAGTGGCTGGTGGGTGGATATTAGTATTTAAATACTAATACGCATTTTTTTAAAACTTATACCACTTTTTACGATTACACTTCTGACACGCTAATTGTAGATTTTTTATATGGTTTGATCCGTAACTTTCTGACGGTACTTTTTTCAGCTTTCCATTTTGCATCATTGGTCTCATCTTCCGCAAACTCTTACTTAATTGATTGCTCGCCACCGGAATAATATGATCTATCTGCTGACCTTTGGTAATTTTACAAATCTCGCAAATACCCCCTGAACGCTTTAAAAGTATTTGCAATAATTTTGGTTTTAACAAATTATATTCTTGTCTTTTAATCGCCGAACTGCGAAAATCAAAATAATCACAGTACTTGCTCCCCAATAATTTTTCGTCACCGCCGGTCAATTTATCGGCAAAATATTTTTTATCTGCCTTATATTTAAAATGTAAAGGCATAATTTATAATTTATTTTTTCCAATCCCTAACCACAAACCCACCACGCGTCTTTTTCACCGTCACTTTTTGTTTTTCTTTCCACCCCAACACGCGCAAAATTTCAATTGGAATAGTGACGGAAAAACTATCCCCTATTTTGATTATTTTTCTGATTTCTTGTTTGTTTAATTTTTGGAGTGGCATATATATTTAAATAATGATTAAAAAAATTATCCTATCAAAATTTTGACGCCTTTGCGAATTTTTTGGTTATAACCCAGTTTAAGCCAGCACCTAACCCCCAACCGACAAGGCCAATTAAAATAGGGAAATAAATATGTAATCGTTCAAAATAAATTTCAAATAACGCCGCCGGCAAAAGTCCGAACAAAATCCAAAGATATTTATTTTTATCACCAAAAATGGTAAAAATAAAAATTAGAAAAAAAATGTAGGCAAGTGGTAGACCAATTAGAACAGTCATATCAACATACCCGCCAATATGAAAAAAACTATCATAAAATTCCCCGACACTATACGAACTAAAATAAGCCAAAACCAACACCGCCGTCAACAATAAAATATTTTTAACTACTTTATTCATAAATTTAAATTAATTATTTAATAACCAGTTAAGATCTTCTAATAGCACGGCATAGGCCGGAGCGGTAATGGCTTTGTCGCGTTTGTTCGTTAATTCTCTTAAAAAGTTTAGCCCTAAAATTTTGTCAATCCTTTGGGTCAACCTTTCAATTCTTTCCGCTCGTCTAGGGGCGGGAAATTTTGGTGGTTTGGCTTTGATGGTTTCAATTATCATTTCCAAACGAATGGCGTTTTTTAATTTGTTTATTAAACTATTTTTGGTGGACAAATTTTTTATCCAGCCCAAAATAAACATTTTTTCAATGTCGGCAATAGTACTGGACGGGGTGGCGATTAGTTGATAAATGATCGTAGCCGTGGCGGTATTGCCGGCGAAATCAGTGGCGGTAGCGAAAAAAATATGGTTGCCTAATTTTTGGGTGAACAAATCAATTGGCTCGCCCACGACTACTATTTTACCATCTAACGACCAAACCTGCGACTGGATGCCAGAGTCGGCGTCGGTGCTGGAAACGGAAACTGCCAAACTGTCCACGCGAGTATAATTCTGTGCCAAAGGCGAATTAATAGTTACTATTGGCGAAATAGTATCTCCAGCTGGTTTTACTTCTAAAACAGACGGCTCGGCATTGTCTACTATAAACTCCAAATCGGCAATTTCGTCTGACAAAATTGTGCTTTGGTAATTACTACTTACGGATTGGCTATCGCTGACATAACTAGCGACAATCGTGTATTCTCCGCCATCACCGGTACCTTGGGCTTGAATTTTATATTCGCCATCCAGTGGGTTTGGAACGGTAATGTATTCGTTGTCTGTAGCAAAACCAGAATAAAAAGCACCTTCAATTTCGTTGAATTCTTCGCCGGTATTAAAGTCCTTACCTACGCGCTTACCGTCCGGGGCGATGACGACAATGTCGGCTGGGGAGAGGATTTTGATGAGGAGAATTTTGACATTGGGAAAATAAGAATGATTAACTTCAACCGGATCGTTAATATCTGATAGCTGACCTATGATTATTTTTTCCGCCTCGGTTGGTAAATTTCTATGCCCAGAATTATAAACAACCGTGCGTAAATCATTATTGTAGGCACTAACATATCTACTACTGCGCAGAGGAACCGTATCATCTCCATCGCCTAATTCCAACCCCAAATCAGCGGTTGTACCATCATATCCATCAGGGAATCCATCTTCCCACACTGGCTTAATAGGTGAATCAACTACCCGAATCGTGTTTATGGTGTTACTTGTGTCTAAATTACCAACGATATTAAAAATTGAAACGCCGGAATTAAATAATCGATCAATATTAGCGTTTAACTCTTCTAAAAACGGATTAACCGGATAATTATTGGGATATGCACGCATTTGGCCGGTGCTTTTGTCTTTTAAATAATCATAAATCGGTAACAATTCTTGGGCTGATGCTATTGGTTCACGATGAACATAATCAAAAATATCCATATAGCCGGATTTTTTAGCTTCTCTTGAAAAAAATGATTCTTTTAGGTTGTCTTCTATATTAACTCCAAACTCCTCCGCCTCCCAAGTTAAATACGATGCTGGTGCCCCCAAATGCGGCGTCCCTAAAAATATCAATTGGTCGACATCTTGAATATAATCATCAGATTGGATATATTGCCGCGCGACTAATCCACCCATAGAGTGTCCGACCAAATCCACTTTATCGCACTGGCAATTTTCTTTTACCTCATCAATTTTTTCTTTTAATTGAAAAGCCGTGTCCACATTGGACTGGCGCCACTCATATGGGAAAGTAAATAAATCATAGCCGAGGCGATAACCATTAGCCACGAAAGTATCCACCAAATTATCATAGGTATGAAAAATAGGATCAATCACCCACTCACCATTTTTTTGTTCGCTTCCCATAACGCCGGGAATAATAATAACCGGATCGCTTTTTACATTTACTTCGTATTCGCCACTCGCGGGCAAGCGCGCGCTATTGCCAAAACTGTCGGTGGTTTCAAAATGAAACGAATAATGTCCGCGTACGAGAGTGGGAGATGATGTAAAAATATATTCTATGCCACCATAATAACCACAATTTAAATAATTTTCTTCGCCATTGGGACCAAAACCTAACCAACACTGATCCGCACTGGCGTTTCTGATCATTGGATAAGAGGCACCATCAATAACGACATTGATATCCAGCGGCGCGTCGTTGTCTTGGTCGGTATAAATCATTTTAAAATCCGGCACGGAAGAAATATACCAAGAATATGGCTGCTCATCGATATAAAGATTGGCTTGGTCGTAGGTATGCGACAGGGTTGGTGGTTGATTGTCGGGGATTATAATGGCCGCCTGTATGACCAATGGCGCGAATAAAAACGCAACAAAAAAAGCCACGGAAATCATGACCTTTTTTGACCAAAAATTATGGTTCATATTTTTTCCCTCCTTTAAAAATAAAATTCAAATATAGTTTTGACGATCACATACTCCCCAATTTCGCCTTAACAATTTTCACCACCGCGTCCGGCCGCACATCCACTTTGGAAATAAAATCAATCGCTCCCATCGCTACGCCCTTTTCTTTATTGCCGGCCACCCGTACATTGGACAATAGATACACGGGTATATTTTTTGTGGCCGGATTACTTTTCATCTCCGCTAAAATATCAAAGCCACTTTTATTATCATCCAATTGCAAATCCAACAATAATAAATCCGGTTTTATTTCCGCAACCATTTTACGGCCACTGTCAAAAGTATCGGCCGTTATTAAATCCAATCCTTCCACTTTAAATTTCAGCACATACATATTGGTAATTATCGGCTCATCTTCAATTAACAATATTTTTACTTTTTTATTGTTCATATTTTTTTAAAATAAAAATTAAACGCTTTTTTATTTTTTGGCCAAAATTTCCAAGGCCTTGGTCTCGGGTATAACCGGAATAGCCGGGATAGTAACGGTAAAAGTAGTACCCTTATCCACCCCCGCACTTTCAAGTGTAATCGCGCCATTATGCGCTTTCACAATTTTTCGCGCGATAAACAACCCCAAACCAGAACCATCCGGATGCACTAACATCGCCCGTTTGGCGCGTTGGAATTTTTGGAATAAATTGCGTTCCTCTTCTTCGCTTACGCCAATACCGGTGTCTTTTATTTCAAATACAACATTCTCGCCACTACCATAAACACGCACGGTCGCCCCGCCTTTTTCCGTGTATTGGCAAGCATCATCAATTAAATTCATAAATACTTGCAAAAGTAAAGTTGGATCAGCGGGGAAATACGGCGTGAGTTTCTCAGGCGCAATATATTTTAAATATAATTCTTTTTTGTCATAATTCGGTTTAAGAGTGTTAATGGCTTCGGCGACTAACTTTTCCACATTAACCGGTACCAATTTTAACGATAACCCCATTTCTGCTTCCATCGCGTCCATTAAATCGGCGACGATATTCTTCAGACGGTCGGCCGAAATTAACATATTATTCTGCTGTTCTTTTTGTTCTTTGTCCGATAATTTCTCAAAATCGCCGTCGGCTTGCATTGACAATAAACCAATCATCGCGGACAATGGCGTGCGTAATTGATGCGAGGCAATATCCAAAAATTCGCTTTTTTGTTTGTCTAATTCTTTTAAACTGACATTGGCCGTGTCCAATTGATTATTGCTCACTTCCAAAGATTCGGCCAGTCCTTTGAGCGCGGAATTTTTTTCTTTTAAATTTAAATTGGCGTCGTCTAATTTAAGGTTGGTGCGTTTCAGATCATTGGCAAGTTTGGCCATTTCTTCGCGAGCTTGAATTTCTTTTTTGACAGAACGAACAAGGAAATAGCCGAGCGTTGTCACTAAAATAAAAGTAAACACAACAACCACACGGACATTTTCTATCCGTCTGATAAATAAAATTGACAGCACTAAAAAGCCAAGTGCGGAAACTAACGCCTGAGTGCCAAACATTTTAACATTAAATGCGTTAAATTTAACGATAATATAGGCAAGGAAAGCAACAAATACCGGAGCACCGAAGAGGCCATATTGACCCAGTGTCCAATCTGCGGTAATACTTTGAACCAAATTGCCCCAAGAAAAAGCCAAAAGAAATAAAGAAATCCCCGAAACAATAAGCAATATCTGTTTCCTAAATTCTTTATCCGCCTTTATATATTTGGCCACAGAAAATATTAACATCCAAATTATAAAAATAAATTCTATAATATAGCCATACTGAACAAGTGCGCCCTCAATCGCTGCCCTATCGCAGTTAGTGTGGTCAAAGGCGGATACGCCCAAACTGGTCGGGGCGAGTAATACCATCGGCAAAAGCATTAAAGCAATTATAATTTTATTTTTAAAATTTATATCTTTTTTATTTATAAATACATAAACAAAATAAAGACAGCCAGCGTAAATTAACGGCTCTATTAGTACTTCCAAAGCCCAAAATACCATTATCAATTCCGGCTTTTCGCTCGCCCACAAAACTAGGTCGGCATATACCCAAAAAGAAAAAACTGCCAAGATAAAAAATAGTGCTTGATTAATTAGTGATTTTTTATCTTTAAGTAAAATAAAAAAACCGATAATCACAGAAAAGATTAGTGGCAGAAGGTGGGAATAGTAAACAAAGCTTCCAAAAACATTCGCGGAAATAATTAAAAACTTTGCATTGTCCCAATTGCAAGATAAATAATCCATAAAATAATTGCTTAAATAAATAGTGCTAATTTATTTAGTGGGTTGTGCACGCTTGTTGGCATGATGCCTATGATAAGCAGTTTGAAAAAATTTTGGAATGTGTGGCAAATAATTGTCAAAAAAAGATTTCGGTAAAAATTGAACCGATCTAACTACTTTTCTGCACCTATCGCTTTTGCAAAGACAACGCATATACCATAACTTCTCACTTTCAATGGTAGAATAATCAAGCGTAATTTCCTCACCCTGTTTGATGTGCTTTAGAGCCACCACAGTAACTGTGCCCTTAATAGCAGAATTGGGGTGGCAAGAATGGTTTAAATATTTAAATGGCACTGCCGGATCTATCCACAAATTCTTTTTTATACCTATCCAGTCTTCACCATACATTGCCGTCTTCATGTCTTTAACCACCCAATGAACAAGTTCGCCTTTAATTATTGCCACTGTCTCACCCTTTTTAATATCTTTAGAGGCAAAAAGGCCAAACCCGTCAATACGGCTCTTAGATATATAAATTTTTTTATGTTTAAAATTTGTTCTATCCATACACGATTTATAAAATATGACATCCAAATGAATAATAATTCAACCAATTATCCAAATCTATAAAGCAAAGCCAGCGAAAATAATCCGGCGACTATTCCAGCAATCTCGTAAGCATTTAAGCGTTCATTAAAAAATAATACGCCAACTATAACCAGTGCCAAAATCGTCGTAACTCCGTAGATAACACCGAGCGTGCCTAACTTAATATTTTTCATTACAAAAAACCACCCTACTGCAGTTAAAGAATATACCACAAAACCAATTATAAATAATTTATAATCAATATACTTGGTTTTATCATCGCCCGATAATTTGATAAAATAATCACCCAAAACGCCAACCAAACTTAAAGCGATAACTAATAAAAACGCATAAAAATAACTCATAAAATCATCTAAAAAAATAATGACTACGGGGATGCGCACTGGTCGGTGCCTTCATCTCCTGAATTCTCGCATAAAAACTCTAAGCAAGAGGCGTCGCCTGTGCAGGAAGGAATTGGGCAATCGCTAACTTCGCCAGCGCAATTTGGCAAATTATAGGCCTTCTTTTCTATTATTTTGTAATAACTTGTGCGCTCTTCTGGGTCAGCCGGACATTCGCTGTCTTCGGATGGATCGCACTCAGACACAAAACACCGTTCAGCCAATTGATCGCACGGCACTTGTAAACGAACGTAATAATCACGTTTATTTACATAGCGATAATAAACTACCGCAATTGACGCGACTATGGCTGTAAAAAATATTATAAAAAATATTTTAGATTTTTTGTCCATAATGTTAAAAATGCCTTAAATTAAGGGTACTTTTACTATATCACATTTTTCAAATATTTACCACCAACATTAACCCATGGATACTAGACGCTATGATTTAAATATATATTTAAATCATGATTTAATTTTTGCCTTCAAAATCAATTAATATCTGTAAATAACGCTTTTGTAGTTCAATATTGGCATACTCTGCTGGAAACATTGAAATTTTACCACCGTTGTTAATAATATCGTCAATGCCGTCAAAATAAAACCCGTCCAATGTGGCAATAAACAAATAAGACGGATTCCACGATTTACTCATTCGCACGGCGTCTTCTAAAACATATTTTAAATTTAAATTACGCATATATTTTACCTCAACCAGCTGAACTTTTTTTGTTTTCTGATTGATAACTGCGAAATCTGGTGCTGTTCGTAGCGTCTCAATAATGTCGTTATTTTTCTTATCGTGTCCTTGTTGGACTAATTCAGGAATTATTTTTTCATAACCAAATTCCAAAACCGTAAAATCTTTGGTTTCGCGCAACATTTGCGCGAAGATTGTCTCGGCAATTTTACCTTTGACTAAATTTCTGGCAAAAGTTATGTTGCTCATAAGTTATTCAATTACTTTTTTTAATTCCCAAAAACGATTGCTGCCTTTTACTAACAACTCATTAATTAAATTAACAACACCGTCTTTAGTTTGTGAATTTTTATACAATGTTTTTAATGCCGTTGTGATACTATCGCCATAAAGAGAATAAGCAAAATAACCAGGCCCAGCGACCACTTGTTGCATCAAATAAAGCTCCAAAATTATTAAAGTGTCTTCCGGCGCGGCATTGGCAAAATCCGGCAATCTATTGATGACGCCATGTTCCCATTCAATGTCGCCGTTACTTTTTTCCAACGATTGTTTAAAGTGCAAAACCAACCATTTTAAATCTGTAAACAATCTTTGTTTTTCTCCAACCCAAAAACCAAAATAAGCAAAAATTTCATTTTCGCCGTCAATGGGGTTTGCCAAAATCCAATCCCACAGGTTACTTAATTTCCCCCTAATAACATCCGCGTTAATTTTATTAACCAACATAAATTCAGCCGGATCATCACGGGATATGAAATGTCGCCCAATATACGATACGAACTCGCCGTGGCGTTTTTGTCCGGCTGTGTCCCAAAACAATTTAAATATTGGTGAATTAAAATCAAAATTACCATAATGAACATAAGCCAAAGCCAAATGAATAGCCAGCCCTTCATCTAATTCTTTGGAATAATGACGCTTGGTATATTCGTTACTTGGCATTTCAATCAAGCGTTTATAAATATTACTCAAATCATCAAATAATTCTTCATACAAATCAGCAGTTAAATAACCCTCAACCGCGGCCAAAAATAAATCCTTTTTTGCTAGCGCAGACGAAAATATTTTGGGAATCATCTTTTTCATCCATTCTTTATCACGATAATAAAAAGTCGGAAGATAACGACCAAATAAAAACATTACCGCGCGAGTATTTTCTATTTCTAAAATTTGCTCATAAATCTTTTTAACATCTTCGCTAATCTTGGCTATATCTTCTTTGGTAAAATTATTTTTCCCGTCCAAATACACAAATAATGCCAACGATTCAAACGCGCGGCCACGGACAGAATTAATAGCGTGAGTGAACGGATCACTGCCGTTTTCAACATTCTCACTTTCTGGATCAGGGTCAGAATGGCGGAGTAAATATGAAATTATAGCAAGGATCCGTTTCCTATTCTTTTTGAAATCAATCAATTGACCGCTATGTTTACCTGATAAGATAATTTTTAATAACTCGGAAATTTCACCATGCACGCCCGCCCAATCGACCAACCATGTGCTACCAAGCTCTGCCCTGCCTTTACGCACGCTTAAAAATTGTGTTAGCGCAGAAGAACTTTTGATAACATCAAACAAATCTAATAGTTTTTCCAAATCGAGGCCGCCACTATACTCGTCTTGACGAATAACTGCTTCAATGCCGTGTAAAAATGAATAGGTATAATGCTGATCTAAAATATCTCTCTGAAAAAATAAATTAGCATTATCAAGATATGCCCCCGGTCTTTTGGCAATATCCTGCACGAGCATATTGCCCATACCGTCGGCACTTAGTGGATTTAAAAAATTCCGTTCTCCATCTTTTTTATATAAACTCTCCGGCGACCATTCCGATAATAATTTATCCACCATCGTTGATATTTCCATTTTATTCAACTCCGGCAAATCTATCGGAGCACGCGGTCTGACCATTCCGCCAGTAACAGGTCCGTATCCTGCAATAGGTTCAAATTTTTGATCTAATTCTTTGTCAAAAATTTGTTTCGCCATATTTTTTTTCACATCTGTCAAATTATCAAATATACTAGACAGGATTTCCCAGCCATCACTTTTATACATTGTTTCATCTTTTTTATCTGTCCGCTCTTTACCGAAATAATTAAAAACCTGCTTAACGTATTCTTCTTTGTCTGTTTTGTCTAAATCAAAAAAGCATTTATTTAAGGCATGACAATATTCTGGACTATACAACTCATAATATTTTTCTTCATCAGCGAATATATCAAAAAAAGCTTTTTTCAATTCATCTTTAAACACTTCCGGACACAAGCTCCATATAAAAAGACGGAAACGATAAAACGATTGAGTATTTGGCAAATTTTTTATATACAAACCATGCAATCTTTGGGCATCGTCGCATTTTCCATTGAATAAGGACTTCGCTAATTTGGTAATTGTCGCTGCTAAATCGTGTACATTATCACGCAATGAAAGATGGGCTTTGATATTTAAATCAAGCACAAAAAAATCAACATCAAACAGATAATAATTTTCTTTGGCATCAAAATATTTACTATCTGATCTGCCGGAAGAAACTGCAATATCTTTTAAAATATTCAAAAGTAATTTAAATGTCCGCTCTACATAATCGTCGTCTATCAAACTAAGATAATTAAATACTTTTGTATGCTCTAAATCGTTAATATAAAAAGGATTATCAGAAAAATTATTGGTTTTATCTCGTTCGGCTTGGCTACGAATTGTTAGCACCGCCTCGGCCAATTCTAACAATCCGCTGTATTCTTTTGCTACAGACAATTCTTTGAGTATTTCTTCATATTCAAATCCCCACCGACTAAACGGTGCCAACAGTTTCACCCATTCATTATTCTTTATCATTCCTGTTAATTTTACAATTTGCGCAGCTGGTAATTTGGAACAAATATGCAAAAAAATATCAACTACTTCCGGATTAAAATTTTTGACCGACATGCTGACAGTCAAAATTATATCCGCGACTTTTTCTGGATTATTTTCTGCCATTCGCTCTAAATATCCTAACTCTGGTAAGGAATATGAATATCTAGTTGGATCTGCAGATTTTTGTTTTATAGCGTTTAAAAAACCGCCATTCCACAACCAGTCAAGCCAACGTTCGTCGGCTTTTGTAAAAAAATATCTATATGCGTCCGAATTAAAAGATAAAATTAAAAAAACTCTATCAGCATCAACAAAAAGCGGATCGCAGACAAGAATCCTATCAATTATATTATGAATTGAAATTTGTTGAGGCAGCAATACACACCAAACATTTGTCAAAATAACAACCAATTTTTTAAAATGAGTGTAGCCAAATTTTGACACATCATAAAGTTCAACTTGTAAATTGTTAATTTTCTTAATAAAATCACTATGTTTCGACGAATCTCTAAAGTGGTGCGCAATTTGTGTAAAAATAAAATATAAGTCATTCAGAGTAGTAGCAATCTCATCTATCTGCTCCTCGTTGCTATCGATTTTATTTTCGGCAATTATTTTTTTCAAAAAATCTTTTCTATGCATCTCTCGACTTTCTTTTGGCAGATTGATAATATCATTTTTATACTGATAGAGAATTTCTCTTAATGAGTGGGCAGCTTGTGATAGATAATCTGGGTTCTTGGAACGATTATTATCGTTTAGTAAAAAAATAGCACCTCTATACAAAATAGATGGTGCGATAGCAGGACAAAAAATACTGACCCTATTCAGTTTATCCAAATATGATACCAACCACTCGATTTTTTCTTTAGGAATAAAATCTCCACGATCAGAAATAGCGTCCTTTAATTCGCTGTTCATAATTACCACGTTGTTTTATTTATTTTAGCCATTATTGTGTTCCAACATTTTTTGGTAACAATATCTATATTTTTACCAACTGCCAGCTGTCTTAAGTTTAAAATAGCCCCGCTCTTTAATAAAAGGCAATAGCTCAGAATTAGACGGGAACTCTAAATTAAATTCTCTCTCAACGTCTCTTAGTAAAAACTTACCGAGATTATTCCTGTATTTATCACTTAAACAAATTTTATACCACTGATCCAGATCGTTCATGGTAATAATGCCTTGAATTTTTTCGCCCCAGCCCACTTGGGATAATAAGTTTTCTATCGCGGTTTTTTCAGAATCAACACAAACTACCACTATCCTATCGGCGGCAATTCCAGTGGCCACATCTTCTATAATTTCAGGTGTCAACGTCAAATGTTTTACCTGGACAGCCAAACCAAAATTAGCCCACATATCCAAACCCCTGTCAGCAGCATTGGCCACGCCAGCCCTATATAAAGCCGCCGGCAATGTTATTTTGGTATTTTTAGCATCAATTCCCAAAACCATTTTAATAAAAGGCTCAAAATCTTGAAGAAGCTGCTTATTGTCATTTAAAATTTCCAAAGTTATTTGCGCGCGCAATGCCCTAACAATTGTAGAAAATAGGGCATAAACTAAAATCTCATAAATTTTATCCGTGCTTCTTTTTAATCCAGGATCTAAAACAAAAAAATTGACTAACTTTTTTAAATCAAAAGTTGAAGCCGTTGACTTGCTAACATATAAATTCACATCGTGCACAGAAGACAATCTGGTGTTAAGGGCGTTGTAAATATAGGCCTCCACCAATCCACTTTCCCGTTTATTAAAATTCCCTAAATCACGCAATAAACTTGGCGGTATTGCGTTAATCTCAAAAATGTTATCCTGAAATTTTTGGCTTGACGTGCAAACTCTGCCGACCAAACGACCAGAAACCTCATCTCGCCATTTTTTTGAAACATTGCGATAAGATTCCAAATCAAGAAGAACCCAACGTCTTTTGTCCGTTCTATGGTGAAATAAAATTTCAGCAATTTGAATTGGTTTGTACAAATGAACGCGTGATTTGCGTATTATTGTATCAAGCGCATTTTTTGCGATATTAATTTTAGGCATACACTCTTTCTTTTTTTATAATTAATGAGTCAATTTTAGAAGATTCTCTTACTGGCATTTTTTTCATTGCTTCTACCATCGCGCGAGCAACCGCTTGAATTTTTGGAACGACAACGCTATTACCGGCCTGCTTCCGCGCTTGTGTATCAGGAACAACAATACGAAAAGTATCTGGAAAACCTTGGAGACGCAACAGCTCTCTTGGTGTCAAACGTCTTTCCCCATTAACTGTCAGATAATTATAAGAACCGTTGGCTCTTAAGGCACACGAGTATGGGTGCATTCCGATATTACCACCCTTATTTTCATGCCAGACAGACGGCTTTGGTGCCGGCACTTTCCCCTGCTCTACCAACCTCTTCTGCAATTTTTGTTTAAAACTTTCACTCAAATAATGTTTTTTATCTATCTGACTTTTTGGTTCCAAAATATCAGATAGCGTTTTCGTCTCTGAAACACCCGTGGGAAACTCAAAAGGATAATTTTCCTTGAAACCAACTATGATTATACGCTCTCTTTTCTGCGGGACACCAAAGTCAAGACCGTTGAGAACATTAAAGTGAACAAAGTATCCCAAACTTTTCAAAGATTCTATAATTATTTTAAATGTGCGCCCATCATCATGCGAAGTTAATTGTTTAACATTCTCCAACAAAAAAGCTTTCGGCTGTTTGGCTTTTAATATTCTTTCAACATCAAAAAATAAAGTGCCGCGAGTATCAGCGAACCCTCGTTTTTTGCCAATTATACTAAACGCTTGGCAGGGAAAACCGCCGGTGAGGATATCGTGATCAGGTATTTCGTCCGCAGAAATTTTTGTTATATCTCCGTGTGGTTTATCCCCAAAATTTGCTTCATACATAACTTGACACGGCTCATCAAATTCGGATGTAAATACACACTTGCCGCCATTGCGTTCAAAAGCAATTCTGACACCGCCGATGCCAGCGAATAAATCTATAAAACGAAATGAGTTATTGTCGGTTGAAAAATCATCATTCAAATTACTTTTATAAAAATATGCTCGTCTTGTGTCTGTAAGTAGACTAAACAAAGAAACTTGCAAACCTTCCGCGACATACTCGGCATTAACAAATTCTGTATTATTTATTTCAGCTAATACGCTATGTGCGTGGTCTTTTGACACTATAATAAAATCATCAACATTAACACCCATTAATTGTCCGGCCTCGGCAATTCTTTTAACTACCTGCTTGTCTTCATCACTTGGACTCACATCACCGGAAGGGTGATTATGAATAACAATCACGCTCGCGGCTCGAAGTTCTATCGCCAGTGCAAAAATTTCGCGAGGGTGAACAATATTTTTATCAAGCGTCCCAATAAAAATTGTTTCTTTCTTTATCAATGCTTTGCGCGCATTTAAATACAAACAAACAAGATGTTCTTGTTTTTTATCTTTCAAATCGGCGACTAATTTAACCGCATCTTTTGCAGATAGAACCAAATCATCGGGAGCATTTTGTCTGTCATTAAGTCTTTTTGCAAGTGCCACCATGGAAAGAATCTGTAAGGCCTTTGCCTGTCCGATTCCGTGAATCTTCATTAAATCTTCAACCGAGACATTTATCAAATTATCACCAAACTTTTTAAGAATTTTTTGCGCCAAAACTTTAACGTTAACATTTTTGGTGCCGCTTCCAAGTTGAATAGCTAAAAGTTCACCATCGGTTAAGGCATCTGGTCCTTTTTCTAAAAATTTTTCTCTGGGGCGGTCAAATTTTGGTGTATCTTTTAATTTTGTCATAATTTAAAAAACCTGCCAATGCTTATAAAAATCTACAATGCATATGCCGACCGTTTGTGGCCATTTAGTCGGTGAGTGTAATTTGGTACCCAGACGATAATATTCTACCACAATTCGCCAAACCAATCAACAACGAAGGGATGATTGCTTTTGACCAATTAGTTGCGTTAATTGAGATAATAAACCGCAATAATTTATCCTAATTTAAATATATATTTAAATACTAATACGCCCCACACACCGCCCACCCAAACAAGCCCGCCCAATACACCCACCCGCCTCTGGCGGGGACAAGCAAAAAGTAATTTTCAATACAAACGGACAGGGGGGGCTGGTCGCGGACAATTTGCCACGACTTGGTCGGGGCAAACGGGTTCGCGGTTTCCGCTTTTTCTTTCAGAAAAAAACAAACTTGTTTGTTCGCCAGTCCGCTGGACTGGCAGGCGGAAACTCGATTGCTGGCCAATAATATTTTTTTCAAAAAAGGTTCGCACGTCGTTCAGTGACTGCGACAAAACAAAAAAGAAAGTGGGTGCTTTCTTTTTTGTTTGTTTTAAATTTTAATTTTATCTACCCGCAAATCGTCTCAATCAGCTTAGCACAAACCTGATACGGATCCATATTGGCGGCCGGACGCCGATCTTCCAAATACCCCATCCCGCTATTGGCTGTGGCCATTGGGATGCGAATAGACGCGCCCCGATCAGAAACGCCATAACGAAAATCCGTCATACTGGAAGTTTCGTGTTTGCCGGTTAGCCGTTCTTCGTTGTGAGCGCCGTAAACCGCGATGTGCTCGCTATGCTTTAATTTTAATTTCTCGCAAGCGGCTTTGACAACTTCAATTCCGCCCGGAGCACGCATCGCATTAGTAGAAAAATTAGTGTGCGCTCCCGCTCCGTTCCAATCCCCTTTTACCGGTTTGGGGTCAAGCGTGGCTGACACTTTAAAATCTTCGGCAACGCGATACAATAACCACCGACAAAGCCACAGCTGGTCGGCGGCCGCGAGCGGTCCAAGTGGTCCCACTTGAAATTCCCACTGCCCGGGCATAACTTCGGAATTGATACCAGAAAGCGTGATACCGGCTTTTAAACACAGCTCCATGTGTTTCTCTACAATCGGCCGGCCAAACACTTCATCCGCGCCCACACCGCAATAATATCCGCCCTGCGGGGCCGGGAAACCATTGCTGGGCCAACCCAGAGGTTTGACGCCCTCAAAAAAAGTATATTCTTGTTCAATACCAAACCAACTGTCATGACTTTTAAATTCTTCGGCTACGCCACGCAAATGCGCGCGGGTATTGCTCACGTGCACTGAACCATCAGCATTTAACACTTCACATAATACCAAAATATTTTCCCCGCCGCGAATGGGATCAGGAATATAAGTAGCGGGCTTTAATTGGCAGTCACTAAAATGACCTTCGGCCTGATAGGTACTGGAACCATCAAATCCCCAATCCGGTAAATCAGCCAAAGAACGAACCGGCCCATCCACGATTTTCGTTTTTGAGCGTAATTTGGCGCTGGGCTTTTGCCCGTCCACCCAAATGTACTCGGCCATGATTTTGGACATATTTTTTATATATTAAAAATTAATTTAAAAAGCGATTATGGAACAGTAGCATAGGTAGTGGCCTTTGCCAATAAAAGTTATCCACAGCCCAATATCTTGAATTAAAAAAAACAAAAAAGAGCATTAGCGGCTCTTTCTTCGCACAATATTTTATATTACCAACCGCATCGGCGACGGACGAGATGGCCTAGTTGTGGGCATAGGATTTCTTCCGCCAATACCGGATAGATTATTGGATTGCCGACCAAGCGGACTGGCGCTAACACGATGAGGGGGAGAAATAGTATCGGCTAACTGTGGTCGCGCCAAATGTAAGGCCGATGGTGTCTCTGCCGGTTTAACATCTGCCGACTTCTTGTAACGATCAACCACTTGCTTGGCCACTTTTAATTTATAAGCAGAAAAATTATGCGGGTCTTTCAGATGGTCGCTGGTTAATTTGTGCTTAATGGCCTTGGCTTGATAATCCGACAATCCACCCTGATATTTGACCGCTCTTTTAATTAGCGGGTTATCAAATTTATCGGTAATTTTACTAATAGAACCCTCGTCCAACACATTTAAAGTGCCACCCTGATGAGAAGCGTGCACCAATTTGGTATGCAAACTCATGTGCCCGCCGATATTGGTTCTGGCGCTAAAATTTTGTCCAATTTGGGGTAAATCTTTTAAACTCATAAACTTTAACTATTTTATTTAATATATTATAACAAACTAAGCCAACGATGACAAATACGCCACCAGCGCTTCTTGCCAGGACCGCATTGGCTCGGTTTTGGTATTTAATAACACGGAATACAACGGACGTTTAGCGGCCCGCGGGAATTCACTTGCTAAAACCGGAATCAATTTTGGCTGTTTATTTAAAATTTTAAAAATCTCGCCGGCCCAGCCATACCAATTACAGCTGCCGCTATTTACTCCATGATAAATACCATACGGCTTTTTTTGCTCTACTAAAAGACGAGTAAAATATGCCAAATCCAGAGAGTAAGTCGGGCAACCCTCTTCTTCGTTAACAACTTTGATCTTGCCATCATTTTTCTTTTCTACCATGATGTCCACAAAACTTTTTTTAGCATTGGCGGTTTTATCGCTCGGACCAAACAAACGCGACGGACGAATAACATAATATTTACCGCCCACGACTGCGACGAATTTTTCTCCTTCCCATTTGGATTGACCATACACGCTAATGGGATCGGGCCTATCATTTTCAGCATACCCTTCTATTTTGTCACCCCGAAAAACATAATCCGAGGAATAATTAACAAATATCGCGCCGATTTCTTTGGACGCCTTGGCCAATTTACCGGGCGTAAAAGAATTTAATTGAAAACACTTGGCCTTTTCTGCCTCATCGGTCTCGGCCTTATCAACGGCATTATAACCGGTAGCATTAATTATTATATCCGGTTTTTGCGCGATTACCCGTCGGCCAATTTGCGCGCTCGTAACATCGGCTTCGTTTCTATCCCAGCCGACCACAATATATTCCGGTAAATTAAACTCGGCCACAAGCGCTTGGCCTAAGGTACCCTGGCACCCTAAAATTAAAACTTTTTTTAGGGGCGTTTCAGCCGGCTTGGACAATTTTTTGGTATTCATCATAATCTTCTATATAATCGCTCCGATCCGGACTATAATTGGTAGACGATAACGCAAGCAAAATTGCGTCCGCAGAAAAATCTTTAAACCCATGCCAGACATAATTGCCGATATAAACCGCATCACCGGGCGCGAGTAAAATATCTTCTTTGCCCTTGCCCTGATCAATAATCGCCACACAACTTCCGATTTGCATCACAAACAATTCTTTTTCAATTTTATGGCAATGCTCACCGGTATTGACCTGGCAATTATTAATATAATACATCCGCTTTACTTCAAAATCAAGATAATCTTTCAGTTCAAAAAAGGCGTAATCTGCTTTGGCGTTTTTCAATGTTTTGGCCCCTAATTTTTTAAATACTAAATTCATCATATAATTTCCTCTTTAAGAATTTGTTGTTTGTGCGCGAGCGCGGCTTTGGCGCGGGTGGGCGCGTGATTAATTTGGTAGGCGTCCTCGTGTTTAGACCATAATTTTTCCACCCAATCAGTGTTGGTTAAATACCAATTAATCGTCTGTGACAAACCAACTTCAAATGAATCATACCCATACTCCGGTTTCCAACCCAGCGCCAATAATTTTTTGGCGTCAATCGCATAACGCAAATCATTGCCCGGACGATCTTCAACAAACTGAATCATATCATCGGGCTTATTCATCAAACGCAAAAGCATTTTGGCAATATCCAAATTATTACGCTCGTTATCCACGCCCACATTATAAATTTCACCCGGCACGCCGGTTTGCAACATCAAATCCAAGGCCGCGCAATGGTCAGTAACATAAATCCAGTCGCGCACATTATTGCCAGCGCCATGAATTAAAATCGGTTTATTTTTTAACAAACGAAAAATAGACGACGGAATTAATTTTTCCGGATATTGATAGGGGCCATAATTATTAGAGCAGTGCGTTACCACCACCGGAATTTTGTGCGTGGCAAAAAACGCCCGGCAAAGCAGATCCCCACCGGCCTTGGCCGCGGCATAAGGCACGTTGGGGGTCATGGGCGTGTCTTCCGTAAATTTGTTGGGGTCGTCTAGAGCCAGCGAACCATAAACCTCGTCCGTGGAAACATTCACAAATTTTTGAATCGGGAAATTGCGACAAATATTTAAAAGTGAAAGCACGCCGAAAGTGTTAGTCATCACAAACTCGGACGCGTCGCCAAAAATTGATCGGTCCACATGGGTCTCGGCCGCGAAATTGATAATATGATCAATCTGATATTTTTTTACCACTTCGGCCAATAAATCATAGTTGCAGATATTACCTTTGATAAAAGTATAACGAGTGGATAATTGTAAATTGATTTCAATGGCGCGCAAATTATCTTCGTTGCCGGCATAAGTGAGTTTATCAAAATTCACCACCTCAACGTGCGGATATTTCGTCAAAATATAATGAATGAAATTGGAGCCGATAAAGCCGGCGCCGCCAGTTACTAATATTTTCATAATTGAAATGAGTGAGAGAAATGACTTAATTTATTAAGACATTTCCGAGCGAATGAAGATTATATCCTTAGATATACTACCACCAAACAATTAATCTTAAAAAATAATAATATAATTTAAATATCGCGTTAACAAAAAATTTTAGTGGCGCCGAAATAACCAATTCCGCCGAACCAATTGTGGCCACAACTTGAGCCAACAATTGCCGATCACTCATTTTTCGTGTCCGTAAATTATTTCGTCGCAGTTCACGCCAAATTTGCCAATTTTTGGAACTAAGCCAATACCTATAAACCCGTAATAATTCCGATAGCCAACCGCCCCCACCGGCCACAATCATTAGGCCTAAATTATACACTATTTCCAGTGGCCAAGTCAAAATTAGCGTGGGCCATTTATAAAATAGATATTTCAGTGCGTGACGGTTGCGTTCTAACCAATAAAACTTTTCCAAATTTTTGCTAAAGGTATATTCGTGAAAAAATTCCGCCTGACTGGCCAACACCACTCTAAACCCATTGATTTTCAAACGAAGTGAATATTCCGTGTCCTCATGATACAAATAAAACTCCTCGTGCCACTTACCAAATTTTTTTAACAAATCAACGCGCAACATCGTCGCGGCGCCAGAAGCATAGCCAATATCTTTGATTGTCGGCAAAATCACTTTATCAACTCGCTCGCGATAATTCGCGCAATAACCAATTCCTAAATAATGAAAATTATTACCAGCGCTATTTATCAAATTTGTTTCCGGATAAAGACGAATTAAACTTTGCACCTGCCCGATATTTTTATCACTCGCAAACGCGCTGGCCATCTCGTTAATCGCGTCGGGTGCTAAAAATCCATCGGCATTATGCAAAAAAACATAATCGCAATCATTGTCTATCGCCCATTGCAGGCCGACATTATTTCCGGCCGGAAATCCTAAATTTTTTGCTTGCGCTAAAACAACAGTTTCCGGTAGGATGTTTTTATTTTTTAATACTTCACTTTCAATAAAAGATAACTGTGACACCTCGTCCGGCTTATACGAATTATAAACAACCACCAAACGCAAATTCTCACGCGCGTAATTTTGCTTTACTATCGCCTCCAAAGCCCGCGCCAAAAATTTACTCGGCTCATCCGACCACACCAGATACACAATCGCCACTTTGGCATTCAAATTTTGGATTTGGTTTGACATTGGAAATTTGGATTTTGAAATTAACGATAGAACTTATACTCTCCCCGCCACTTCCAAAAATATTTCAACCAACTGACAAAATGCGTGCGCGCGTATTTATTTTTTATAAGTGCCATAATTACTCCTGGCACCTTGGCCGAGGCGCGACCATGAACATGACGCAAAACCACCGCGTGAAAATAATACACCGCCCAGCCCTTTTGCCACATCCGCCAACACCAGTCCATATCCTCAAAATACATCCAAAACCGATCGTCAAAACCACCCACTTCAGCTAACGCCAATTGGCGCGCGAACATCGCCGAACCCATCACGCAGTCCACCGGCATCGTTTGATTGTGTTCAAAATCTTTCATTAAATAATGATCAGCCACTTTTTTGCCCCGCCCCTTTTGCCCCCATTTGGTGCGCGAAAATATTGGTTGTAAAAAAGTGGGGAAGCGCCAGCAAGAGTGTTGGAGCGAACCGTCCGGATAAATAATTTTAGGCCCAGCCATGCCAATTTTAGGATTTTTTTCCATAAAATCGTACAGCTGGCGCAAAAAATTTTGACCGACGCTAAATTCCGTGTCCGGATTCAAAACAAAATAATATTTCGCGTCGACGGTCGCGAAGGCGCGATTATGAGATTTACCAAAACCAAAATTTTTGGCCTGCTTAACAACAGTCAAATTGGAAAATTTTTGCGTTAAATCATCCACTGAATCAGTGGAAGCGTTGTCTACAATTACGGTAGCAATATTCAAACCGGAATTTTTTGAATCCAAAAACAAAGAGGTCAGGGCTCGCTCAATTTCTGATTTTTCATTCGTATTGACAATGGTAACGCAAATATCAAACATACTACAAAAACCATCTTCTAATCCCTTGCCAATGCAAATGCCGACTACTCACTACCGCATGGCGCGCTTCTTTGGTATATTTCCAATTACGAATAATGTCGCCCCAGCCATTTATTACTACTTTGGGGTTAGTAAATAAAAGATAAATAAATTTCTTAAATTCATACCAAAAAATAAACGGGAAGTCGCGTAAAATATTTTCCCAATATTCATTTTTATACAGGGTGCGTAAATGATTTTTGTAAGAATGATATGATACAAAATACGGCTGATTGGTTTTATTTTTTAACGCCGCATAATCCCCCATTTCTTTTGGCCCGGCGCCAGTGCGATCATGATACGCCACCGCGTCAAGCAACACATACGAAACAAAACCGGCATTGCGCAAACGATACGCTAAATCCAAATCTTCTTTATACGAATGATAAGTGGGATCAAATAAATTATTCCCGGGTAAAAGTATCTTGTCAATTAACGACTTGCGAAGCATTGCTAATGCTCCCGACACGCCAAAAACTTCTAAAATCGGTAAACCATACATCTCCCGCACTGCCTTACTTTCGCTGTCCGTCGCCCACGTTTGACGCGTTTGCCATTCCACCGCCCGCCGATTACGAAATAAACGCACGCCAATGGCGTCAATTTGCGAGGTAAAGCCGGTTTGGGCAACCTCAAAATTATTTAGCAAATTACCATTAAACGCTAAACGCGCTCGTTCAAAATCCCAACGCATGAGTCGCGGCGCCACCGCGCCGGCATCTTGATGCATGTCCATAAATGCTGTCATCCTTTCTAAAACATCAGGCATTAAATACATGTCGGCGTTCAAAAGTAAAAAATAGGGCGTCTTCACTTCGGCAAACGCTTGATTATGACCAACAGCAAAACCAAAATTTTCTGAATTGCGGATGATGCGATAGGTAATACCGCTGTCTTTTAATCCCAATTCTAATAATTCCACGGTCTGATCGGTAGAAGCATTATCAATAATAATCAACTCCCAATCTTTAAAAGTTTGGAGTTTGAGCGACGAGATTATAAATTGAATATAATTTTCGCCGTTGTGTACGACTAAACTAATCGTTAATTTTGGCATAGTGTTTATTTAATTTGCTTGCTATCAATACTAATAAAATCCCCAACGGTTTGATAGTTAAAATTACCATCCATTTATACCACGGCTCCCACTTCTGAAAATATTTTACCATACTGGCCGTAAACCATTTTTGTTTTTGTAAACTTGGTAATTTTTTAAATGATTGACCGACGTAATCAACACAACTAATTATCGGCGTATAAATCACCTCATATCCCAACCGCTTCGCTTCACGACAAGTATCCACATCTTCAAACCAGATAAAATAGCGGGGGTCAAACGCGAAGCCCAATTTATCAAATAACTCGCGTCGCATTAACATAAACGACCCGCGCACACTATCTACCGCTTGCTCACTATCATGATTTAAATCATGATATAAATACTTATTTAACAAACTTGGGAATAAATGAGACAATTTTAATAAAATAATAATTTGATCAAACAATTTTGGAAAACGACGTGGCGAGGTATCAGGATTAAACTCGCCGGTTTCTTTCACTAATTTACAACTGGCAATACCCAACCGCGGATGTTTATCGGCCCAAGTAATTAAAGTTTTTAAACTATCGGGCGCGACGCGCATGTCCGGATTTAAAAATAACAAATAACGCCCACTGGAAATTTTTGCCGCCACGTTATTCGCCCCGCCAAATCCGATATTTTTATTATTTAAAATTATTTTAACTTCGGAAAATTTTGATTTAATTTCTGCCACTGAACCATCGCTAGAGCCATTATCAGAAATAATCTGTTCAAAATTTAAACCAACCGCGCCATTTTTCACAGACGCAATTTGAGCAATAATCCTTTCTTTGTCATTGGTATTCACTGTAATTACCGAGATATCCATACCACAAAAATATACAAAACATCATTGGCTTTGCCGACAAATTAACCTAAAAACAAAATCAAACTTTATAAATGCGCGCGCCATCCTTGGTAGCCCGAGATAATAAAATTGCCACCTCGTCGCCCTTACCGCCATTCTCAACATTGACGTGATTTACCTGTATCGAAGTAACCACATCGGTAAATTCGTCTTCACCGCGCTTCACTTTGATTTTGTCGCCGACCGCGAGCGTGCCGGATAAGCGCACGACCGCCACATTTAGGCGATCAAAAAAATGCACAACTTTTCCGACTGCTTGCTCGACTTTAGATTTTCTTTTAAAAAAATCCCAAAACATATTCGACCTTTTAATTAATAAACTAATTTTTACTGATATTTACTATCATGCCGGCGGCAGTCAAAGCCGTGAGCAAAGCCGAACCACCATGACTCACAAATGGCAACGGCACACCGGTCAAAGGTAGCACCCCCACCATCGCCCCAATATTCAAAAATGATTGCCACACGAGCCAGCTGATAATCCCAATGGCCAGTAATTTCCCGAAATTATCACGAGCGGACTTGGCAATTTTTAAACCCCGCCAACCGATTGCCACAATAAAAATTACCAAGCCGGCGGCAAAAATGAATCCCAATTCTTCACTCAAAACAGCATAAATTGAATCCGCGCTCACTTCGGGTAAATACTGAAATTTCTGACGTGATTGCCCCAATCCCAACCCCCAAAAACCGCCCGAGCCAATCGCCAAAAACGCTTGGTTGATGTGATAGCCGATGCCTTGCGGATCAAGTTCGGGATGTAAAAAAATAGACAGACGTTGCAAACGATAAGGAGCCGCGAAAACCAACGAGGTAAAAACCAGCACCCCGAGCGCGCCGAGCACGGCCAAATACTTAACCGGCACTTTAGCGACAAACAACATACAAAACAATATCACTACGAGTATTGAAAGCGTGCCAACATCCGGCTGAAGCAAAATCAACAAAAAGGGTGGAAACAAAATCGCCAATACCGGAATTAAACCATGGCGCCAATCATTTAGATCATATTGACCCGATGATAAAATCTGCGCGGTGGCAATAATTAAACCCAACTTGGCAAATTCGGCCGGCTGAAAAGAATAAGCGCCCAGAGTAATCCAACTATGCGAACCATTTAAAACCAAACCGACACCCGGGACAAACACCGCCGCCAATAAAATCAAAGAACCGCCATAAATTACCCAAGAAAATTTTTGCCAACGGCCGTAACTCCATTTGGAAAAAAGAAAAAATAGCGCCAAACCCGGCAAAAGTCCGAACATGATTTGCCGTTTAACAAAAAAATAAGTATCATTAAACTTTTCATAAGCCGCCGGACCGCTGGCAGAAGTCAAAATAACCAGTCCAAACAAAGTAAGCCCCATGATATAGAGCGCGAAAGTATAATCGGTACGTTTCACGGCTACGCCAATCATATGTTTAATCCAACGATGAGATAAACGGCTAAAACCAATAAGCAATTAACGAGACCGGTCCAAAGTGACAAAACCCGCGCCAAAAATTTATCCGAACCGTAAAAATGCCAAGATGCCAAAAAATTGATTACTAAAATTAACAATCCTCCGGCTGGTAGATAAAAAATTTGCCACCAATTACCAATCAAATCAATCCCGAACACAGAATTATAATGTAAAAAAATCTGTTCAACAGTAGGATGAATATTGACCAGTAAATACCACCACATAACAATTTGGGCCAAAACCGAACCCAAAAATACCGGGCCGACCCAATAATCACGTAAATACAATTTGGGATTGTAAAAAACCATATATTTAAGGGTATTTTAACAGATGCCACCGGTCTTGACAAGGGGCGGGATATAGTGTATAATGAGAACAAATTGTAAATCGGTCCGCCCAATAGCGGACTCAACAATTTTACATTTTGATTTTTGCATTTTAAATTTTTAAACTATGTCACATAAAAAAGCCGGTGGCTCTACCCGACTGGGGCGAGATTCTAACGCCCAACGGCTGGGCACCAAACTGCATGATGGCCAGGCCGTTAAAACCGGCATGATTATTGTGCGCCAACGTGGCACCAAGATGCACCCAGGCAAAAATGTCAAACGCGCGACTGATGACACTTTGTTTGCTTTAGCACCTGGCAAAATAAAATTCACCCATGGCAAACGCACGCGCTTTGACGGGTCAACCCGCAAAGTGACTTACGCAAATGTGGTAACGGCTTAATTATTGCGAATTTCACAGCCATTAGAATAAAATTCAAAAATCCTGATTTAAATTTAAATCAGGATTTTTTTTAATCTTAAATTTTCAGTCTTTAATCTTTAGCATTCAATCTATCCCCCACTCTTTTTTTAATTCCACGATACCATCTTCTAATTTTACTGTCGGATTCCAACCTAATAATTTTTTGGCTTTGGAATTGTCGGCATCTGTGCGCCGAGGATCACCAGAACGCTCCGGAACATTAACGAATTCGCCTCCGATTAACTTAACCACTTCATTGACCGAACGTGGATCGTGATTACCGATATTGATGACTTCCCCGCTACCAACTTGATCGGAATGCATCGCCAAAATATTAGCCCGAGCGATATCATAAACATTGGTATAATCCCGATAATATTCTCCGTCTCCACAAACAGTTAACGGCTTGCCTTCTTTTTTTTGTTTTAAAAATTTACCAATCACCAAAGCATAGGCCCCATCCGGGTCCATAAACCGACCATAAACATTAAAATAGCGCAGAGATACTGTTTTCAAACCATACAACTCGGAAAATAATCGGCTATATTCTTCACCAATATATTTTTGTAATCCATAAGGGCTCATCGGATTTGGCTTCATGGTTTCAACATAAGGGTAATCCGTTTGCTCACCATAGGCAGAGGAAGACGCACTGTATACTAATTTTTTAACGCCGTTATCACGCGCTGAAATTAACACATTCAAAGTGCCGGTAACGTTGGTATCATTCGTCTCAAACGGATGTTCAACCGAATAAGGCATGCGAGCGATAGCGGCGGTATGAAACACGCCTTCCACGCCAGCCATGACACCATTCAAATCTTTTGGATTTCTAATATCACCTTCAACGTAATCCACCCCTGGTAAGACCCGATTAGAGAAATGACCACTCAAATAATTGTCAAAAGCAACTACTTGATGATTTTGTGCCAACAACTGCTTGGCAATGTTAGTGCCGATAAATCCGGCGCCGCCGGTAATAAGATATTTCATATAATTTTAATTTGTTATTTATTAAAAAGTTTTCTCTGGCGTCCAAGACCCAGATGAATAATCATCGACAGCAACAATAGGATTTTTTACATTTATATTAATATCTCTATACTGCCTTACACCACTACCAGCGTCCTCATAAACCCTTACCAAATCATCGTCCACCCACATATATTCACTCATTTTATAATCACCAATAAAAATAGTTTTTATTGTAAAAAATCTGACATCAATAATTTTTAAAGCCCATTCTTTATCAGCCCATTTCACTCTCACGTAATCAAAATATGAAAAATGTTTTCCATCTGGCGACCATTGTGTATTGGGTGCTTTAAAAAAATTTGTATCGGAAATTATTTTTTTTATGGGAAGATGCTTTGTTTCAACTAATATAGTACTTTGATCTTCCCCCCTATAAATATCTACCAACAAAGATGGGTTAATATAATAGATGAAGAAAATAAATACACAAATAATCACCAATAAAGTAGATATGATTTTAAAAATTTTATAAGTCATATCTAATTGGGGCTCCAATAAAAATATGTGTCATCAACCTTCCTCAAAAATTTTCCCTTCGGTACAATATTTTTTTCATACCAATCTCTTCCTTCTGAATTTCTAAAACCATTAAAGTGCGTAGCCTCAGTTGGATTAATATTATTACCAGATATAATGACCTTGGCAATCTCACAACATTCATACCAACTTATTTTATCCGACTCTCCAACATTTTTGTAACCAAGTGGATTGATAATTTTTAAAAAATTATCATCATCGCGCTTAAAAGGATCATATTGTCCTTCCTGTAAAATTACACCATGAATAGTATCCGGCCACCACGATTTTGCTTTTTTTCGATTTACAACTGACCAACCCACCCATTCCTTGGCTTCTCGCGACTGGTTATTTGCTTCGCCGAAAATTAATCTGGCTAAAATAATTTCTTCCGGATCATCAAGAAAATTCCCAGTCCATTCGGGATTTTTCGTAGTCGGGACTCTTTTTGTTGCAACCTTAGAATTAATTAAAATATCGAAACTCCTTAAAACCGGTGTCCGATCTGCCCATAACTCTACATAATGGATACCGACTGGCAAATTTTGATTAAATCTATTGATTTCAATTCTACCGTTCATTTGCCTCCCTTGCCAAAACCAATTTTTACCTCGCCAAATTGCTTTTTTGTTCTTTTGAATTTGACCGTCAATTATTATTTTAACATCATCGCTATCTATTATTTTTTTCTTACAACTTACTGAAACATCAATAATATTCAATGGCAAATTTATTAGCGCAACCGCAAGCCAGGGCTGACAATTTTTTTCTTCGCTTTGAATGTCTTGAAAAAGTGTTACTAAACCACCTTTGTCCAGCAATATAATTTTTGGTTCTGGTATGATTTCAGCTTCACCCTTTGAAATAAATTTCAATTCATGATTGCCTTTGGCCAACTCAATAACAAAAACTATTGTCTCCGCGCCACCTTTCAGCGCGTTACCGTTCCAGGCGGGCGGAATATTGAAGTATTGATTTTTTGTTTTTGGCAAGATACCTTTTAAAGCCAATCCATCTATTTCTACTCGCAAGCTGTTTTTTTTATTACAAATGGCGGACACATAAATTGCGTGTATACCAGCTAAGTTAGTTTCAAATCTATAAACAAAATCTTCGGTTATTTTTTTGAACATACGACTACAAATATTTTGAAATCAGCTCTTTGTAATTTTTACAAAAATTTTCTACAAATACTTGTTCGGGGAAAAATTTTTTTAAATCAAAAGATAATTTTTGCTCGGTCACTTTTTCATTGATTACCGCCCAAATTTTTTCTTTCAATTCCATGCGGGAATTAATTCCGATTTTTAATTTCAAGTATTCATAATTGGGCTCAATCCCCGACTGCAAATACCAATATAAATCATAAAAATCTCTTCCCTTGATATCAATCTCATTTTTATCACCTTTAAACCACACCCGCTCTAAAATAGCGCCGATTTTCCCGATCATCAAAAATTCTTTTTTGTAATTTCGAGCGGTAAAATTATAACCAAATTTAGAAATCGAATTTACTTCAACTGACAATTCAGGAAAAGTCATTTGATTTGGCTCAACTTTAACAAATAAATAATCACTCTGCATTTTTCCAGCCAAACCCAACTCTTTTAAAATTGGAAATTTTAAATATATTCGAAAATCCGACTGTGTTTTAGTTGTGATTGGCAATAAGTATTTATCGCGCAATACCAACGAAATATCCTCCGCAAATTTGTCGACATTAAACTTTTTCCATGTTTCCGCCGGTAAATCAAAATCTAAGTCCTCTGATAAACGCGAACCACCAAAACAAATTCTAAGACATGAACCACCAGTAAAAACAAAAGTATTATAATCTTTACTATTATAAATATATTCCAACACCAAATATTGCAAATATTCTTTTAGATAGTTCATTATTACGGCTTTTTCAACATTCAGCCGAGTTTTTTCCGTAACAATATCTCTCAATACATCTAAAATCATATAATTATTTTGAAAAATACATTTTATCGATTAACATAATTGCCACCACAACTTTTTTACTATTTGTAAATTGACAAAATGTTTTTACTCTCTCCCACTCCTGAATGCTAACCTCATCCCAATTAATTCTTAAATCATCGATAACTTTTTCATTAATTGGTTGATTTCGAATAAATCTCAAATACAAAAAATCAAAAATTGCCTTTTCTTTTTCCGCCTCCCAAATCGGCGCACCTAAAAAATATTTAACTTTATAACCGGTAAACAATTTTGGAGTAAGCGAATAATAACGAAAAGTGTTTAACTGATTTCGAATCGCTCTAGTTTTTTTAGTTGTCATAGCGGTAATACAATACACCGCCTCTGTCAATAAACTGTATTTTGCCATTACATATTCCACTGATAGATACGACGGCTGAACCAACTGGCAAGAAATATATTCCTGATACTCGCCTTTTTCTAATTCTTTTTCATATCTTTTCTTTAATATATATAAACCACCTTTCAAACTTATCAAATCGCCATTTTTTTGCCAATACCGAAGATTGCCATTCAAATTATTGATTGATGGCTCAAATTTTGACAACGTCTTTTTGCTTAGCAAAAGCAAACTTTGGGTTTTTTCTTCCAGTTTTTCAATTTTCATACTTGTTTCCAAATTAACATAATTATTATACTAATCAAGAAACAGTTTGTCAAGCCACTTATCCACAGCAATACTACACCGTCCACTGCTCAATATATTGCTTAAATTTTATAATTCGCGTCGCGTCGCGCGCGTCAAATAAAAATGGCGCCACGTCTTTGCTCATAGTGGATAACTATCATATCCTACACCCCTTTTAAAAACACCCCACCCACCGCGATTATATCAAATCCGGCTTTTTGTAAATCAGGATAACGATGTTGCCACAGGCGACGGCCGTCCATAATTAACGGCCGACCTTTGAATCCACTTAATAAAACATCGGCGAGGCCACGAAATTGTGGCCAGTCAGTGACGATAATTACCACGTCGGCCCCAGCCAACGCTTCTATTTCATTGGCCACGTAAATCAATTGTTTAGATGGAGGAAAAATAGTTTTAAACCACCGTAAAGCGGCCGGATCAAAAATATTTATTTTTTTCACTGACTGTTCCATTAAATAATTGACAATATCTATACTGGGAGAATTGCGAATATCGTTAGTGTCTTGTTTAAATGCCGTTCCAAACAACGCCACAGTTTTACCGCTCCAATCAAAATTTGCCTCGCGCTGCGCCCGACCGACAAAAATATTCAGTTGGCGTTTATTGGCTAAATATGTTTCGTTCACAATAGTAGCATTTTGCCCGGCCGATTGCAATTGGTGAGACAAGGAACGAGCGTCTTTAATAAAACAACTGCCACCGGCATACAAACTATCATAAAACCCCCAATCGCCTATTCTTTTGTCTGACGTTAGTATTGACCGGATATTCTCAAATTTAATATCAGAAAATGTCTCACAGGCGCGGCCAATCACATCAAAACAAACGGCTAATTTATTAAAAAGATAAAAATTAGCGAGCAGTTTACTGGCCGCCGCCTCTTTGGGATTCACTTCTATGTATTTAATCGCGGTGGAATCATAAAATCGGCGATAGATTTGGCGCATGATTCCAAAATCTTTTTGACTGGACGCGCCTACGACTACACGATCGGGTTTAAGCGAACCCGACACAGCCTTGCCTTCCACTAAAAATTCCGGGTTAGATACGACACCAAAATTTTTCACTCCCTGTTTTTTCATAATTTCCGCGGTCTGGTCTACCATATTAATTGGCACCGTACTTTTGTTTACAATCACGACATACTTGCTTTGTTTGTTAGTATTACGGCTAGCTAAAATCTGAGCCAATTTAATAGTGGCAGAATTATAATACTTCAGATCACTTTCCCCGGTTTCGCCTATTTCCGGTGTTGGCAAACACATAAATATCGCGTCTACGTCTTCAATAAACTCCTCTACTTTATCATAATCGCTGGTAAAAGTAAGATGCTCTCGATTGCGCACAATCAAATCACCCAGCCCCTCTTCAAACAGACACGACTCAATCGTATCGCGATCATTCGCGCCTAACATGGCAATCTTATTTTCATCGATATCATAAGCCAATGTCTCGTGGCCACTATTTGCTGAAACCGCCGCCGAGCACGCGCCCACGAAGCCGGAACCAATATATAAAATTTTCATATTAAATTTTTGTTTTAAAATATTCTATTGTTTTCACCAAACCATCTAAAAACGGAACGGCCGGCTGCCAACCCAGCGCCTCCTTCGCTTTGCTGATATCAGGGCAACGATTGGTCGGGTCATCTATCGGTAAATTTCGGTAAACAATCTTACTCTTTGATCCGGTTATTTTTTGTATTAGCTCTGCCACTTGTTTGATGGTAAATTCGGCGGAATTGCCCAAATTAACCGGACCGGTCAATTCGTCGTTTGAGTTCATCATTTTAACCAAACCACTCACTAAGTCATCGATAAAACAAAAGCTTCTGGTCTGCAAACCATCTCCATAAATGGTAATGTCATTGTCCCGTAAGGCCTGCACGATAAAATTAGATACTACTCGCCCATCGTTCTCGGACATACGTGAACCATAGGTATTAAAAATCCTAACGACTTTAATTTTTAAACCATACGAACGATGATAATCAAAAAATAAGGTCTCGGCGCAACGCTTGCCCTCGTCGTAACAAGCGCGTGGGCCAATGGGATTTACATTCCCACGGTATGTTTCCGGTTGGGGGGAAACTAATGGTTCTCCATAAACTTCGGAGGTGGAGGCCTGTAAAATTTTTGCGCCCCTTGCTTTTGCCAGATCAAGCAAGTTGGCCACACCAACGGTGTTGGTTTTAATGGTGTGAATGGCATCTTTCTGATACTGAATAGGCGAAGCCGGACAAGCTAAATTATAGATCTCAGCTACCGCTTCATCTGGATAAAACGGCTCGGTAATGTCATGCTTGATGAACTTAAACAACGCATTGGCATAAAAATCTTTTATATTATCCTCTGAACCGGTCAATAGGTTATCAACACAAATAACCCGATGGCCGGTCTTAAGCAAAAATTCGCATAAGTGGGAGCCGATGAAACCAGCACCACCGGTAACTATGATATTTTTCATAAAAACAAATATTGGCCAATCTTAAAAAAAATCCTCCTTAGTATAAAAAATAAGGGCACGCGTTGACCATTCATCTTCCAGGACCGCCGCAATTCTTGCCAGCCCTCAATCCGCCTTCCTAAATTCCGGGAGCTATGCCCGCCCTCTTTCATGTTAATCAACGACTGATTGACATAACTCATTTTAATACCTTTTAACAAAAAACGCAACATCAATTCATAATCAGCGGCTACTTTGAAATTCAGATTGAACACTCCATACCGTTCATAAATTTCCTGCCTCACAAAAAATGCCGGGTGTGGCATTATCCAGCCGTCACGTAATCTATCTTGCTGGTAACCGCCCGCCTGCCAAAAGCGCACCCTCCGGCTTGGCACCTCTCTATCAACATAGGTAATGTCGCCATAACAGGCGTCAATATCCTCACTGTCAAAACGATTTGCCACAATAGAGACAACGTGATTATCAGAAAAACAGTCGTCGGAATTTAATATCCCAATGACCGCGCCGGTAGCCAATTTTATGCCCTTATTCATAGCATCATAAATACCCTGGTCAGGTTCAGAAATAACACAACTAACTTTCCCTTCATATTTTTTAATAATATCTAAAGTCCCATCGGTTGATCCGCCATCTATAATTATATATTCCAAAGAATTATAATCCTGACACAAAACACTATCAATAGTATTTTCGATTGTTGCTTTACTATTGAAACAAACTGTTATAATACTTATTTTTGCCATAATCATAGTATATTACCGGATAAAAAATTGTAGAAATCAAAAGTTTCCTTGCCAGTTTTATTCCAATTAAACCTACTGGCATTATCCGTGCCACGCTTAATAATCCCCATCCTAAAATCAGTGCTCTCCAGTTTGATAATATTAGCACAGAATTCCTCAACATCATTAAATCCGTTAACAATATTACCAACCTCTCCATACACCTCTGGTATTGAAGAAACATTCTGACATATTACCGGGCAACCAGCCTGCATAGCCTCCAAAATTGGAATACCAAAACCCTCGTACTCCGAAGGATAAAGATAGCAGAACGAAAGATTATAAACAATATTTAACTCTTCAGAATTGACGTCCGGCATATGAGTGTACCTGCGTTCAAACGAAGCCAAGGTCGCTTTTTCTTTATTAGTAATATCTCCCCCGCCAACGATAAGTAAATGATAATCAGCCGGCAACTTTTTTATCACCTCGGTCGCCATTTTAAAATTTTTGTATTCTGTTCTTTTACCGACAAAGGAAACAACTTTCTTCCCATTTAAATCTTTAAATCTGGTGGTGGCAATATCTAAATTTTCAATTTTTTTGAAAGATTTATCAGCGGACAAATAAATAACTTTTATGTTCTTCTCGTCTAAATCCGGATAAAAATGCAGGAGGTCTTTTTTGGTATTTTCAGAAATACAAATTATGCCGGCAGCTTTGCGGATAGCCAAACTTTTCTGCCAATGGTGGACCCGTTTAGCGAGCCCGCGCATATAATACTCATAGGTAAAATCATATACGGTTATAACATTCTTCACTTTTTTATTGGTAGAATATCTAAAATAGCTTGAATGAAAAATAGAATTATCTAAAACATTTATCTTGTTAATCGGAAAATATCTAACTAAACTGAGCGGTAACTTCCTGTCGTCAATTATCAATCCCCGCTGAATAAGCGATCTCTCTTTAAATTTAGCCCCCAAATGTAACGGCTCAATAAATTTTATATTAACATCCGATCTGCTAATAAAATTAACGGCTATCTGATCCCAATACGCGGAAATCCCGCCAAAATTTTGGAGATAAAAAATGATATTGTCCAAATATAAATTCATAATTTTTCACTTAACTTATTTTGCCAATAGGAAACTACATCACGCAAGCTTTGCTGGATAGTAAACTTCGGACTCCAGCCAATTTCTTTACGCAGTTTTGCATTTGAACCGATGATAACTTTATTGTCTGCCGGCCTAATTAATTCATTTTTGATTTTTATTTCCACCTTAATATCAAAAATTTCGCACATAATTTTTATTATATCTTTTATGGCGATACCTTGCCCACTACAAACATTATATATATCTCCAACTTTGCCACGCGTTAGTAATTTATAATAAGCGTCCACCACGTCCCTAACATCGATAAAGTCGCGCACGATAGAGATATCACCTACTTCAATTATTTTTGCTTGTTGATTTAATTTAATTTGACAGAGTTGTTTGGCAAAAGAAGAAATAACAAAAATTTCTTTTTGACCCGGACCCAAATGATTGAAAGATCTGGTCATTATAATGTTGAGTTTAAAACCATCGGCGTAAACTTTGGAAATGAATTCTTGCGATACCCGCGCTACCGCGTAAGGATTTGATGGATTAAGTGGCTGATCTTCGGTCATTGGATCCTTTAACAATGGAATATTGCCGTATTCTTCGGAAGAACCAACTGATAAAATTCTTGCGGTCGAACAACTACTCCTCACTGCCTCCACCAAATTCAAAAAAATGTTGGTGTTATTTTGAAAACTTAATACTGGATTTTCCCAGCTAAAAGCCACGCTACTACATGAAGCTAAATGTAATATATAATCTGGTTTGAATTCAGCAATCACCTTTTCTACACCCTCCCGATTAAGAAGGTCAATTTTTTTTGATAATATACTTACCGTTTTATATTTATTCTGTTCTATTTTTGTATCATTTGAATCTAGCCCTAATACCACCGAGCTTATCTTGGCGTCTTCAAGATAATCGACAAAATGTCGGCTAACAAAGCCAGAAAATCCGGTAATTAAAAATTTATTCATAATATTAAATAAAGGATGCTAATCGCGCATTTTTACAGCCAATAACTTGCTTATTTTAAACAAACCTAATTTCTTAAGCAATTTTTTAAGATAAAAAGACACCGCGGTAAGATGATAATGATTCCGATTGGTAAAACTGTCGGCAACCACATCTCTTATAACTGCCTTAGGATGAATAAGCGAAAAATCCATGTTGGAAAGAGATACATTGGCCACATTTTTTAGATGATAAATACTGTGCGTAGCGCCAGTAGTAAAGCCAACATTAGTAACTAAATTTTTATTAGGCAAACATGTTAAACCATTATTCTTCCAGCAAGCAAAAGCCCAGGCATAATCCCAAGTGTCAATTTTATTATCATACATATCCTGCATAACGCTTGACCAATACGTTTGTTCCACTCTTGAGTTAAATAACCGATTTATCAAATCATCACGTTTAAATTTAGGCCATTCGGTCATTTTTAAATCAAATAATTTCCAAGCACGGCGCCAAGTAGCCCATCCCCAAATATGGTTAAAAGTGGAGAAATAATAACTGCTCTCTCCGCGTTTATTGCCCATTTGAAAATTTGCCCCACCAACCTGCATTATTCGCGAATCGTTCCGATAATAATTTAATAGCTCCTCGCAAAATCTAAAAAAACTCTGATCCGGCAGGCAATCGTCTTCTAAAATTACCCCCTCTTCTACCTGGCTAAAAAACCAACCAATCGCCCCGCTTACCGCTTTTTTACAACCCAAATTATTTTCTTGATAAAGCGTTTTTAATTCGCAAGACCAATCTACTTCTTTTTTTATAATGGCTTTAACCTCGGCTATTTTGGCCTCATCATCTTTATTCGCCCGCCGCGGACCATCGGCCGCCACAAATAAGTAGCGCGGCTGTTGCTTTTTTATCTCTGCCAAAACCCGGGCCGTAGTGTTAGGGCGGTTAAAAACTATAAATAATACCGGCGTATTAAATTGATCTGCCATATTAACGGTAATTTTTATTCTTAACCGCGACTAAAAAATTAATGACTGACGCTAAAATAAGCTCAAAACCATTTAAATATCGACGTTGAACGACCTGCCAATTATTTTCTGTTTCCTTTTTAAATTTTACACCAGAACTTTTTGCTTCGGCATGAACTTGAAAATTGCTGATTACTCGGTTAAAAAATGTCCACTTGGTGTGTTTGGAAATTCTTAACCATAAATCCGGATCCATGCCGGAAGATAAGCTTTCGTCAAAAAAACCATAATTTTTAAACACGGCTTTTTTGATAAACACTGCTTGGTGGGGAATGTAATTATAAAACCTTAACAGCCAAGCACTAAACCATCCATTTTTATTTTGAAAAATTTTTTTGGCGGGAAAAACTCCTACTTCTAATCCTTTGTCGTCTACCACATTAATTTTCCCATAAATCCAATCATAATTATTCCCTAATAAAAAATCATCAACGTCACTCAATACATCGGCCGAAAAAAAATTGTCATCGGCGTGCAAATGAATAAGATAATCACCACTCGCCTGGCTTGTCCCTTTATTCATCGCGTTGGATATGCCTTTAGGCGGAATCTGAAAAAATTTAACTCGATTGGGAAATAATTTTTTATATTCATTTATAAGCTTAATGGTACCGTCGCTCGAATAAGCGTCTATAAAAATATGTTCAAAATCCCCAAATGACTGCCCTAAAACAGAGTTAATATTTTTTTTTAAAAATGCCGCGCTGTTATAGGTGCAGGTGATAATAGAAAACCTCATACTTTATTGATTGACTCCGGCCAATTAATTTTATTTCGGGAAAAAGTAATCATGGGAATATTGCCATAATAAGCGGCCCAGCCCCCGAAAGTGCTATTGGAACCAATTATCAAATTCGACCCAGCCAAGGCGTACAGATCCTCAATTTCCGTACCTGGTCCCAGCCGGTAGTTTAGACCATTGAATTGCGTCTTGTCAATCGCTCCATCGGAACAAAGCACGAAACAGGTTTCGGCCGAAAAATATTTTGAATTACGCAAATAATCGTCTAAAATTACCCTGACCTCTTGTGAGGTAAAATAGTATTGTCCGCCTAGCCAGCTTTGATAATCGCCTTGTCTAATATGAACGCCTACAATATTTTTATATTCACTACGCAGATTTTTGAGAAAATCATCAACCCGATTCTTATATTTTTCTCGGGGAGAAAAAGCCAGTATAATTTGCTGACGATATTTTGTTAAAGCAACCGGATTTCTAAACAACCAGCCACAAAAATAGAAATGCCCGCCTTGGGCGGCATCTATTTTTTTTATAGTAGTGGCGTGAGTTGTCGCCACAATGACACTCGGCGGTAGTAGAAATTCCTCGCTTTCAGCTCTAACTACTAGAGCGGGGTTAAGTAATTTAACTATAGTAGAATAGATAAAATACAACGCTTTGGTAAACTTAACGCCAAAAACCTTTAATAATTTAAAAAACAAAAAATTTACAAATTTATTGCTAATTTTAAAATCAAAATATTCGGCGTACCTAAAAAACGAATAATTTTCACATTCATAGCCCCGAGATAAGCAGTAGCCGTAAATACTGGCAAAATTCCAAAGTTGATTTGCCAGCCGACCGCCGTTATTTTGCAGGATTATTATTTTTTTCATAATTTGTATTTAGCTCTACGCGCCCAATTATCCAACCAAAAGTTTTTGTTTCAAAACCGCGAGTGGGGTGTAAATTATAAATTTTATACTCTAAATTCTGCTCAGAAATAAATTCGTATTTATCATCAAACGGCGAAAAAACGACGCCGGTAAAATTCGGCACTATGACAATGGTCCGATCATTAACGCGCACATTTTCTCCGTAAGTAATGTCGGCCTTGTCCAGCAAACTTTTTATTGCTATATAATAATTATTATCTAATTTAGTAAGAGTGCAAATTTTTTTACCGGATTGTTTTATTTCGTTTAACCAAATATTAAGTTCTAAAATGCCCTCCACCGACTGCGGCGAAAGCGACGTGCAGACCTGATCGTAGTCGCTAGAATTGGCATCCAAATAATCCAGCAATTTTGCGTCCGCCACACGGCTACCATAAAATCTAATTACATGAAAAGTTGACAAATACAAATTTCCGGCCAAAACAAGTGCGAGCAACCCCACCCAAAACTTTTTATTTTGGGAAAAATCAATTTTTGAAAATAATAAAATATAAAAAAACACCACCGGCACCGCCAAATAACGGTCAGCTACCGATCCCCAGGGCAGATATATAGCAAAACTCGCTATGGACAACAAAATTAAAAAAACTACTCGCTGCTTATCCATTAAAAAATTAATCCCCTCTTTTCTTAGGTTAATGATAATACCTAGGAACGCAAAAACGACCAATAATATATTAAAATTCAGGATCTTTAAATAACCAAAGGATGTGCCAATCAAATTGCCCAAATTATAATCGCCAGCTACTGCGCCGGTTAATTTGGAATTTAAATAATAAATTAACAGCCAAACCAAGCTAACTAATAAATAACTAAAATTTAACAACTTGACTCCACGGCCGCTCCTTACCGCAAAGTCATACCCCAACAAAAGCGCGAATACTACTACGAGAAAAATATTCGTTTCCTTGGTTAAAAATGATAATAGAAGGAAGAATGCCGACAGTAGCCAATACAACCAAACTTTTTTTTCTCCGAATTCTATAAATTTTAAAATTTTGTGATAAACAATAGTGAATGGTAGCAACAAAAGTACCGTAAGATGGTCTTGTGTTTCTAATTCGTAAAAATTAGTAATTATCGCACTAGAAGAGAGGATAAAAATTGTTCCCCAAATTGCCCTCGCGACGCTGGACATCGACTTTATAAGATAATAAGACAAAAACAGAATTATCACCAATTCTAAAAATCTTAAATAAATAAAACCAACCGCGGTAAAATTAGCCAACTTGTATAGCGCTACGTAAAAAAACAAAGTAAACGGAATTAGCCGACCGCTGTGAGCCATAACCATCCCCCGCCAATCAAATAAACTTAACTTGTGCGCTTGGTTAAGATACCACGGATCGTCTAACAAACTAAAATTGGGATACAACAAATATGGCAAATAGGCCAGTGCGGCTAAAATAATTATTAATAATAACGACAAATATTCTTTTCGCTTATTAAAACCGCCCTCCGAAAGCTTGGTTTGCTTTTGGTCCAAATCGCGATGTGCCCAATATATTCTACCTAGATCCCAAAGAGATTTAATGGCCTCCCTGCCGGCGTTAACACGTGAATCATCATCATTAATCCAACGCACGCCTATTTCGTTAACGCGGTAACCAAATTTTTTTGCCAAAAATAATACTTCAGTATCAAAAATCCAGCCGTTGATAAATGTCCTGGAAAAAATATCAGCAATCGCGGCGCGCGAAAATATCTTAAAGCCACAGCCAAAATCCTTAATTTTTAAGCCCGTGACAACCCTGGCTAAACCCGCGTAAATCTCCCCCATTTTTTGGCGATACCACGGTTGTTTTTTAATCAATACTGCCGTCTGGCCCTTTCGACTACCAATTATTATCGGCTCGCCGCGCATAATTAGCGGGTAACTCAAATTTAATTCGTCAAAAGAGGTGGACATATCGGCATCAATCATCAAACAATAGTCACCCGTTGATTTTAGCATCCCCTGCCTGACCGCATAACCCTTGCCTTTATTATCATCGTAACTTATTAATCGGGCCACGCCTACTTTGTTTTTTATATATTGCTCTATTAACACCGGGGTATCGTCCTGGCTCCCGTCATTAACAAAAATAATTTCCAAGTTATAATTTTGACTTTCACGCGCGACAAAATCATCGACCGCGCGAAAGGTTGTTTGAATCCGCTCTTGCTCATTATAAACCGGAATAACTATGCTCAAATTTATTTTGACTTTTTGTCCGCCACTATTTAACGACATATATCAAACGTTCATTTTCATTATAAATAACTTCACCAATTTCCGGCATTAAATCGGAAAGTTTGATAATTTTTACGACCACCCTATCGCGAAAATCGTTGGCCGAAGAATTATCACTATTATACCATTCTTTCATTAATTTATCCTGGGATGATTGACTAAAATCAATTATAAAATTTACCTCACTATCTTTCAAAAATTTTTTGAAGCTGTCCGCGTCCAGCACATCCCTATCTTTTATATAATCATGCAAAGAAATAAAAACATTGCCATTATCAAGAAAAAAATTGGTATCATCGCTCCATAACGGCAAAAATTTGGTACTATTGTAATTTTTATTAATGTATTCGCTTAAATAATAAATTCCTCCCATCCCTCTTTCGGAATAAAACTGTCCTTTACCGGTAAGCCCAGCGACATAAGATAACTCGGCTTTTTTAACTTTAAAAAAATATCCTTCTTTGGCGCTAAATAGTACGCCCGCACCGGCAAGTATTATAATGATAAACAGCGCTCGTACAATTTTATTATCAAAAAATCTTTGATAATTATAATAAATTTTGCTCATTATATAACCAAAACAAATCATTAGCGTGAGCAATCCGATCATAACGAACCTCTTTTGGTGGGAGATAAAAAAGAACCAAATAGCGAAATACCCTAAAACAAACATCAGGATATACCTAAACATTTTATCTTTTCTAACCCACAAAAAACTCAATGGCAAAAGCAAAAAGGCCAACAAACTGGTGAGATAGTATTTGTCTTTAAAAAAAATAAAGGGAAATAGTAAAAAATTTTTCAAAGTTCTTGGTCGAAATTCCTTAATTGCTATATTAGCAGTTTCAATTTGTTCATTGGAAAAACCGGGATGAGCAAAAATAAAGGGGTAAAAAGGATTTCCAAAAAGTATTAAATTTTTAATATACCAAAAACCCGAAAATAAAAGAGCGGGGATGGCAAAATATAAAAGATCTTTCAAAATACTTTTTATATTCTTCTCGCTTGTAAACGATGTAAAAATTATAAAAGGTAAAATTAAAAGCAGGGCATACAAAGAAAGATATTTTATTGATAACGCCAAACCATAAAGAATCCCGGCTCCCACCAACAAACTTCTATCTTTGCTCTTAGACCACATTATTACCAAAACTATGCTCGCAACTTGATAGGCAACCATACCGGCATCAATATAGGCACTGGTTGCGTTAACAAAAATTTCATACAAAGAAAAAATAAAAATAATTAAAAATTGGGCGCTTAATTTACCAAACTGTTCTCTGGCAAAATAGTAAATAACTAACAAACCAGCCAATAATAATTGATAGTGGACTAAATTTATTAAAACATAATCGGACAAAATATATAACAACGAATACAGCGACTCTAAGAGAACTGGTGACGTCCCGTATAAATTTCCAGCCGTGCTGATGCCCACAATACCATTCTGTGATATCGCTATGGCTTCAGGAATATGGTAAGCAATGGCATCCGTCCGATGTGGCGGGATTAGAGCCGAGGTTAGATAAAAAAGAAAGAATAAAATAACAACAATAAAAAATAAAAGTTCTTTGGTGTCTAAGCTCTTCCATCCGACTACCGTGGATTTTATTTTTTTAAAAAGAGATACTACACTATCTCGGCTTAAAATTAAAATGGGGGCGGCCAAAATTAAAAAGGATGCCCTGTTAAGCGGAACAAAAAACGTCCAAATAACTGATAAATACCCCAGAATACCATAACCGAACAGAACAGGAACCCCAACTGACAATAAATTAATATTTTTAACAACTTTAATTTTTTTAAACACAAAAAACCCTATACAATAAGCAACTACCAAGGTAAATAATGAGTATGCAAGCGGGATAAACAAATCTTGAAAAAAATGTCCCATATTTTGCTAACCTAAAACATTGAATTTAATTATTGACCATATCGCCGAAAAACCATCTTTCCAGCTAATTTTTTTGCCTTCCGCGTATGTTCGCCCGCTATAAGACACTCCCACCTCATAAATACGAAATCTTTTAACTCTGGCGGTAATCTCCGGCTCAATGCCAAAACGGCAAGAAACGAGCTTGTCTTTAATGGAAACAACAACTTTACGATTCATTAACTTATAACAAGTCTCCATATCGGTTAGATTGAGATTGGTAAACAAGTTAGAAAGGACAGTTAAAAACTGATTTCCCAAATAATGCCAGTAATACAACACGCGATGCGCACCAGTTCCCAAAAATCTAGAGCCATACACTACGTCCGCCTTGCCGTCTAAAATCGGTTTTAACAACAAATTGTATTCTTCCGGGTCATATTCCATGTCCGCGTCTTGAATTATGGCATAATCACCCGTGGCTTCCTTAAATCCGGTTATCACTGCCCCGCCCTTGCCTTTGTTGCTTTGATGGAAAATCGCTTTTACACCATCCAAACCACTTACGATTTCTCGTGTGCCGTCCGTGGAACCGTCATCAACGATAATAATTTCTTTATTAATATTATTGACCAAATTAACCGCCTTAATTTTGGCGACGATTGCTTGAATGGTATTTTTTTCGTTATAGGCAGGAATGATAATAGAGAGGGTTGACATAACTATTTAGATAAAACTTTTTTATAAATATTTCTTACAAAATTAAATAAACCAACTTTTCTTAAACTCAACACAATAATCAAAAAAATAAAATCTTTTATCTTTAATAAATACTTAATGTACACCTTTAGGGAAAAATTAGGCGGCAAATACTGCTTATTGAATTTGACTATGTAATTATAGTGGTGCCGCCACAAACTACCCGCGTAAAAAAAGTTACGGATTGGGTTTTTGCGCACCCAGGAGGCGTTGTCGGCTCGGAACATTACTAGCGGCTCATCAATAACGAGCGTGGAAAAATCAATCTCTGAATAAAAAACTAAAGATGGTAACGGAAACATGTCTAAAGGCTTATTAAAAACATCAAATAAATGTTTGGTTTTGTCGTAATAATTTTTCTTTAAAATCCAGTTTGAACAATACGTGGTGTAATAATCAATGTCATAGTAAAATTTATTGTTTAAATAGCGCCATAAATCCGCACGAGATTTTAGAACTATATCGCCACTCTCTTTAAATAAATTAGTTTGCAAAACGCGGTTATTCTCGACAAAACTGTCTATATTTAGCAACACTAAATCTGGTTGCTTTGCACTTAATTTATTCATTATTTTTTTAAGCGAATCCGACTTCATCAAATCGTCATCCGAAAAGATCCATACATACTCCCCCGTTCCCAAAGTTGCGGCGTTAACAATGCCGGACGCAATTTTTCTCGGCTCTGAATCTTTAACATAAAAGATGTTTGGATACCGTTGGCTAAAACTTTTAACAATCAACTCGGTATTATCAATGCTTAAATTATCTAATATTTTTACCTCCACCTGCGAAGTTACGCTTGGATCGCTAAATTGCTTGGCAATACTAAGCAAGCACTCATTTAAATAGCTGGCGCGATTGAAGGTCGGAATACAGATGCTAATCACCGGCTTAGTCATAATATTGTTTTTGCAAGTCAGCGATTATTAAACTTATCATTTTATTAAAACTGGTTTTTGGCTTCCAGCCAGTGGCTTTGTGCAGTTTGCTGTAATCACCGACTAAAACCGCTTTTTGGCGCGTTAAAATATTTTTATTTTCTACCACGTATTTTGTCCAATCTAAGTTTAATTGTTTGAATGTTTCCTTTACGAATTGCCTAACAGTATGCTTTTTCCCGGTTGCTACAACAAAATCATCAGCTTTTTTACAGTTTAAAATTCGCCAAAAAGCTTCTACAAAATCTGGCGCGTAGCCCCAATCTACCGCTGCGGATAAATTTCCAACTTCCAACTTTTTTGCTTTGTTGGCTTTTATCGCTAGTGCTGTTTTAATAATTTTTAGAGTAATAAATTTATCAGAGCGATACGCAGATTCGTGGTTAAATAAAATACCTACTGATGCGAAAATATTATTTTGGTTGCGGTAAAATTTACATAAATTTAAGCCCTCCAGCTTAGTGCCACCGTATATGGTATTTGGATTAAATGGTGAGATTTCGGTTTGGCGTTCAGTTTTGGCACGTCCAAATAATAGACTAGAGGCCGCGTAAAATAATTTAGTTTTTGGAAAATATAATCTTATGCCCTCTAAAAAATAGAGTAAACCAAGCACATTAACCTCATAACTTCTTTTTACCAAAACCTCATCTTTAATTGGTCTGTCTTGAGAGGAATGGTGAAAGGCGGCTAAATAATAAACTTCGGCAGGCTTATTTTTTTTAATTAATTTATAAACTTGCGCTTTATTTAATAAATTAAAATTATCTTTATCCAAACCAATAACCTGGTAATTTTTATTTCGTAAAAAATTATGCAAAATCCGGCCATCTTGGCCGCTTGCTCCAGTAATAATTGCTAATTTTTGGTTAATTCTGACCATATCTAGATTATTTCCGGTTTTGGTAATGGAAAAAATAAATGCCCACCATTGGCTAAATAATTCTTTTCACGATTAATTATATTAATCCGAAAGTGCCAAGGCAAAACCAAAAAATAATCTGGCTTTAACTCTTTGGCCTGTTTTTCGGAAATAATTGGTATATTGGCGCCTGGTGTTAAGCGCCCGAATTTATATTCATTTACTTCGGCGATACAGGGCAAATCCTTAATAGTTAAGCCGCAAAATTGTAAAATAACATTGCCCTTGGTAGAGGCACCATAGCCAAAAATTTTTTTGCCGGAACTGTTTATCTCGGCAATCATTTGTTTTAAATTGTCGCGATGGTTTAAAATATTTTTAACAAAATCTTCATATATCTTGTCGGACCAAAACCCGGCGCTCTCTTCATCTTGAATAATTTTATTTATCACTTCTTCTTTTGTTGCAAAAACAGACTGGTTTTTAGCGGCTACTACGCGAAAACTGCCACCATTGGCATCGGAAAAAATAACATCAATAATTTTTAAGCCCGCCCGCTCTGCCATCCATTTAATTTGCCGCATGGCATAATACTCCAAGTGTTCGTGGCAAATTGTGTCGTAAGACACCAGCTTGATCATGGACGGCATGTAACTTTGTTCAAATATCCATACACCTTCATCGTCTAACGTCCCTTCTATTTGTTTCATAAAATCTACGGGGTGTTCCAAATCATAAAACATGGCAATAGAGGTAATAATTTTAGCTTTTTTGGAAGTTAGTTGCTTAATATTAGCGGCCGAAAAAAAATCCGGAATGGCTGTAATGTTTTCAGAATAATATTTTCCGAATTTTTTTATCGTAGGGTCGATACCAATCAAATCTAGCCCCAAACTTACGGGGTATGAACGGAGTAATGTGCCGTCATTACTGGCAATATCAATTACCAGATCCCCTGCTTTAGGCCTCACCAACTCCAGCGCCTGCGCTGATATTTTGCCCAAATGATCAACCATGGACGAATTGAGGCCAGAGCGGTAACCATAATTATCACCATAGAGCTTGACTAAGTCATAATTGTGTTTTAACTGGACCAGCCCGCAAGCCTCACTGGCACTACCGGCGCATCGCACCATTTCCAGAGGCCCGCTCTCTACCTTTTCTCCCACGCCGGGAAAAACACCCGTTAAAGATAAATTTCCTAAATTAATAATAGGCAATAAATTTGTATTACCACAGATCCGACACTGTTTAATTTCAGTATATAACATATTACTGGTTCTTTCTTAAAATTAATGAGACGTTCCCTAAATTTTTTGATTTGTCAAACCAGGCTGATTCATTTTCCAATAAACAAAAACCGTAATAAAAATTCAAAAAAGCCATTCTAAATTTTTCTAAATATTTATTCTTCAAACGATTCCGCATTATTCTCGTCATTTCATTATAACTGCCGTCATGACGCTCCCAATAAATGTCTTTTGACACCACTGACGCACCATTAATTTGGCCTAACAAATTATTTAGCGCTTGCTCATCAAAACGATATTGAAAAAAAGTTTTTTTATTCATTTTATGCTGGTGCGAATATATATCTTGTTCGAGCCACTCTTCTTGATATTTATTTGATACCGGAAATGAAAGATAAATCACTCCTCCCGGCTTACAGACCCTTATCATCTCGGCAATTGCCTTATTGTACGCGTTGTAAATATGTTCAATAACGCTAATGGAATATACTAAATCAAATGTACTGTCGCTAAAAGTTAAATTTGTACCATCTTCTAATTTAAATTCAAAATTATTATTTGACTTAATATATAAATTTTCCGCCGGATTAATGTCGGTTTTTGTTACTTTATTATTTTTGGATAATAAGTAAGCCATTATAAATGGCGAAGAAATATCCAGTGCCGAGCTATTTAGCGGAATAGGATTGGTTTTAAGGTATTTTAGCAAATAAGTAAATTCAGTATAACGAGTGCTGTCTATGGGGTTAATTAATGCCCCAAAAATATGGCGAAAATACAAATTCTGTAGACAAGAATACACATTAAAAATTAACTTTAATTTATTTAAAACAGTTATTTTCATCTTAGTAAAGATTTAATTTTATTAGTCAGCCGCTTAGTAAAGCCACGGTTCAATTCCTTGTTCATTTCTTTATATATAACATTCTCAAACTCACTAACTGCCAAACTATTTGGAAACTCAAATGTTAAATTAGTATTCTCAAAATTTGGCTGTTGGACTGGCCTTCCCTCTGGCTCGCAATTGGTACCACTGCCATCAAAACCGTCATTAAAAACAAAAGTTTTTGTTGGATGAACCGCCAATCCTTCATTTATAAACACACTCAAATACCACAATATTCCCCAGGTATCTATTTTACCCAATACCTGGCTGGTTAAAAGCCCAAAATAATCATAACTATCGTTTAAATTAAATCTAAACCTCATTTTTTTGTCGCCTTTTAAATTTTCATATCCCCTTGGCATAACGCTAAACAAATTCCAAGCGCGTTTCCACGTCCCCCAACCCCAACCAGTTACAAATGGCAGTATAAGCGCATCGTCGACAATGTTTAATTTAACATTATACATATAGCCAGATATTTGCATAATTTGATGATCATTCTGATATTTGTCTAAACCTGCGTTCATATAATTTAGAAAATTGGGCGCTACTACTAAATCATCCTCCAACACAACTACTTTATCGTATTGGTTAACTGTTTCTGTCACACCTTTAATAATTGACTTTGATAATCCTACATTATTTTCACTCTCCACTATCATCACTTCTTTAAAACCAATTATTGTTTTCAAATAATTCCGCACCGCCACGACATCGTTTCTGACGCCCTCATTTTTTGGTCCGTCCGAATAAATAATTAATAAACTGTCTTTGGCTAAATTATTCCCAAGCAAAGATTCCACCATTTTTTGAGTATGTTTGGGGCGATTATAGACAAATAATACAATCGGCGCTAAATCCATATTTAATAATTTTGTCTAACATAATTAAGCCACCAAGTCAAATGTACTGACGGCCAAAATTGCCAGGCGTCACTCCATTGCGGTGTAGTTGACGCTAAAAAATCCTCAAAATTTTCCTTCAATTGTTTGCCATCAAAATAAGGCGACTCCATAAATTCTCGACTATTCATATATTTTAACATAAATTGCTTTAACGGTCCCCTAAACCACTCCACCAAAGGTGCGTTAAATCCTAATTTTGTTTTATTTAAACGTATTTCGTCGGGCACTATGCCTTGCATAGCTACACGCAAAACGCGCTTAGTATAACCGCTGCCAACTTTTGACTCTGGCGGCAAAGAAAATATAAACTCCACCAACCGGTAATCCATGAAAGGCATACGGCATTCAACCCCGCTCCCCATAGAACAACGATCGTATTGATTAAGGATGCCAGGCAGAGGGTCTTTAAAAAATTGTAGATATAAACTTTCATCCAGATAATTTTTAAATTGTCTCAATTCTTGATAATTTTCCTCAATAAAATCATCTCTAAAACCTAAAAATCTTAAGAATCTCTTTAAATAATATTTTATAAAATAAACAGGCAATCGGCGTTTAACTTTTCTTGCAAATTGACGCGAGCTGAATTGTGAATTTTCACCTTGGCTGGCATAAGTTTCGTAAACATCCTCAAACCACTTAGCATCAAATCTTTGTAGGGCAGCAATCAACGCTTCAGGTAAAGGTCTGTAACCGCCCAACATTTCATCCGGCCCTTGTCCATCTAGAGTAACGGAGATACCTTGACCACGGATGTGTTTATAAAGCTTCCAAATTGGAAAAAAGGCCAACGCGTGCATCGGCCCATCACACTGCCTCATAGCTTCTTCCAGTTCCTGCTCGTTTGGTTCAATCTCAACGACATCTAACGTCGCACCCAAATCACTGGATAATTTCTTTGCCTTAGATGTCTCATCTATCTGTGAACCAGGAAACGATGCGCAAAATGCTCTATGGGTATAGTGTGAAAACCGTGCGCCTTCCGCCTTAAGATTATTAACTACAGAAACTATACTGCCGCTATCCACTCCACCGGACAGACAAGTACCAAGCGGCACATCGCTCCGGAGCCTTAATTTGCACGAATCAACCAACAACTCTTTAAATCTATCCACTTGCGCGGTGAACTCTGCTGGCGGCTTAAATAATCTCAAATAATACCACTTATCGATACTGACTTTTCCGTATTGGATCGTTAAATTGTGGCCATGTGGCAAAGAATAAACATCCTTTAAATAAGTTTCTTTGCTTGAATGATTAGCAAAACCACCTCTTGCTATTTCTTTTATTACAGATATATTAAGTGGCGCATTTTTACCTAGTATTTTATGAATCGCCTGAACTTCAGAAGCGAACATCAGCGTGTCATCATTTAAATAATAATATAAGGGCTTAATACCGAAACGATCCCGCGATAATAATAATTTATTATCTTTTTGGTCATATATTGCCAACGCCCACATGCCATTAAATTTGTTTAACATACCCTCACCCCACTCAGCATAAGCGGCTAAAATAACTTCAGTATCCGAATCAGAAACGAATTGATAATTCTTGTCTAATAATTCTTGCTTAATTTCTAAAAAATTAAAAACCTCGCCGTTAAACGTAATCCAAAATCTGTCGTTTAAATAGCTCATCGGCTGGCGCCCATTAGTGGATAAATCTAATATTGCCAGGCGGCGCTGGCCCAAACCAACATTTCTATTTTCATTAAACCAAAATCCCTCGCCATCCGGTCCGCGGTGAGCAATCGCGTCAGTTAGCCGCTTTAAAACGACCTCTTCAACCGGTTGCTGGTCTAAATTATAAATGCCGGCAATCCCGCACATATTACTTATAATAAATCTTTCTGATTATTAATTTTGGCTGTTTTAACATTAAAATAATAAAATTATATACTGAACGCGCCAAACTCACAATTCTAACACCATCATTAATAAATACTTCCGGAATTGGTTCGTTAATTTTTCGGCCAATTAGGAAATAAGTTAAACGTTTTTTTTCACCGCGATTTTTGGCTATACCGGAGGTATAAACATTTTGGTCTTTGCTGGATCGGCTTAAGTGGGTTAAATGCCAATAGTGATTAGTTAAAAAATAAATACTCTTCGGGCTATAAACCGTTTTATCCGTGTCCTTAAAATATAAAGTATCCTGTTCATAATAGCCACGCCATTCTATATCTTTCCGATTTCTAATAAAGCGAGGCGTATAAAAACCGGTTCGGTTATAAAATACATCAAATTTTTCTTTATAATAAGTGTGGTAAACATCGCCGACGCAAAGATAATACGGCGAAGCCAGCCAGTTTATACATTCGTCCACGCCATTTAACACCACAACAGCTTCTTCTATCCCCCGCTTGGTCCAAACCTCATCACCGTCAAGCAGCATAAACCAGTCAGTTTTTGTTTTTTCCAGCATTTCTTGTCTTAGCGTGGAGTGTTTAGTTTTATCACACTCACCTTTTTCTTCTAAAACAATTTTGTTGGGAAATTCCTCCGTAATTTTTTTGACGATTGAAACGGTTTCGTCAGTCGAGCCGGTATCAAAAACCAACACCTTATCAACATAATCAATAACCGAACGAATGGCAAAACCAACAAAATTCTCTTCGTTTTTTATAATACAGTGGGCGGTAATAGTTTGACGTTTATTTTCCATAGCTATTTTTGAGAACTACTGAATAAAGCTCTGTGTCTTTTATTTTTTTATAATTTTCTTTACCGCGGAAAAAAGATTTTTTGCCAGTAGTGGTCTAACCACGATTTTATAATGCCCATCTTTTAGGGCATACCCAGTTTTTACCCCAATAAATTTTAGACCAGCTCGCTGGGCGAGTTCGTAGTCGGCGGTGCGGTCGCCTATCGTGTAGCTTTTTTTTAAATCTATATTAAAATCTTTTGTTGCCAATTTAATCATATCGATTTTTGGTTTTCGGCAGCGGCAAACTATTTTATATTTTTTATTTTCGCCAGGGAATCCTTTGTCCGGGTGATGGGGACAAAAATAAATCGCATCCAGCTTGGCGCCGGTTTTGGCCAATTCAGTTTCCATTTTTTTGTGGATCTCAAGTAGTTCCTCCATAGTACAAAAACCTTTGGCAACAACAGGTTGGTTGGTGATTACTATTGCATAATAACCACTATGATTTATTTTTTTTATGGCCTCGACTGAACCCGGCAATAATTCAAAATTTTTTACTCGCCTTAAATCCCCCACTTCCTTATTTATTACGCCATCTCTGTCCAAAAAAATCGCCGGGCGTTTGGTACGCAAACTGCCGGCTTTAAATTTTCCGGATTTAATTGCGGCTTCTGCTTCTTGAATTCGCTGGGGCGTGCCAATGTCTTTAATATATTCCGGAGTAGAATATGCCGCTAAATTTGCGCCGCGCTTTAAAACAGTTGGAAAAACCTGCCGGCCAAAATCCACTAAAGTATTTCGGGGAATATATTTAAAAATTTTGGGACTTAAAACATAAACCGGGGTGCTGGCTAAATTCCTAAACAGTAAATCCGGTTTATGTGGTTTGGTTAAAAAATTAGTAATTAAACCGTCTTGGCCGACTTCTACCAGATTGCTATCAAAAGGATGATCATTCGGATGCACCGCCAGAGTTCCTACCAAACTTTTGTGTTTTATTTTTTGGAGCTTGTGATAGTTCAATAGGCGTTTAAAGTCGACGTTCATTAATTCGTCGCCATAAACAACCAAAAAATCATTGGCCAAATATTTTTCCGCGGCCCGAACGGCGCCGGCAGTACCTAAGGGTTGATCTTCCGATATACAACGGACCGATAGCCCAAAACGCGAACCATCGCCCGCAAATTCCCTAATTTTTTCCCCTAAATAATTAGTCAAAATTAAAACTTGGTTAAAGCCCTGGGACTTTAGCAATTTAAATTGATGTTCCAAAAGCGATTTGCCCGCGACTTTTAGCAAGGCCTTTGGCGTAGTTTCTGAAACCACCCCCATCCTGCTGCCACGACCTCCGGCAATAATTACTACTTTCATACCTTTGAACTTAGTTCTTTTATAATATCGTTAGCTCCGGCTGTGAACGCTTCAACGGATGTTGGGTATTTTGGTTTCCATCCTAGATCCTTTAGCTTACTTACGTCCAACCTAACTGTGTGTACATCACCCGGCCAACCGCGAACGCCACCGGAGAATTTAATTTCTACATTTTTTAGTCCCATCGCCTCTACTACAATTTTGGGAATATCTTTGACATAGAACGCGCCTGCGGTGCCTAGGTTAAATAAATTTACAGATCCAGACGAGTTATTTAGCCCAAACAAAATACCGTCTACGCAATCATGAACTTCGACATACGGCTTAGATTGATTGCCGTTGCCCAACACTTCTAAACTTTTTGGATTTCTCTTAAGCTTGTTATAAAAATCTAAAACCACACCATGGGTGGGCCGTTGCCCGATTATATTGCCAAAACGATATATCCACGCCTGCAAATTATAGTTATGGCAAGCGGCGGCAATAACGCCTTCGCAGGCCAACTTGCTGGCACCGTAAAAAGAAATGGGTAAGAGCGGTCCGTAATCTTCGGCCGTGGGAGATTTTGTCGCTTCGCCATAAACCACGTTGCTAGAAGTAAAAACAATTTTTTGGGTGTTATTTGCTCTCATTGCCTCTAAAACTTTGTAAGTTACCATAGTACCCTGCTCCAAATCTATGCCAGGATTTTTGGCGCTTTTGATAATGTCGGAATTGGCGGCCAAATGAAAAACCACTTCGCTGCCGGCCATGGCTTTTACTAATTCTTGGTCGTCTAACAAGTCGGCTTGAACAAATTTGAATTGGGGGTGGCTAAAATGGTGGCTAATGTAATTTTCTTTACCCAAAGAAAGGTTGTCGTAAACAACCACCTCGTTGCCCTCTAGTATTAATCTGTCCGTTAAGTGGCTGCCAATAAAGCCAGCGCCACCGGTGACAAAACATTTCATTTTATTTTAGGTAAAGTTTGTAAAACTTCTTTTAGATTTTTGGCCACATAGAGCGTCTGCTCATCGGTTATGCTGTAAAAAATCGGCAGACAAAAATGCCGCGCACATAGATACTCCGTTTTGGGTAAAACCAAATTATTGGCCCAAGGGAAAACCGGCTGTTTATGCAAAGGCAGTTCGTACACATAGCCACTTGGCTGGATTTCGCGCTTTTCCATGGCTTTGTGCACAGTGGCGCGATCGTGATTTTTTAGGACGATAATATATTTATAATAATTAAATTCGGAATTTTCTTCGGGCTGGATTATGGCGATATCTTGACAGTCCAAGAGCTCGCGGTTGTAAATTTTGGCAATTTCATTTCGGCGCTCAATAAATTTTGGCAACATCATTAATTGCCTTATACCCATGAGCGAGGATACCTCGGGCAGACGCCAGTTGTAGCCGATAGAGGTGTGATAGTTTATATAAATATCGGTCTTAACTTTGCCAAATTCGCGCATAGATTTCATTTTGGCTACCAACTCCTGATCATTAGTCGTGACCATACCGCCTTCGCCGGTAGTCATTACTTTGGTAGAAAAAAAACTAAAACCCGAGGCCGTGCCAAAGGCGCCAGCCTTAATGCCGTTTAAAGATGAGCCGTGCGCCTGGGCGGAATCCTCAATTAAATGTAGACCGGCGTCTTTACAAATTTTTTTAATGGCCAGAATGCTTTTAGAAACCAAACCGCCAATGTGGACGTGCATCACCGCTACGGTATTTTTGTTAATTTTTTTGGCCACATCATTGGCATCCAAACACATATTATCTCCGCAATCCGCGAATACCGGCTGGCCACCGGCATTTAAAATAGCATTAACGCTGGCAATAAAAGTATTAGCCGGCACAATAACTTCTTTTCCCTCTACTCCAATCGCGCGGCAAATTAGTTCTAAGGCCGAAGTGCCGCTATTACAACCAACGCCAAACTTAGTACCAATGTAAGAGGCAAATTTAGATTCAAACTCTTTGCCATACTTGTCCATGGACAAAAAAGATTTACCTTCTAAAATCTCCTTAAACTTTTCGGAAATAAATTCAATATCCTCTTTAAAAAAATAAGGTTTAGTGGCTGGGACTTTCATAGTGGTTGATAAAAATTGTTAATAGTTTGGCAGACAAATTCTAATTGTTCAGCTGTTAAACTCGGAGCCGAGGGCAGGCAGATCCCAGTTTTATAAATTTCTTCGGTGACTGGGAAAGTGTGCAGATCTCTGTACGCCGGCTGCGAATGCATGGGCATAAACATTGTTCTCGCCCCTATCCCGGCCGCGCTTAAATAATCAATTAGCGGATTAGCCGCAGGCACAAAAATTACCACGCGGTGCGGCACGATGTCGCCACCGGGATTAAATTCAAACACTCTAACTTTTTCTACCCCTTTTAATTTATTTCGGTAAGCCTGTAAAATTTCTTTTTTTCGCTTGATAAAAAAAGGCGCTTTTTTTAATTGGGCCACACCGACCGCACTTTGCAATTCGGTAATCCTAAAATTGTAGCCGCGCCGATCAATAATGTCCACGCCACGCTCTTTCCGGCCATCGTGTTTATACATATTAGCTTCGTTAATCAGTTCCAAATTATCCGACAGCATCATACCACCTTCTCCCGTGGTGATAGTTTTATCCGCAAAAAAAGATAAGACGGAAAAATCCCCGTAGGAGGCGATGGGTTTGTTTTGGTAATGGCCAAACAAGGCCGGGGCACAGTCATTGATTAAAAACAAATTATTGGCTTGGGCGTAATTCGCTATCTGCTCAATTGCGCCCACATTGCCGTAAGCCGAAATTAACAAAATGGCTTTGGTTTTGGCGGTTTTTACCGCTTTAATTGTTTCCACCGACAAACAAAGAGTGGCTGCTTCAATGTCCGCAAACACGGGTATGGCATCAGTGGCGACAATAGAATTTGGGTCAGCGGAATGAGCAAAACTCGGAACAATCACTTCATCGCCCGTTTTTATCCCCAGCGCTTTCATACCGCTAATTAAGGCCGCTGTGGCATTATTAAAGCAGACAGCATGCTTTCTTTGGCAGGCGCTGGCTAATTCTGCTTCAAATTGCCTCGTGTATTTACTTTCCGAGAGCCAATTCCGATTGATTACATCAGTAATCAGTGCCAGCTCCTCTTGACCAATGGCCGGCTCGTAGCAGGGGATGATTTCTTTGCCTACCCGAGCGGTGTAGGCCTCGTAAGAAGAAATTACTTCGCTTTTATTATCATTGGTCGTCATATTCTGGTAATTTACTTTATTGCTTTTAGATACTCAGCTAAGGCAATTTTAAAAGGCGTAAACAAATTTTTACCCGCGGCGATTTTTATTTTTTTGTTTTCCAAAAATGGCAAGGTCTCGCCTTCTGTTTTATCTTTTAAAAACTCTACTTTGACCTTACAAAAATCGGCTATCAGCTGACCGGCTTCGGCTACCGAAACGTATTCGTCGCCACCCAAATTATAAATCCCCGGCTGTAAATTAAAACTTTGAAAAGTGTAATTAATCACGTCTTTATGATAGACGTACTGTAGCTGGCGCAATCCTTCGCCCCAAATGTTTATTTGTCCTTTTTCTAAACATTCTTTAACAAACTGCAAAATGGTGTTGGGGTGTTTTGCTTCGCCCGACCCAAAAACCGAGCAAAGCCGAAAGATCAAACTATTTTTGTGATTACGCAAAATAAACTGCTCAAAAAAAGATTTAGCCACGCCAAAATTGTGATGCGGCTTAAGCGGGCTATCTTCGCTCGTGATGGTATCCGTAGACAAACCACTATAGACATAAGAAGAACTGTAATAAATTAACCGACAATCGGGAAAATCGATTAAAGCTTTTAAAATATTGCTTAAGCTGAAAAAATCTTCTAAAAATGGGTCGTAAAGATTGTCTTTATAAATAAGCGCGGAGTGCGCCCCGGCGTGGATCAATATGTCGGGCTTAAAATCTTTAATCGCGGCCTGAATTTTTTGAGCATTGCCTAAATTAAAACTGACTACCCCGGGCCCAGTTTGGGGCTCTTTATCAATACCAAAAAAATCCAAATTTTGTTTTTTTGCCTCTTCTGCTAGACCGAGCCCGATATAGCCAAGGTTGCCTGTAATAAGAATTTTTGGTCCCATAGTAACAGAACAATTATATTTTAAATTGATGTAAGAGTCAAGTGTTGGGCGCGCGCTGTCGCGCGAAATATTTTAGCAAAAACTTAATTTTTTTACCCGCAGGAATATTAGCACTGACGGGGGAATTTTTGAACTGATTAAAAACAAATTTACCAAAAGATAAATTACGGACAAGCAGGGAGTACCAAAAATAACCGACCATAAACGACAGGGCGGAATCAGAATAAAAATGGTTTGCGCGATTGGCGGCCAATAATTTGGATAGCCACTCCCCCGCTTTTGCGATAAATTCCTCTGTTTTCGGAGCATCAAAGCGGGCAATATATTTGTGCACAATTAGCTCCTCTTTAGTTGGAGTAATGCCGAGATAGTTCAACTCTCTGCCTAAAATTTGGTCGGCGCAAACCTCTACTTTTTCTTTAAGGACGGAACTGCGATTATCACCGTGCACGCGATAGAGGAGGAGAACTTGGCCAAGGTTAGCGATTTTAAGATACTTAACGGCACGCGACCAGAGGCCAAAATCTTCAGTCACTTCATCGGCACTGTAGGCAAGAGAGTGTTGGATAATTAACTGGTGGCGCAAAATGACCGATGGGTGCGCCATATGACAATGAAAAAGCATGGCGGCTTTTACCCTATCCGGTTGGGTTTGGTATTTCCAAACAAAAGTTTTTTCGCCACCGATAACACGCACCCAGGTACCCGAAGCCCCCAAATCCGGATTGCGGTCCATAAACTTAACTTGAGCGGATAATCTACCGGGCAAACTGACATCATCTGCGTCCATCCGCGCGATGTACTCACCTTGCGCGAGCTCTAATCCTCGGTTGAGCGTGTCGCCGATACCTATTTTTTTTTCGTTATTAATAAGGCGGACGCGCGGATCGCGGTAGGATTTTATAATCTCTTCAGTATTGTCGGTAGAGCGATCGTTAATAATAATAAATTCAAAATCAGGATAGGTTTGATTAAGAATACTATCAATCGCCTCGCGCAAATATTTGGCACCGTTGTAGACCGACATCAGAACCGATGCCTTGGGAGCGCGGCCCGGAATGGCTATTTTTTTGGTTGTTTGGAACATACGTAATCAAAATAATCCGAAAAATATTTAATAATCACGTGCAAAATAACGTCGTGCACGCCTTCTACCGTGTCGTAGCGGCCGGGTTCGGTTTTAACGAAGATTTTGGCGTCGGCCAGTTGGTTTAACTTGCCACCGTCAAAACCGGTAAACGCGATTACTTCTACGTTTTTGGCTTTGGCCAACTCTACCGCCTTGATAACGTTAACCGAGTTACCCGAGCTGCTGATGGCGATAACACAATCACTTTCTTGCAAATAATTTTGCAAGGGACCGGCAAAAACCATATCAAAGCCCACGTCATTGGCCCAGGCCGAAAGTTCGGATTCGGTAGAGGGCAGGCGGATAGCCTGAAAGCGCCTGCTTTGACTGCTAAGATTGTGGCTAAAAACGGTTTTATTAAAATCACTTACCCAATGGGTAGCCAGAGCCAGCGAGCCGCCGTTTCCAAAAATATAAATGCGCCCGTCGCGCTCAAAGACGGATTGGATAATATTGATGGCTTTGGCGAGTTCTCCGAGCGGCAAATTTTGGAGTGCCGAGACGCTTTCGTTGATTAAAACTTTTAGTGATTGTTCCATATAATAACTTTTTTTAATTACTGAATTTGTTGGAATTGCTGTTAAACATTATGGCCGCCCCGTTTTGGGTGGTGCTTACGTTGATTAGTTTAAAATCTTTAAGACCAACCGAAATCGCTTTGGCCTCCATTATTTGACGAATCTCGGCGTGACTTCCAGGTGGCGCGACAAAAAGGATGCACCCACCCCCGCCGGCACCCAGCACTTTGCCGCCCCAAGCCCCGGCCGCGAGGCCGGACTCGTAGAGAGCGTCAATGCCAGAATTACTAATACTGCTGACTAAACTTTTTTTCCGCAACCAATTTTCGTGGAGTTGGTTGGCCAGCGCTTCCATGTTGCCGACGAGCAAACTATCCCGAAATTTATAAACCGAATCGGACATTTTTTTGTATTCTATTAATTTATTTTTGATGTTGGCGGATTGCTCGGCGAGCACCGCGCTGGCACTCCGGCTTTGCCCGGTGTAAAAAACCAAAATATGTTCTTCAAAATTGATTAGTGTTTTGTAATCCAAGAGGACGGGCTCTACTGTTACCGTTTCGTCGGGATTGAACACAAAGATATTAAATCCGCCATAAGCGGCAGCGTATTGATCTTGCTTGCCTATAGGTTCTTTCATGATGTCAATCTCCAACCGGCAGGCCGATCTGGCAGCTTCTTCTTTGCTAATGGTTTTTCCTAAAAAGGCGTTAAGGCCTTTAACCAACGCCACCGCGAAACTGGCAGACGAGCCAAGACCGGTGCCGGCCGGCACATCGGCAAAACTGCTTACTTCTATCCCCTCTTTGGTTAAGCCAAAATCCAAAAACGCTTCGCGAAAATGATTGTGTTTTATTTCGCTGGGGTGATTGACCGATTCGTTCTCGCTGTATTTGACGATAAATTTGCCCATTTTGTAAGAATTATTGATGGCAAGATAGACAAATTTATCAATCGTGGTAGAAATAACGCGCCCCGGGTAAGAGCGGTAAAAATCGGGCAAATCGGTACCGCCACCAACGAAACTGACACGCATGGGGGCTCTAACTAAGATCATATATTTGGAGAGGATTAAAATTTAATTTCACGAAACTTTTTTTGCGTCAAATTGTTTGCTCATTATTTTTCATATTTTTATACAATTGCCAGGGATTAAATCATTTGTATTTATAGATTGATCAGTAAACCATTTTTTAGGCGCAATAACAATTTTATTTGAATTATTATTTAACCATGCTCCCCACCAACTAAACGAACTATTAGCAATGATGTCATGGCGGCACTTACTCATCAAAATCATTTCTGCCCAATCATTAAAACCCAAGGCAGAAACAATCGTTGATTGGCCAGTCAAAGCAAGATTTTGTCTGACCCACTCTTGATCGTCAGTAAAAATATAATAGCGTGGATTGGTAACTTGTCTAGAAATCTGCCCCAGCGCCCGGCGGTAATAATCAGCAGGGCAAACGCCATGAACGGCATTAACGTGTTTAAAATTTATATAATCCGCCCGGCGAACGTGAACAGCAACGGAATTGACACTTTTAATTTCGGCGGCCAACTCCGACATCTTTTGCGAAATAAGTTTAGGCGTAAATTCATTCCTAATTATTGACTCAATTGGTTTAAAATATTTTTCGCTTTGCCAATACCCATCCAGACGGGCGTTACTTCCAATTTTGTTAAAATTTACGTCATAGCCAAATGATTGTTCGCGCACAATTTTTCTTTTATAATATGGCTTAAATCTTTCTATCAGCCCTTTTGTTTTGCCGAATTTAAACTCCGCTAAGTCCGCCGCCGTTGCCGGTTCGGCGGTAATGTTAAAAATACCCAAAGCGTATTTTCTTTTAAAAATATCTTCTTTATCATAATAAGAAGCATCAATCTTAAGCGGAACGCCATGTCTATCTGCCAAGGCGCGCCCGGCGGCGTATTGAAACATTTGGTTGCCAAGCCCGCCTGATAATTTAACAATGATCATACTACTTTCTTTTTAAACCAAAAACACCCACACCCATAAGATTGCTTACTAACTATAGCCAGATCAGCGCTGTTAATAAAATCGCCATTATCTAAAACCAATGAAAAATCTTTAAGCTCTAAATCGAAAAAATGCTCTATAATTTGTTCGTAAGAATAAATCCGATGCGCGTTAAACGTCAACTTTGGTTTACCAATAGGCACGACAAATAATAAGTCACCGCCCGGAGATAAAACACGCTTTAATTCACTAATAGCTTTTAAATCGCCCGTCGGATCAATCTGGTCGCCGTAGCGACCAAGACCAATATGCTCCACCGTGTGCATGCAGGATAATGATCTGATGGAGTTATTAGCGAAAGACAATTTGGTAAGATCAGCGGATTGTGAACTTAGACCGGTTAGATTTAAACCAGCCGGACGGTAATCATAAAATTTTACCGGAATAAAAGCGGAAATAATTGAACAAAAATGGAGCGTAGACGAAATGTCGGTGTGAACCGCCGGTTTAGTTTGAGCCAAAACGCGCGCGGCCCAAGCCGGATGGTAAATATAATGAGCGTCAAAATTTGTTTCACCGGTATTATCGTCTAAACACGGAAATTTCTCGCTCCAATTAACCGAAAAACGATCATCGTTTTGTTTTTTAAATAACTCAAACTGGCGACAAAACTCTTTTTTCGCTATTTGACGCTTAATGAATTTTTTAACTCTCAAAAACATAAACACACTAGGTAATTCTTATAATGTCCGTTTTAACCCGCATTCGGACTGTGGGACGATATTTTTTAACAAATTTTTTTAATTCCGCGAGCGTCGGATAATCATCCTTGCCGACGAATAAACGCGCATCATCAATCAAAACAATGTGGTTTTTAATCTGGTGATTTAATATCGTGTCCAGCTCCTTATAAATCGGCGTTTCCAATTCGCCTTTGCCAGTGATACCTGCAGAATAATGGCCATCCAGCCAAAACAAAACCGGTTCATTAATTTGTTGAAGTAAACTCGCCATAACTTTTCCGCTATCCCCCTCTATAATTGTGACCTTTTTTTCAGCGTCAAACCTTTGCTTCGCTTGTATTGCCAGCTTGGATGAAACCTCAATAGAATATAATCGCTTGAAATTCTGCAAAGTTGCAGCAATCATATCCCCTAAAAAAGTACCAGATTCAACTAGAGTATTTATGCCAAACTGACGCCGGTATTTTTTTATTATTCGCTCTTTAATAATGTGCGGAGGTGGCAGGGGCCGACCGGCCCGATACCAATCAGTGATTAACTTCATCCGAGCAAAATATCGACTACGATTGATAATTTTAAGTATTTGCTGTTTAATTTTGACTATCACTAACTTTAAACTATGCTCATAAAAACGTATATGACAAACTACTTCGAATGATAATACTTGCACGAACCAAGGTGGAACAGAAAATAACTTGTTACTAAATAAATTAATTTTTAATTTTGGAATATTTGCTTGTAATTGTTCAATTACAATCGGCATAGCCTTTTGCGATAAATGAATACGGTCGGCGTAATATTTAAGATTGGTCAAACCACCAACGTCGATCAAGTAATCAAAAATTGAAATAAAAAAAACGTTATCATTTTTTGCTAATTCTTTTAAATAATTATTAAAAATTTTGGTTGCTTCGTTACGCTCCAAACAAGTGCCATGGGCGGCGTAATCGGGCTCCACAATATTGCCATCTATGGTTGAAGCAATTACTCCCCAGACAATGACACTGTAGCCGCACCGCTTGATTTCCTTAACAACCGACCAATAATGATCCACGCATTCTTTTACGACCTCACCCAACGGACGACTCTGAAACTGCGCCTGCTTTAATAAATGCACGCGACAATCTATTTCGCCAAAACACAAAAGAACATTGCTGTCTTTGGGTATCGTGGATAGCGCCGCAAATAATTTTTCTCTGCCTTGGGTGCTAGAATTTTGCTTGGTTAAATTATAAGCAGTTACCGGACCCAACCGATAAGTTTTAAACAGCGGAATACTATCGTAAGATTCTTCGGGCCAAATTGGCTGGATATCATCGGTACCAGAAAAAAAGCTCGCATGGCTGTCTCCAATACAATAAATTATATCTTTGTTCTCCATAAACTAAAATAAAACTTTCCAAATGGCCTTTTTGTCAACCACACCCAAACGCTGGTCAAATATTTGGCCATTAGCAAAAAAATTATCAATTTCAAATGTTAAACAATAATCAACCCAATCGGCAAAATCAATCCCCGTCCCCTGGTGTCTGAATACACCCATGGACACGCTATACTTGCCCGGTAGAAGCCCCAACTCATTAAAATCAATCGCTAAACGGTGGCGCCCGATATCCTGACCACTAACGATGCCGGTGTCTTTTTGAAATGAACTGATAATTTGTTTACCCTCGCGATCGGAAAAAAATACCCAAAAAGAAATATCCGACCGAGTGCTATCTTTCACCTCGTAATCCACGGACAATCTGATTGATTCATTAATGGCAAAGGTTGTCTTCTTAACGTTATCGGTCGCGTCTTCCATAGACACGGTATTTATCAACACCGAGCCATTACCCTTAACATGATCACGCCCTTTAATCTCCACCGCCGCCGCTGAATTGCTAATGGACATATACTCATCCACGATACGATTGGTGTCCCCGATTGATTTAATTTTGCCGTCCTCTAGCAATATACAACGATTGCAAAGCCCCCTGATCGCTCCCATATTGTGACTTACAAATATCACCGTCCTCCCCTCTTTGGTAGTAACTTCTTTCATGCGTCCCAAACATTTTTTCTGAAAATCAATATCGCCAACGGCCAGAACCTCATCTACTATCAATATGTCCGGCTCCAGGTGGGCGGCGACGGCGAAAGCCAAACGCACATACATGCCGCTGGAATAACGTTTAACCGGTGTATCTAAAAATTTTTCAATGCCGGCAAAATCGACAATCGCATCAAATTTCTTCTTGATTTCATTTTTCTTCATCCCCAAAATCGCTCCGTTTAAAAAAACATTCTCGCGCCCGGTCAATTCTGGGTGAAAACCGGTACCAACCTCCAGCAAACTCCCCACCCGCCCGCGCAATTTAATTTCGCCGGTAGTTGGGGGAGTAATTTGAGAAAGAATTTTTAATAAGGTACTTTTGCCGGCGCCATTACGACCGATAACTCCAAGCACATCGCCTTTTTCCACCTGAAAATTAATATTTTCCAAGGCCCAAAAAGAATTCTGGTCGTTTGCCTTATTGCCGTGAACTTTACCGGTAAACCATCTTTGCGGAGCCCTAATTATATTAGCCAGAACATCCCGCAAAGCCACATAACCTTGGCGTTCGCCAATATTATATCGTTTGCCAAGATTATTTACTTCAATAATTGACATAATTTTATGCGTTCAATTTTAAAATTTCAATGACGGTATTAGCAAAATGTTCCGGCAAAAACAATTTAAACTTCTCACTACCCAGATATTTCTCCCCGGCTTTAAGATACGTCTGATAGTCGCCCTCGCTGATACCAATCAAAAAATCCGCCAACTCCTTGTTACTTTTAAATTTACGACGATCAATAAAGGATTCCTGATCGACATAATCATTTATATTAGGAGCCCCCCAATAAATCGGCACCGTGCCGGCGCGCAGACAATCAAAAATCTTTTCGGTCACATAGCCCGATTCGCCACGCAAATTTTCGTAAGCCAGAGCAAATTTATACTTGGGCATAATCGCCATTTTACTTTTTACCGGCCCGCGATAGCACGCGAATTCATGATCATAGTCGCGCGCATCCTTATTCCAACCCACGCCAAACAAATCAAAATCATTAGGAAAATTTTTATCAAAATATTCAATTGTTTCGCGCCGTTCTGAATATAGCTCTCTTTTAAAACTAGAACTTTTGTTAATAGAAACATTTACCAAAAGTTTTTTATTTTTAAATGGAACAACTTGCTTAATTTTCTCTTGCCGCGCGATGGGCAGAAAAAATTTAAAAAACTTTTTATTATCTACAAAACTATCATCCCAGGTTAAAATTTTATTAAACTGAATATGCATATATCTATTATAATTGCCAGGACACACCGCCTGCCCTTCCCATAAAACTAAAACCATTTTATTTAACATGCCTTTAGAGACGCATTCATCATAAAATTTAGTTTTAACTAAAATATTTTTTTTGCCAAAAATTAAGTGTTTTAACCAGCGAATTTTACCTTTTAAACCACCATAGTGGACAATGTATGGAGCTGTTAAAAACAAGATTGCTTCACAATCGGAAACTCTGTCGTATTCATTAACCAATTTTACTTCATAACCCAATTGATTAATTCGCTCTTTTAAATATATAAAAGGATCGTTGCAATTATCCCTGACTGTGGAATTAAATATCTCGTCATTTGCCCCTTTATTTTGATAAAATAAAACCGTTTTCATAATTTATTTAAACCGACGATATTTAAAACCCTGGCCTGCCAATATTTTTTGAATGTATAAATGATAACTTTTAGAATTACAATCCGCCCAGCGCCAACCGCCGTGATCCCAATCAACAGCCGGTTCTCGATTGTCTATCTGCTTCAATTCAACAATAATATTTATAGTGTGAATATCAAACTGCATATCTTCTGTTTTTTTAAAATAGGTGCTAGTCACTTGTGATATCTTTTTAAAACTACAAGACAAACCAACTTCTCCGCGCGCTTTGCGTCTAGCCGCGCGCTCAATTGTTTCGGTCTTAAATATTCTACCACCGGGCAACCACCATTCCCCTTTAGCGGGATTATTTTTTCTTTTTACCAACAAAATTTTTTTACCGCGTTTAATTAACAAATCAACACAGACAATCGGCATTAAACGCAGTATTTTATCGTACAGATTTTTTTTAATTGGTTTAATTTGAGCCATAATTAAGCGTTATTAACATCGCTCAGCAATTGTGAATAGTATTTGAGTGGCTCAAACGGCAATTCACGCGATGAAACAATCATTAGATGCGGTTTATTTTGATATTCCGGCGCTCTTCTAATGTAAAAATATATCGATTGCCAAGGTAACATTCCATTGTTAAACATATATTTTATATCTTCCATAAATGGATGATTTGACCAATTTTCCATTAGGACAACCTGTTCTGATGCTAATTTAAAAAGATTTGATAAGGCGACCAAATGTCCATTGCCAGTTTTTATATGCATTATAACCGCTTGCGTAAAAGCTACATCAACTAACGGCAACTTAGAGGAGAGTGGCATGGTCATATCAAAGTTCTGCACTTTCCCTTTAAGCGATGGCGACCGTTCCACACAATAATCCAACTGCGCCTGCCCTCTGTCTACGCCATAACTATCAATTTTAGGATCTAAAATATTTAAATTATATAAATGATCTCCGCCGCCGACTCCGCATTCAACAATTTTGGCCGGTTTTAGCAATAAAACTGTTTCATACAACAACCTGTGGTTTGGATGCAAAGTTAAAATATTCGATTTTTTTGTCAAAACCTGATTTTCCATCACATAATCCCCCCCCCCTCTTTAAGTTTTAGCGTATTAAATAATACTCCATTCTCCATTTCATTACGGTAATGATCATTATATGTTACCCAATTAAAATCATCATCCGGTGCATTTTTAAGCTTATTTTTAGTAACATAACTAAAATCGGGCGAACCTATTTTTATTCCAAACAAATTAAACACGTACTTAATTGTTGATTTTATTTTTTTTAACATAATTTCGTGTTAAATAATTAATTATTAAAGATTTCGTTTATAATTTTTCCTAGCAATTTTATCCTCTCGGCATTGACGAACTGATTGTTGCCAATATAAAAACCGTTTTGATGAACAATTTCCGCGTTGGGAAAATTTTTAAAATCGCCGTATTGCTTAAGGCAGGGCTGACGGAGTAGATTAGCGCCGATTATCGGACGCGTTTCAACCTCGTTTAATTCTAACTCCCGTTTAAGCTTTTCGCTGTCCGATTGACTCTTAAAAATAAACGGCAAACAAAATGATGAAATACCGGGATTGTCAATCAAAAATAATTTATCGGCAATCGGCCTAATAACCTCTAAATAGTTTTGATGATTAGCATTCCTCGTAGCAATATAGCGATCTAAATGCTTAAGTTGTTCACTGCCAATGACCGCATGAAGTTCAGTATTGCGAACATTATAGCCCTTGGTTAAAAACAAAAAGTTAAAATTTATGTCAGGATATAAATTTTTAAATTTTTGATGTTTGGCAATGGCCAATTCGCGCGCTAAACCGTGTGAGCGTTTTAAAATAAACAAGTCATTCAATTCTTCATTGGCCGTGCAAATCATCCCGCCTTCTACCGTGGTGATATGATGACCCCAATAAAAACTAAAGGTGCTGGCTAAGCTTAGGTTGCCAACTTTTACATCCCCGTGCTTGGCGCCATGTGACTCGCAACAATCTTCAAGCACTATTAAATTATGCGCCTTGGCAAAAGCGGAAATTTTAGTCATATCCGCCGGTAAACCGATAAGATGCGTAACAAAAATTATTTTAGTTTTTGGGGTTATTGCTTTTTCCAGTTTATCATAATCAAACGATAAATCCGTTAAATTCACATCTACAAATACCGGCTTTAAACCAACTTGGATTACCGAAGTGACAGTAGTAATCCAAGTAACGGCCGGAACCAACACTTCGGAATAATCCGGTAAGTTATATAATTCTTTTACCGCGTCCAGCATTAACAGATCGGCGGAACTTCCGGAATTGACAAATGTTGAATAATTACAGCCCTGCCAAGCATTCCAGTCGCTTTCAAACTGTTTAACTTTTTCAAACTGCGTAAAACGATCGGTAGAATTGATAAAGTTCATTAAAATTTGCTTATCGTTTGCTTCCAGAATATTTTCTTGCAACTTCCACATATTATTTGGCGTTTAATAATAATTTTACCCAGCTGATTGTTTTGTTTAAACCGTCTTTAAAATTAAGATAATTTATTTTATTAAATTGTTTTTCATATTTATTCATATCTACCGAAACATTTTGGGGCGATCCTGGTAAACCAACGGCGGATTTCGGAAAGTTTACCGGAACATTTAAGTTAACGCCAATTTGTTTTGCTAATTCAGCGATGGTTACCGATGATACGCCGCCTACATTATAAACTAATTCAGTTCCAGCAAATAAAATCTTAAGCATTACCGCTACCGCATCGGCCACATAACAATAAGTCCTAACTGCCTCGCCTTTATCAAGTAATTCAATTTTGCCATTGTTTAAAGCTTTTTCAATAAAGCTAGTCATGGCTCGCTGATCGCCCGGCCTGGTGCCGGGCCCATAGGCAAGCGATAACCGGGCAACTTTTGCCTTTACGCCTTTGCTACGGTAACTGGCGCATATCGCCTCGCCAGCACGTTTGCCTTCTATATAACAATAGCGGGGGTGATCCGTACTGACGCTACCAATATCGCTTTCTTTAAACGGGCCTTTGGGCAGACCGCTATAAATTTCACTGCTACCAACAAACAAAAATTTTCCGTCAGTTTTTAATTTATCTAATAAATAAAATGTTGATAAGGTATTTATTTTTAAAGTACGGGTTTGATCTTGTAAAAATTTACCCGGCTGAGCGTACCCAGCGGCATGAATTATATAATCGGCCTCAGGTAAAGATTCACAAAAATTTTGATCCGTTAAATCACCACTGATAAACTCTGCCTTGACGAGACGCAATAATTCTTGATAATACTCTACCGGCGCGCTATGAGCTATCGCAATCAACCTGGTATTTAATTTATTATTTTTTATTAAATTAATCAGGGCGGCGACAAAATACGTTCCAACCATGCCCGTTGCTCCGGAAATTAAAATTGTTTTATCGGCAAAATCAGCCGGATTCAGTTGGTTGGCAATTAATTCCGCGTCTTTTAGCAAGTATTCGGTCAATTGGTTCATAAAGCAATTAATCTCTCAACTTTTTGTTTTATATTTTCCGCAGTAAAACCCAGCTCTTTATCATGCTCTTCGGCTTTACCATAATTAGTTAAAAATTGCCGTGGCACGCCGATTTGTTTTATTACTACCGAATTTGGATAAACTGCTTCCAAAATTTTAGGTGCCAATACGCCACTATAATAAGGCTCACAAACGATAATTTTTCCGCTCTGGCTATTTTGGCGTACTGCTTCCACGTCAAAAGGAAATACCGTGGTGTAATATAAAATAGTCACATCCAAATCTTGGCAGGCGGCCAACACCGGTTTTAACATGGAGCCAACCGCAATAACCGTGGCTAACTTGCCTTGTTTAACCAGGTGAGCTTTACCAAATTCTATATTATAACTTTGCTCATTTTGCCTTTCGCTTAAACGGAAATAAGTGGGGTGGCCGTTGGTGTATGTTTGTTTAAATAGTGTGTCGAATTCTTGAGCGGTGCTGGGCAAAATAATTTCCATGCCGGGGATATTGCTTAAAATTCCCACATCGGCCGGGCAATGGTGTGTGCAACCCAACGCGGCATAATCGTAAGAAGCGCCAACACTAATGAAATTACCGCCCAATTTCTGATAACCAAAATCATCTTTCAGTTGTTCGTAAGCCCGTTCTACTAAAAAGGGGGCGATGGTATGCACGACCGGTATCAGTCCGCTCATCGACAGGCCGGCTGATAAACTGATCGTCGATTGCTCTAAAATGCCGATGTTGAAAACTCTTTCCGGATACAATTTAAACGCCTCCCGAAAACCCCACACTCCAATATCACCAAGCAAAAGCACAACATTGTCATCTGTCGCTAATATCGATTGGACGGTTTTTACCAACTGTTTTCTCATATCTATTTTAAACTAGACAACGCTTCACCCAATTCTTGGGCTGAAGGAATACGGTGATGCCACGACGGATCATTTTCCATCATTTTAACGCCATGACCTTTTATCGTATTAGCAATAATCGCCAGGGGCTCACGGGAGATAGGTGTATTTAAAGCCGCGTAAATCTCATCGTGATCGTGGCCATCAATTTCAATTGTATCCCATCCAAAATATTTAAACTTCTCGGACAAATTATTGACCAACAACGCTCGATCGGTGGAATGGTTGCTGTCAACAATACAACACAAATTAGAAAGTTTATGGTGCGCGGCGAGCAAAGATGACTCCCAAATAGTCCCTTCGTTGGCTTCGCCATCACCAATGAGCGCGAATACCCGAGCGGGGGTATTTTTAATTCTCAAAGCCAAAGCCATGCCAACCGCCATCGGGAAACCGTGTCCTAAAGAGCCGGTAGAGGCCTCAACACCCGGGACTTTGTTTCGGTCGGGATGGCCCCCCAACAAACTATCAAAACTTCCAAAACTACGCCACACTTCGTCGCTAAAAAAATTTTTACGCGCCAATACCGCGTATAAACCAAGTGAAGCGTGGCCTTTACTCAAAATAAATCTATCCCTATTTATATCTCTGGGATTTTTAGAATCTACCTTCAATACCCGATCGTAGAGCACCCATAAAATATCTAAAACAGACAGGGCGCTTGGTATATGTCCTTCGCCTGATTTACTTCCAATCTCCAAAATCTCACTGATCATTTTTTTAATTTCGTTTGTCGCGAGCATAATTTTACGCAATCTTTTTTTTCATTTTATTTAAATCCGGCTCTTGGATATTTTCTAAATTAGCATGAATATTAAACCAATCACAAAAAGTTAATTCCCGATCGTTGCTTGCTTCACCATAGCGCAAATAGCGAAATTCTTTCATCCGAGCATATTTATACCAATACAAATCCAAACTTTTTTCATCAACAATAATAAAATGTTCCGCCAATACCCGCCAACTATCGCGCAATGTCCACAAAAGTTGTCGGCCGATTTTTTGTAGATAACTCACGGATAAATAAACTTCCGGATAACTGGCGCTAACCTTTTTTAAATTTTTTCCTTCCTCGTCTGGCTCCGCTGAAAAATAATTCAATATATCATCAACATTACCAAATAAATTCATATCTGATACCCCATACAAACGATACTTAAAGGTATTTAAACTGACGCCGACAATTCTTTTTTTCTGCTTATAATCACCGACAACCGGAAATTTCTCTACAATATTACTCAAAAAAACTAGGGCGTTCGGATTATATATTCTTTGGTCAGTTCTAGTTTTACAAACATATTCTGCGCCTAATTGCCCGGCTTTTTTTATACCAACGAACGCGGAAATTAACTGAAAATTAACATTTTGTGCCCCCTTAACCACGGGCGGTTTATTTAAAATAATTTCAATACCCTCATTCTTTATTTTATCCACATATTCCGTTTTCTCATAATCCCAAGTAGATAAAATAATTATCGCCTCGGGAAAAATTTTTTTATACAATTTGATCGTTTCCAAAGTAAAATCTTCATCATAAACAATCGGCCCCTGAATTACGATGGCGACTTTGGAATATTTCAACGACTTGTCAGCTACAGTACCAATCTTATCTGCTCTTTTAGGACGTAAATGAAAAGTAAAAAAATACGGCAATGGTTTTTCAAATAAGTTAAATAATTTTTTAAGAAAACTCTTCAACATATCCTATTTATAATCATTCACATAATCACTGCAAATACCCAAACAGTTTGGTAACTTATCTTTAGCCAACCTTTCCCACACTACCAAAATATTTTTTCCTAAAACCAGCTTACCTGGATAAGTCCAAATATATCCTTTTGAAGTTAAGGTGTAGTCATCAGTTTGATGCCAAAAATAATTAAATCCAACTTGCCCAGATATTAAATCCAAGACCTTTAAATTTTTGCAATGAATCCACAATTTATCTTTTTGCGCGGACAAAAATTCCGACGACGTTTTATACGTCGGCCGATCATGTCCAAGATATATTTGACCGCTATCGTCACCCCACAGATCGGTTTCCACGTCAAACCCAGCCGAAATAGCGGCCATAATATACGGTTCGCTGTTCTCCTGTTCCAAATTCGGCCCAGATAAATTGCCGCGGTGACTTATTAACAACATATGGAAAATTATAACTTTATTTTATTTCCTTTGCTCCATTCCAAAAAACCAGCCAAATCCTCAGGCGTACCCATACCATGCATTTTCTCGGTAGGAATATCGTAGATATAAACTTTCTTGTCAGCCAAGATCAATTCGTTATAGCAGGGGCAAACATAAAATTGACCATTAAATTTTATATCTTTATTAATCATCGCTTCGGCCGCGGCCACATAATCACTGCCGTGTTTAAAATAATACAAACCCACCGTGGCATTATCGGAAATAACTTTTTTCTCGGCGGTTTCAAGTGCCAAGCCGACAGCGTCAACCCGCACATAACTCCATTTAGGGTGGGTGGACTTAAAAGTCATCACGAGCCCATCGCCATTATTATCCAAGGCCTTTTGCAAAAAATCATTAATCGCCACATTAATATACTGGTCAGCGTTGGCGATTAACAGGCCATCCGCGGAATCAAGATATTGTTTAGCCGCCAGCACCGTGCAGGCCTGTCCGGCTGTGGGTCCACCCAAAAGCACAACTTCAAAATTGTTATTAGTGGCGCGTTTAAAAATATTATGCAGATCATATTTTTCATAATGATCCCGCTGACAGACAAAAATAAACCGATGCGGTACTTGGGGGCGCAGATTATTCACAACTACTTCAATCATGGTCTTGCCGTTGACATCAATAATCGGCTTCGGGAAAGAATACCCCGCCATCTCAAAACTCTTGGCTCCACCTCCCATTGGTATTAAAATGTTTAGCATAGAAAAATAATTATGGATTTTTAACCGGACAATTAGCAACAAAATTTTCTAAATCAGACGGCGTACCCAGACCCCACACCGTCGGCGTTAAAGCTGCTTGAAATTTATAACCATTTTCAATTAAATTTTGATACATCGGGGCGATATAAAATTCTTTTTTACCTTCGTCGCCGGTGAGTCGATTTTTCACTATTGCATCTTCTACTTCATCAAAAAATACTTTCGCCTTGCTAAAATAATAAGCCCCAATGTTTGCGGGCGCGCCTTTTTTCATCAACTCAACATCTTTTTCTCCTACTTGAATAATTTCGTTTGTTCCGAATTTTAAAAGCGAATAACTCCAACGAGCAACGCCGTCATTAGGCGGAGTAAACACCGGAATAATTCCAGCCGTGTCAGGATTTTTATTCAAAATCAATTCGGCCAAAGCCGTGCCGTCAAAATAATGATCGGAATCAGATAATAAAATATCTTCGTCCGGAGCGCAATATTTTTTGGCTTGATAAGCGGTTTCGGCGGCTCCTCTGGTTATTTCCGGCAAAATTATCACAGTTATTTCTTCACCATAAATATCTTTAAGCCCTCTTGACAAGGCGTGGCCGGTTTCGTGCTCTTGTAAAATTATAAAAATCAAATCTTTGGCAGTAACTCGCAAAGAACCGCTAACCTTTTGATCTTTGTGTTCAATAAACGGCAATGAGCCGGTGGCCCAACGCACCATCGGATAACCTTTTACATTAATAAACGGCTTGGGCTTGGCATACTCGGGATTGCGCTCGGCCTCTTTTTGAAAACGACTGCCTCGACCGGCCATTGGTATAATAACTTTCATAATTAATTTTATTTTTTTATCAAATATTTATCACCTTTCACTGACGGCATTTTTATCACGGTATTACTGCCACCCTCTAAACATTTAAAACTGGTTGGCTGTCCCGGTTCCAACACGACAATATCACCCGCCTTTATTTGTTGACCGCCCATTTCGTAAACACCAGAATGGATAATCGTAATTTCTGTGGCCACTTTATGAACATGCTCCGGTTCGCTATCGCCCGCCTCATAATACTTAACACACACTTCAAAGTCCTTGGTTTTAATTATACTCGGCTCAAAATCCCCGACTACCCAACCCCGAATAAAATCTGGTAATTTAAAAATTTTCATAGATTTACCCGCCAACTTCGGTTAAGTCATCAAACAAACTAATATCCACATCTTGCACGTCGCGCACCTCAATTACTTTTACTCCACTTGCCTTGGCTGACGCGATACCATGGGGGGCGTCTTCCACGGCCACGCATTCTTCCGGTCTTAAATTCATCTTTTGCAGAGCCGAGAGATATATTTCCGGATCGGGCTTGGTTTTTTTCACTTCGTCATTACCAATAATAAAATCAAAATGATCGAAAAGTTGAGCGGATTTTAACATGTAATGCAAGGTCTCTCGGATGGAATTAGACACGCAGGCCAAAGCAAAACCGCGCCGTTTTAACTCTTTTAACATTATAATCTTGGAATAATTCGGTATGCAATATTTAGGAATAATTTCTTTGGTGTATTTCTGCTTAATATTATTGACTGTCTCCATGAGCCCAACCGGCAAACGCCCGCTCTCTTCCAACATTTGAATTTTTTTTCTGGAGGACAAACCATTAAACGAGTTGTAATGCTCCTCCAGTTCAATGGCCGCTCCGAACAGACCCAACGCCCTGTTTAAGGCCTCATAATGGCCATTGGGCATATCTACCAAAACTCCATCTAAATCAAATAAAATTGCTTTGATCATACATTTAGATCACATCCGCAAAATAACGTTCAACTTTCCTAAAATAGAAATAACCTAACAAACAATAAACCACCATGCTAATAGCCGAAATCCCCAGTAATTGCCAATCTACCTGACCGATACCAAGAATACTAACACGCGCCGAATCAATAATGCCAGCCATCGGATTTAAACCTAAAATCCACCTGAAACGCTCACTAATTATACTAACTGGATAAATAACCGGAGTCATAAAAATTAAAAGCTGGATGAAAAACGGTAAAATAAATCTGACATCACGATATTTAACATTAAGTGACCCGAACAATAATCCGATTCCTAGGGTTGAAAAAATTGTCATTACTACTAATACCGGAAAGAGAAAAATCCCAATTAACGAAGGGGTATAGTGATAGTAAATTAACATCCCAACCAAAATTATACTGGCAATTACAAAATCAACAATATTGGTAATAATTGATGAAATTGGTAAAATAATTCTAGGAAAATAAATTTTTGTAACGATCCGCTCATTCTCCATAAAAGTATTACTGGCATGAGACAAACCGGAAGAGAATAATATCCAAAAAACTAGCCCGGCATAAACAAAAATGGGGTATGGAACACCATCGGATGGCATCTTGGCGAATTTGCCAAAAAAAATAGTAAAAACAATCATGGTGACAAACGGCTGAAAAATCGCCCAAACAGCTCCGACTACCGTTTGTTTGTATTTCACTTTAACATCACGCCAAGTTAAAAAATAAAATAAATCACGAAATAGCCAAATCTCTCGCCAATCTAATCGCCACCATTTATTTTTCGGTCGAATAATTAGTTCCATATAATATACTCAAAACTTAATTTTATATTTCCACACTTAAATTAAGCGTGCGGAACTACCAATTCTTTGTGACTTCGATAGTTTTACGTCTAACTTTTTGATAAAAATTTGTGGCCTTTTCGTCAACTTCGGGCGACAACATTTTAAGCAATTCATGACCAAAAATACGATACTGTTTACCAATTTTGTTGGCCTTAATTAGGCCATGCTTTAACAGGCGTTTCATAGTGCTACTGCTCACTTTTAACAATTCTTGAGCTTCTTGGGTGGTATACACCTCATTTGGCTTAATTTCGGCCATATTTTAACAAAAAAATAACACCTATTCATTATACCATAAGGTGTCATTGGGTGTCAAAAGGTGTCAAAAAGTTATCCACAGGTCGGATCAACAATGATCTTGTTTTTTATACCACTCATAAGTTGCCACCACCCCCGCTCTCAACTCTATTTTTGGTTTCCAGCCCATGGCCATAATTTTAGAAACGTCCAGTAATTTTTGCGAGGTGCCATCTGGCTTGGTTTTATCCCAAATAATTTCTCCTTCAAAGCCAACAGCGTTTTTAATTAATTCCACTAATTCCTTAATGGTCAAATCCGTCCCAGTACCGAGGTTAACAAAGATGTGGCCTTGTTCGTTTTGGTCTTGGGTAGGATTAAAATTATTCATCAAAAATAAACAACCATCCGCCATATCACCCACGTTTAAAAATTCGCGCCTCGGTTTTCCAGTACCCCACGCCTCCACCTCTTTAAGACCACTTACTTTCGCATCGTGAAATTTGCGAAGTAGCGCCGGTAAAACGTGCGAATTTTTTAAATCAAAATTGTCATTAACACCGTACAAATTAGTCGGCATCGCCGCGATAAAATTTGTGCCATATTGACGATTGTAACTTTGGCACATTTTTAAGCCGGCAATCTTCGCGATGGCATAGGGCTCGTTAGTTTGTTCCAGTGGACCGGTAAGCAAATATTCTTCCTTAATTGGTTGGGAACAGGCCTTGGGATAAATACAAGAAGAGCCAAGAAATAATAATTTTTTTATTTTATTTAAATAAGCATTATGAATAATGTTGTTTTGAATTTGTAAATTTTCATAAATAAATTGCGCGTGGTAAGTGCTATTAGCCACAATACCGCCCACCCGAGCGGCCGCCAAAAAAACATACTGGGGGGGTTCGTGCGCAAAAAAATCCGCTACCGCGCGCTGATCCAGCAGGTCCAACTCCTGGTGCGTTTTTAAAACCAAATTTTTATATCCGTCGGATAGTAGTTTTCTGACAATCGCCGAGCCAACCAATCCGCGGTGGCCGGCAACATATATTTTAGAATTTTTCTCCATACTTTTCCGCTTCACACATAATTTTAACTAATTCTTTAAATTTTGTTTTTGGGTTCCAACCCAACTTAGTTCTGGCTTTGCTCGGGTCACCTAATAAGGAATCTACTTCTGACGGACGAAAATATTTTTCATCAACTTCAATTAATGTTTTGCCGGTTTTTTTATCTACGCCTTTTTCTTTTAACTCTTTACCTTCCCATACCAAATCAAAACCAAAATATTTGGCCACCTCTTCGGCAAACTCACGCACGCTATGATTTTCACCAGTCGCGACTACATAATCATCGGGTTTATCTTGTTGTAACATGAGCCACATCGCTTCCACATAGTCCAACGCGTATCCCCAATCGCGTTTGGCGTCCAAATTACCCAAATACAATTTCTCTTGCTCGCCACGGGCGATTTTTGCCAATGCTTCGGTAATTTTTTTTGTGACAAATGTGCCACCCCGACGCGGACTTTCGTGATTGAACAAAATTCCATTACAAACAAACATGTTATACGCTTCGCGATAATTTACGGCGATATTGTGTGAATAAACCTTGGCGCAAGCATACGGGCTACGCGGATGAAACGTGCTATTTTCGTTCTGCGGCGGTTTAGTTGAGCCAAACATTTCTGACGAACCGGCCTGATAAAATTTCACTTTTAAACCAGAATCACGAATCGCGTCTAGCAGACGCAACGTACCCAGTCCGTCGGCATCGGCCGTATATTCGGGAATTTCAAAACTTACTTTGACGTGGCTTTGCGCGCCTAAATTATAAATTTCATCGGGGTGGACCTTTTCTAAAATCCGATTTAAATTACTGCCGTCAGTTAAATCGCCGTAATGTAAAAATAATTTCGCACCTTTATCATGCGGGTCGCGGTAAATATGGTCAATTCGTTCGGTATTAAAACTGCTGGAACGACGGATGATACCGTGGACTTCATATCCTTTGCCAATTAAAAATTCAGCCAGATACGAACCATCTTGGCCGGTGATACCGGTGATTAGGGCTTTTTTCATAAATTATTTTTTCTTAATAACCGGCGCTTTGGCCTGCTGTTGGGCCATAATAATTTGGGCGACTACCTGGTTGCCTTGTTCGTCCCAAATAATTTGATTTTCGTTGGCGCGATTAATTACTGCCAGCGCTTGTTCCGGTTGGTTATTCATTTGATAAATTAACGCCAGACGCCAATAGCCTTCAGCAATTTTAGAATTGTCAGTGATACTTTGCTCTAACATCGCTATTGACTCCGCGCTTTTGCCCAGCATACTTCCCAAGCCGGATAAGGAATAAATAATTTGCTGTCGTTTAGGTGAATGGCGCAAGGCATCTTTCAAAAATCCTTCCGCTTCCAGATAATAATTATTATCCTTGGTAATATCCGCGCCGATTTGCGCCAATTGCGAGAGTGAAATTTGGTTGCGGATATCTAATGGGTGAAGCGTCAAATTCTTTTTTAATTCCGAATAAACAATTTCCCAAATTTCTTTACTCGCGTCCGCGCCAATTTTATCGCGCGAAGAATAAAGCAGTTGCGCGGCACTGCGACCAATATCAGCGCGAATGTCGTCAATGTGAGGTGAGGAAAAAGCTAAAACCTTTTTCATTTCTATAATCGCCAAAACTGGATTTTGCTGGAGTAAACGCAAAACATTTAACGTGCTGGTGTTGGCACGGGCGGGTTGGATGTTAAAAAGAAAAATAACAATTAGACAAGCGACAGCAACAGTACCGACGATGCCAGTGCCGATTTGACGATTGATTGACGTTGAAGGAATGATTAGATTTTTTTTATTATGTACGTCAATGCTATTGGCAACTTTAAGGGATCCTTCGCTGCGCTCAGGATGACAATGGGCGGACATACTATTAATAAGCGCCAGCCAAAACATAAAATATAAATAGGAAGTGGGATTTTCAAATACGGTAACATTACCCACCAAATGCGCGACTAAAAAGGCCATGCCAACTACAACAATATGCGGCTCCAACCCCGACCGCTTCCAAGCGTAAAATAAACCGGCAATGCCAACCGCAAAAATGGCCAGATAAGTAATAATGCCAAATGCCCCCTGCACCGCCAAGGTATTGACAATGATATTATGCGCGTTATCAAACCAGGTCTCGCCATAACCGAAATCCAGCGACCGGGCGCGATAATGCGCGTTAAACGCGTAAAAATAATTATTCGGTCCCCAACCAAAAAATGGCTTCTCTTGCCACGATTCCACCGCGATTTCCCAAGCAATCCAGCGCGGGCTATTTTTCAAATCGGTAAATGAGGTGTTAACAGTGCGGCCAACCGCCGGGATATTTTTGACAAAATCAGTAGAACGAAACCCGACTAACAAAGCAACAACCAAACAACCAAACACCGCTAGACCTGATAAAATATAACGCGCTTTTTTGTTTTCTTTTAAAACGATAATATAACCAATAATCGCCGTGCCAATACCGGCCAACAACCCGAGCATGGAACCGCGCGTACCACTATAAAATAACCCGAGCGCGGCCAAAACCCCAGCGACTGCTATGGCAATTTTGCCAATGGTGTTTTTTTCTTTCACGTACAAAAGATAACTGACAAAACATAAAAATAGGCCGTAACCACCGACATAAATAGAATTACCCAAACTACTATTCACGCGTTCCGATCCTTGATTTAACAACAAATTCGGGTCTGCTATTTTTTGAAAAATACCAATCAACATTACCAACGAACCCGCACTCAAAAACCCAACTAACGCCCACTTCCAATCGGTCCAATTTTTAAACACCGCCGTAGCGATAAAATAATAAGCAACGTAATGAAAAATTGTGAATAATCCTAACATGCGTTCGTGGTTGTCCCAAAAACTATGATACGGGTCCGGACCGACAAAAGTAGAGATGGTAAAACTTAATAAAAAAGCCGCCATTACTAAATTTAAGGCGGTGAATTTGGGTTTGTATTCTTGCCAATTAATGATAAGTAAAAGCGCGTAAGCGCCCAACATCAAAGTTACCAAGGACCGAAAAAATAAGATTTTTGGCACGATAAACGGGAAAATAAAAGATGACGGTATCACCACGAGCGGAGTTAAAAAAGTGGCGTAAATTAAAATTTTTACGGCGATTTCAAGGTTGCGTTTCATAATAAAATATAAATAAATAGCACTGGTTAAGTGCTATTTATTATACTAAAATTTGATAGAAAGGTCAACCGGCTAACCCTCAACCGGCTAACCCTCAACCGGCTAACCCTCAACCGGCTAACCCTCAACCGGCGCCCACTCCATCGGACTCACCTGCTTATTAACATTCACATAATTTTCCGCGCTCGTATTTTCAAGATGATACGGATACCAGGGATTAATACCAGTCGCGCGCAAACCATAATCCAAATTTTGGAATAGAACATTGTCCAGCCACAACTCCCCGCTCAACATTTTGATGCCGGCAGTTTCAAAAGACGGTTTGGAATTGTGCCCCAAAATACTATCGGCTATTCTGACCTCGCCACTATTGATTTGAATGGCGTTACTCGGAGACCGACTATCTAAAACCTGAACATTGTTTAAGGTTACATTGCTGTCACTCACGATAATAGTGCCATTGCCGGCCTGGTCTTCGGTCGTGCTTAAATTGCCTTCGGTCAAAAGGACATTATTCAAAGTCCCGCTCGCGCTCATAAATTTCAAATTACCCCAATTTTGGCCGGAAGAAATCGGTAAAAATTTAACCGGCGCTTCGGCTGTGCCATTCACAATTAATTCGCCATAAACTGTAATATCGGCATATTTTGCCAAACGCACCTCTACGCCGGCCTCAATCGTCAAAACCGCGCCGTCATCTATTGTCAAAGAATTTAAATTAAATTGCGCGCCCGTTGACCAAGTGATGGCGGTGGTAATGTGCGGTGCGTTCACATACACCGCATCCGTGGCATTATTTTCAAATGTCACACCGGTAATGACCAGCCAAATATCGTTGGCCTCAATCGGACCATTGGCTGAAGAAAATTCGCTAATTTTCCCACCCGATACGGCCAAACTGCCATCATCAGCATCTATCGCCAAAACACCGGAAGAAAAATCGCTGTTTGATATGTCCAAATTCGCGTTATCGCCATAAATAGTGGTGTCGCCATTTAAAGAAAAAGTGGAACTGCTAATTGTTAAATCAATATCTTGCACCCAAATTGCTTTGCTTACTTTTGGATCCCACATTCCACTCCCCGGTTCTTTAAATTCATAACCGGCATAGCGCATGTCTAAACCGTTGATATTACTAATCGAGCCGGGATAAAACATTATCCCCTGCCAATCCTTGGCCAGTGGCAAACCGGCATCGTAATCACCAATTAATTCGTTTAAAATATCACTTTCAAAGCTTTGGTCGCGACCCGATGTGAGCACGGCCGGAGTGTTAGTCGCGTTGACAATAAACTCACCGTAAATTTTAAAGTTAGAGACAAAATCATTGCTTTTGATAACCGCGCCGGAATCAATAATCAATTTTTTGCCGGCCTTAACAGTATAACCACTTAACAAATATGGACTGTTGGAGGCGGTCAAAATTACTTCATCCTCATCTTGATTGCCAAATAAAGCCAACCCGCGACTATTGTCGGATTTAGGTGAGCCGTAAATTTTGCCACCGTTAGCAGTGCGTGGCAAATAACGCGGACCTTGATTATTTTGCCAATTGTTAGGGTCGCTGGAAGACGCATATTCGCTTAATCGTTCCAGCGAACGATACTCATCACCGCCACCGGCAAACCAACCGGCCGACGCGTCCACACTATCCACTACTTCGCCACTCGGGGCGACTAATTCCACCAGAGCGCCGGCATTGTTTAATCCACCAAAAAGCGAAAAGACGGCGTCGGCTGCGACAGCTTTAACAGTGTCATCGTTCGTGCGTTCCAATAAATAATAGCCACGCGCCGGAATAGTGAGGTTTTTAGTTTTGGAACTGATGATACTAAAATTCACTCCGTTTGAACGTAACAGCCAACGGTCAGTGCCGGTCCAAGCAAAAGTTACCGGCTCATCGGTGGTGTTATATAATTCCAGCCATTCATTGTTGGCATGGCCGGAATCAGTGCCGGCCCAAGCGATTTCGTTGATAATAATGTCGGCGACCGGGACGGGTGGGGGTGGCGATTCAGGAGTAGAAGTGATAGTAGTACCACTATCGGTAGTGGTGGAAACACTAGGGGTAGTGGTTGTGGTGTCGGGGGTGGTGGTGGGGGTGTCTGGTGTGGATGTAGATGTTTCGGGTGTGGAGGTGGTGGTATCGGGGGTGGTGGTAGAAATATCAGGAGTAGAGGTGGTATCGTTAAGGGATCCCTCGACTTCGCTCGGGATGACAGTGGTGGTGGTGCTGGTGTCTGGGGTTGAAGAGGTTGTTTCGGGGGTGGTCGTGAAATTATCGTTAAGGGATTCCTCCACTTCGCTCCCTCCGGTCGCTTCGGTCGGAATGACAGCCGACGGTGGCGATGAACCGCCACCGCCTCCTCCGCCATAATATATAGTAGGCGGTGGATTATTGACAATCGGAGTAATTGGCACAACCGGGCTTACAGGCACTGTCGCGGGCGCCACAATAGGTTCTACAACCGGGTTAGGAGCAGATGGCTGGGTAGGTAGCGAAGTCGGTTGCGGAGCAACTTGGGGTTTGCTTACCGGGCTTGGGGCTGGTGGCAACGGCTGGCTTTCCCCCTCCTGCCCGAGGAGGGGGCGAGGGGGCGGTGGGAGCGACACAATACCGGGCGAAGATAATTCACCCAACGCTTCCGCCCCGACCGATTCGCCACCGGTGCCTTTAATTTTATCCCAAATATCTTTAGCTTTGTTAACCAGTCCGGCCACGACCGTGTCCCACATCCCTTTGGGGTTGATATAAATTAAAGGAACTTTGTCATGCACTTCTTCGGATTCGGCCTGTTCAATAAATAATCGGATCACGCCGGCGGTGTAGCCGACGGCTTTAGGTAATAGGTTTTGGGAGTAGGAGGTGAGGACGGTGTCATCATCTACTAGACATACAAAATCATCAAATTTATTTTTTAACACATCTTGCCAAGTATTTATACGGGGATCACGACACACCAAACTATTAGATAAATTTTTATTGACTTTAAATTTATAATATCCCTTGCCAATCGTCTGATATTGATCAAACAAATCTGCCACCGAAGGATATTTATAACTATCTATATCAATCGTATCATCACTATAAAAATTCCCATTAGAAAATTTGGCTACACTGTCAAATGCGCCATCTAACGAATCCACTTTTTGAAATTGTGATAATTTTTTAATTTCCGGCACTAATTTTTCCCAATTATTTTTTACAAACTGTTCGTAAGAATCCCCGGTTGGGTGCGGGTCATCGCGCGTATGCGCCGGCACGCTCGCGTCCGCAATTAAGTGCAGGGTATGGCCAAGAGTAATAAAGGCGTCTTTGGCATTGGCTTTATAATAATATAAAAACGCTTTTTGCCAGGAATTATCACCCATTGAAAAATTTTGCTGGTTAAACGGGTCTTGCGCCCATTTTTTAGAAGATTGATAGCGGAAATTGTTAAATAGTAATCCGCGGTCATTGACCGGATCATAAAAATGATTAAGCCAGCGCGTGGGGGTGTCTTCTTCAATCGCTCCCTGTTTCATCCAGCCAATTTGTTCAGCGGTTAAATCCGGATTAAATTTAGCGTTATACACTTGCGCCGCTAATTCCACGATATTGGGATGAGCGATATTTTGGTCATAGCCCAAAGCTTGTTCAGCGCCAAACCAGCGGTCCGCGCCAAAAATACCAAATAAAAACAAAAAAATAGCGACAATAGTCGCGTATAACGCTACTTTTCCCCTCCTTGATAACATATGCCCCTCCTTTTAAAAATTTAAAGCGATTTAATTAACCAGATGCCTTCGGAATTTTTTTCAAAAGAAATAACACCGGCGACATTCTTACCATCTCTTTCTACAAAATAATCATACGATGCAAGTGTGTCACCAATAAAATTACCCTTAATCTCTCTATCCAAATCCCCCACCATCATCCCCATCTCCCCTTTAGCTTTCACTCGTTCCAAACCCGCTTTCATCTCCGCCCAGTCCCCTTTCGCAAAACAACATTCCACCGCGCCGTCCAGATCATTGGCTTTTAATTTTTCCACAAACATTTTATGCGTCTCCACCGGTGTGCGCGTCGTGGCTACATCCACATTTAAATATTGCGGATATAATTTATTTAATTCTTCAATACTATAGTCCGAATACGGAAAAGTCGCCCGCGCCGTCCCCGCTTCCACCCGACGCTGTTTGCCCAAAAACCAAGCATAAAAACCAAAAATCAAAATTAGAATAAATAAAAAAAACGCTGTTGAAAACAACGCGAATTTAAGTGAACGAGACATAGAAAATAAAAATATTTTTTAAAAAATATCCTGACTGGCAGGACACTTCAACCCCCTTACGATTATTATATCACAAAAAACTTTTACCGGCCATTTCTGCCTGTGGATAACTCTAAGCCAGTTGCGCGAATGGTTCCATTGAAACCAGCGACTTCAAGTCCTGATCGCTGATTAATTTTCGTTTGTGCAAAATTTCAGCCAAAGTTTTCACTTTGGTATCTTCTTTGCGCATCATCACTACTAAATCACCGCGCAAATCCGCTAATTTATCGTCAAGATAATCTTTGGTTACCATAAGCGACTCAACTCGAGTCAGTCGCTTCTCTATTACGTCAAAGCGTTTGTCAACTCCGTCAAAACGCTTATCAACCCCATCGAAACGTTGATCCACTTTGGTGGCAAACAACTGCACCGCTTCCGCCAATTCATTGACAGTCCCCAAAACTTCCTCGTTGCTTTTCTTTATGGATCCGACAACATTAATAAGATGATTTATTTTATCGTCTTGTTTATTTTTTGGCATACGATAAATTTAAAAAAATAAATTTTTAGGTAAATTAACTATATCATACGAACAGGCGGTGTGTCAATTTTTCCAAAATTAGTCCCGCAATTCCCCCTAAACAAAAACAACCGCGAGTTTTAATCGCGATTGTTTTGCCTCCTCCTCTTTCAATGCAACCATTATAGCACAAAAAATCATTGTCAACAATATAATCTGTGGATAAGTTTACTAAAAACCCAAAGGACCACCGCAGTGGTCCTTTGTCTCGCAACTTTAATTTATTTTTAGAGCGCGTTCAAAGCGGAGCGGGTGCCTGGGCCAACGAAGCCCGGGAACGGTTTCAAGTCGCGGTCTTTTTGGAATTTGACCACGGCGGCTTTGGTGGCCGGACCAAAGTTACCATTCGGGGTAACCGTGAAGTATCCCAAGTCCTTTAATTTCTGTTGTAAGGCCTTGACCGCGGCGCTATTATTGCCAGGATACAAATTGGTACTAAATACATACCCGGTTGTAACCGACGCGGGCGCTACCGTCGCCGGAGCAGGAGTAGAAACAGGAGCAGAACCGCTACCTAAAGCAGATCTGGTAGCCGAATCCAACTTTCCGCTGGCCGTAAGGCCATTGGCTTTCTGATAAGCGATTAAGGCATTTTTGGTAACATTGCCAAAGTAATTGGTAATGGTCGGATAAACAAAGTGACCGGAATCTTTTAATGCTTTTTGTAATTCACGGACTTCATTGCCGACTGAACCGACGCCCAAATTTTTGGTAAAGTTATATGATACTGATGCCGTCGGAGCGGGCGTGCTGGCCACGAAACCGCTGTTTAAAACCGCTCGGGTAGCCGAATCCAACTGTCCGCTAGTCGTAAGGCCATTGGCTTGTTGATAAGCGATTAGCGCGTTTTTGGTAACATTGCCAAAGTAGCCGGTAATGGTCGGGTAAGTGAAGTGGCCGGAATCTTTTAATGCTTTTTGTAATTCGCGGACTTCTGTGCCGACCGAACCGACAACTAAATTCTTGGTAAAGTTATAGGAAATGACCGGCACTACTGGGGTGGTTACAACAACTGACGGCGCCACAACTTCTGCTGGCGTGGTGGCAGGAACCGCAGGTGTAACAACCGGAACCGGGGTTACAACTACTGGAGTGGGGACAACAACTATCGGAGTTACTGACGGACTCGGACTGCCTCCTCCGCCACTTCCTCCGCCACCACAAGCGGCGGTTGTGCCACTAACAGAAGAGGCCCAGTCGGTTTCCACACCGTCACCGTTGCGCCCCTTCGCTCTGAATGTATAAGCGGTGGCACAAGATAAGCCGGTGGATGAGAATGATGCCGTACTGACCCAACCAGAATTAGTGCCGGCAGTAGTATTTTCAGCGTAATCCGTAGTAGCCGGACTGGACCAAGTCGCGGTAAGATGATTGTTGTCGTTTACAGTAATAGCAAGAGTGGTCGGAACCGATGTTAAAGTATATGAATTTAAAGCCGCACTGTAAGCCGCGGTGGACACACCATCAGCGTTCCGTCCTAATACTTTAATGGTGTGAGCAGTGTTCGTGGCTAAACCAGTCGTGGTAGTGGCACTGCCACCGCCTAATTGAGCATAGGTAAGCCAAGCGGTTGAAGACGCGCCCCAGGTGCCACCAACTTGTAAGGCGACATCTTGAGCAGAGTCATATACCAAGTAGGTGGTAGCGGCGTTGTCAGCTCCAAGGGTAATAGTTAAGGTGGTAGCAGCGGTGGAAGTGACGGCGACGGGGGTGTTGGGGGTGGCGGCGAGGGTATATGAACTGGCCGATGAACTGTAGGCAGTATTTATTCCCTGTCCGTTTCTGGCTAAAACCTTAATAGTATGAGCAGTATTAGTTGCCACACCGGTCGTGGTAGTAGCGGAACCGGCGCCAAGTTGGGAATAGGTCAACCAGCCGGTTGATGACGCACCCCAAGTACCGTCCGCCTGAATGGCCACATCCTGCACTGAATCGTAAACCAAAAAAGTAGTGCTAGCCGTGGTTGGGTTAGTGGCGGCATCTATTGTAACATTTAAAGTGGTCGCGCCCGTACTCGTTACTGTCGGCGTGCCAGGTGGCGTAGCCAAAGTAAAGCCGGCCACCAAAGTGGTGGTTGCCGGATCGCCGGTGCCACCGGTCGCAATCACTTGAAACCAATAAAGAGTATTGGTGGCCAAATCGGTAACAGCAAAAGAATCAGTTGTCGTGGCAATTGACGAACTAACTGTTGTTGGGTAGGTTGCACCATCAGTTGACTGCAATATAGTGTAAGTTGCTTCATCCCCGGCCAAAGCGCCGTTGGTCCAATGCAAAGTCATACCAACAGTGGTGGTGGTATCGGAGAAAAGAGCCGTTACCGGATCATTGGCCGCGGAAGCAGTTTGTATTCCTAAAAATAAAAAAGCGAAAGCGAATAATATCGCCACCGTAAAAACCGGCAAATTAAAAAGCCAATTTTGTTTCCATCCTTTTGAAAACAACATAAATTTTAAATTATCCGCCAGAGGCGGACCCGCCTTGGGCGGGAAGATTTTGATAAAATGGATTCATCTTTAAATAGTATACCACATTTTTGCAAATAAAAAAAATCGTCAAGTCAAACCTGTGGATAACTTTTTTAAAATAACTTTTTATCACACCGCAAAAAAACAAAACCCCCTCTGCTTTTTACAGCAGAGGGGGTGCGAAAGTAACTAAATTACTTTCCAGCAACTAACAACTAAACTGTTTTAGTTATTGGTCTTTGATACCTTGACGCCATCAACATTCTCAAGTGAGAGGAACAATGCGCTAAACGGATTAGAGCTGTCGCCGTCCTTCCAGTCAATGTTGTTATTGACATCGTCTTCGGTAGAGGTATCACCATCGGTATAAGTACCCTTGATATCATCAAGGTTAAACTGGAACCAATTGGTGAAGTTCGTGGTCGCGCTAACCCCGTTAACTGTCGCCTTAACCACATAATAAGCGATAGTGCCAGGATCAATCAAGTAATCGTTGGCTAACACTCCGGATAAAGCAGTGGTTGAGGCCAAACCAGCGGAAGCACCGGTGCTGTTCAGGTTGGAAATATCCAAACTGCCAGCCGGGTCCGAACCGCCAATCTTTTGAATGGTTACACCGCTCAAAGAAGTGCTGGCGAATTTGTCAACATCAAATCTAACACCAGTCAAGTTGAGTTTCAACGGGTTACCATTGTCCGGGTCGTTGTTAAGACCGACGCTGTCAACCGTGACAGCCAAGATGCCGGCGACATATTCACCGGTACCGGCTAACACCGGATCAACTTTGTAAGTGCAGTTGTTGCCAGCGGCATCACAGCCATAGCTGCTTAACAACTGAACATTGCTGATCTTAGTGCCGGAAACCACAAATTTCTTGGTGCTCGTGGTCATGTCAAGTTCGCCGGCCTCATCGTAAGTGTCATCGTTGTCTTCATCAAATACGATATCGCCGGCGGAAACTGTCGCATCATCGGAAATAACGTAAGTGAAGCCAGAGCGAACGCCTTCGGCGGCCACAGAACTGGCAGTACTGGTGGTAACCTTGAACGAGAACACATCGTGGGTGCGGGCAGTGCCACCAGCCAAATCATTCATCGGGTTGGTATTCACATAGATATACCAATATTCCGTGCCTTGTTCTACGACTTCATTAATGTCATCGTAAAACACCACGCTACTCGCATCCATGGTCTGACAAGAAATCAAGTTAGCGGCTAAAACTACCTGCTCGCGATATAGACAGACAGAAGCGGCGCTTCTCTCTTCACCGGAATCAGTCGCGTTAGTCAATTTCAAATCCTTAACCTTAATATTCTCGTCATCGGCCTTTAATTTCAATTTACCGGCCCAGAAAGAAGTGCCGGCCAAGACAACGCTGTCTTTGTTGAAACCGGTGTCAGTGCTTCTCATCTGGAGGTAAAGCTTGCCTTTGTCCACCAAAGTAACTTGGCGTCCGCCGACAGTTAAGAAGTCATTGTCAGCGTCATCTAAATCATCAGTGCCTGCGGCAGATCCGGAACTGACAGTAGGACTGCTATTATCAGCGGCCTTGGAAGTGATGTAATCAAGCTTCAATTGATTAATCAAACCATTGGTATCAGTCAAGGTGCTGGCAACAGTACCTTTAACCACAAAAGTCGCTTTGTTAGTCGGACCATTATTCACGGTGAAGTCCAAACTGTCAAAAGACAGCGCGTCACCGGAAGCAGATGTACTGGAAGTCATCTGGGAGTTGGTCAATATTTGCTGCGCGGCATAAGAGCCATCAGCATTTACCAAGTAAAAACCAACTTGTGTCCAATGACCGGAAGCAAAGGCGACATTGGAGTTGAAATTCACATAAGACACCTTGATGTTAGAGGCCTGGGCTTCCAAAGTGCCTTTATACAAGATAACATCAGCATCGTTCACGGTAGCTGTGCCGCTATTCAAAGTAGCACCCTCAACTCTTAATGTCGGGGTCTTAACGGTAACGAGCATGCCGGTGAAACTGCCAATGGAGAAATTGCTGACAGTATCGCCTTCCGGAACTGTTTCCGCGACCACATTGGTTGTATTAACGGTGGCAGAAACCTTATAACTATCGCCGTTGCCGATTCCGTTCGGCAGATCACCGCGCATAGTAAAGGTGCGGGTTGTGCCGGCGGTCAAATAGATTTCATCGCTGAATGTCCAAGTTTCGTCATCGGCATCAGTATCGCCACCAGCGGTCATGGTACCAGAATAAGCGCCACCGGCCGCATCAACCAACTCAAAGCTGTCAACATCCAAAGTATCAGCCGCAGTAGCGTTACCTTCGGTTTCATCCACGGTCAAGATCAAACTGGTAATCTTGATATCAGTGGAACCAGCACCCAAAGAAAGCGTACCAAAGACGACATCAGTAACGTCATCAATGGTTTCCAAGGTGGTACCGGTATAAGCGACGTTCAGTTCAGCGCCACTAATAGTAATAATGGCACCTTCGGCCGCCGCATTATACTGATCATTATGAATCACCAAATTAGTGCCATAAGTAGAGCCCATCACCACTAAATCAGTGGTGTTTTCCAAAACAAATTCCAAAGTATTGGCATTACCTTTCACAATATCGCCAACTACTTTAAAGACCTCGTTCTGACTCTTTTTAATGGTAACCGGGGTGTTAAGCACAAAAGCAACTTTGTCGCTTGCCATGCTTACCGGACCGGCCAATTTCGTAGCACCTTGATAAAGATAAAGATTGGCTACGTCAGTATCACTGGCATTGCTGGTAGCCGCTTTGTTCTTTAAGGTGATGCTATTAAACACGCCGTCTTCCGTGCTGGATACATTTAATTTGAATTCAGCCAAATTAACGGCATTGACACCAATTTTCTTAGTAGCGGCTGTGCCCATATTGGTGATACTTAAAGCACCAACCGCCACGTCCACACCGGTCATTTCATTACCGTAAACAGCAGAAACAGCAGTGCCATTTACAGCCAAAATACCAAGTGAGTTATAGGTGCCAGCAGTATCCAATTTGGCTACTACGGTCAATTCCTTGTTAGTGCCATTGGTTACTTTCAAACCAGTCGGGATGTTATACACCAATGTTTCAGAGTTAGAATCCCAAGAGGTCATTGAGCTACCCAGTTTGGTCGCGCCGTCATATAAGGTGACAGAAGCGATATCGCCTTTCGCGCCCAAACCCTTGCGGCCGATTTTCACGGAAGAAACCGTGTAATCGCCGTTAGTGGCTTTTAAGATAAATTTACCGAAGACAACATTGTCAATATTAATGACAACATTGCCACCGGCTGGGGTGTTAGCGGAAATGCTAACTTCCAAATTGCCGTTTACTACGACCGGCGGAACAACCGGCGCACTTTCCACCGCCACACCATGATCAGTAAACATATCTTCCTGGGCGTTCAAAGCAGTGCCCATGGAATATGCGGCAGTGCTCGACAAAGCCAACACATTTTTGGTTTGAAATTTGTTCGCGGCGAAACCGGTGTCGGTTACTTCGCGTAATTTCATACCAGCGTCCACATAGTAGGTCTTACCACCATTGGACACAAGCATACCTTCGGTCGGAGTGGCTTCGGTCAATTCACCGGCAACTTTGTTGGAACCGGTGTTGTAATAACCCCAGTCCGCATCAGAAACAACTACCAATCTCTTGTATTGATTATAACCATTTTTGCTACTAAGCAAAGTGGCATAATCCGCGCCATACAAGGCCTTGGCCGCGCCATCAGAAATTTGTTGTAATTTCTTGCCTGGCAACACGACATAATTAATGGACGGAGCGCTTACTTCGCGTACGATAAATGTGCCACTGCGAGGCAATACCGCGCCAGCTGGGTCCAAATCTGCCAAGCAGGCATCGGATACAGTAGTAAATGTATAAGCATTGTCAGCGGTCCAAGATTTGTATACATCACCGTGCGGGAAATAGGTGCGTGAGGTCAAATTGGTGCCTACAACCCAGATACCAGGGCCACCGGCCTTGATCATCTGACCAGCGGCTAAAGCCGGGCAATCAGCGGCTTGAGCGACAGACGGCACCAAGGCCGCGACGCCCAAAGACCACATGATGGTCGTAACGACAACGCTAACGGTAAAAGCTTTCTTAGTTAATTTTAATACGTTGTTCATAATATAATTAAGTATTCCATAAATTTTGCGCGCGCTCCGAAAGGAACTCGTCAAAATATTATGGAAGTGAGGCGACCACGCGAACCCCCGACAGAGATCCCGATTTACATCGGGATGACAGTTGGGTGTCCGGAATGGGCAACCTCGCACAAAGATCCGTGCGAGCTCTTATGAGCCCTCGACTTTTGCAAAGATCGTGATAAACAATGTTTCTCTCTCCCCGAGTATGACAGTGATAAATTAATATTATCTGATGTCATACTTGGGAAAAAAATAACAGATTTATTCAATGTCAAATTTCCAATTTCCAATGTCAAATCAAATCTAAATTTCAAATTTCTTAATGTCAAATGCTATTGACTGTTTAATTAACTACTAAATATTTTTGAAAAGATCAAGGTTAATTCGTGAGCTTCTTTGTATAATATTCTACATTGTAATATAAACTGTGGCTCTGATACAACCAATACTCTTAACCAATTGTCATTTTGATTTTGACATTGATTTAACATTGGAAATTGGAAATTTGACATTTCACCTCTTATCACTTCTTATTCACTGTCGTCGTTACTATTACTTGTACTTGTACTTTTGGCGTCGCCGTCGCGGTGCTCGTAGAAACAATCACTTGGATTGGTGTCGTGGAAGCAGTCGCCAAAATCGGCGCTACTTCTTTGACCACACTGGCCACCGGCAAAACCGTTTGCACTTTAGCCATTGCCTCATCATTTATCTTTTCCACGGCGCTGGCCGCCACGGTCGCTTCTTTTATTTTATCCACCGCGCCGGAAAATTCGCCTTTGGCCAATAAATCTTGACCCTCGGTAATTTTTTGATCAGTAACCACTTTGGCTTCATCAGATTTTACCACCGCTTCTTTGGTAGTATCAGCCATTGCCGAAATTTTATCGGATAATTCTTTGGTGCTGGTATTGACGGCCGGCGCTTTGGTCGCTTCTTTAGCTTCTACCTTGGCCGCGTCCACAACCGCTTGGGTCGCGTCAATCGTTAATTTAGTGGCGTCGGATTCGGTAGCCATAGTCGCGAGCGTCGTGCTGATTTCTTGTTTCAACTCGGCGACCGACACGCTGGTATCACCTTCCAAATGTTTAGCAACCATCACTTCTACCGCTTTCACACTCGCATCTTTGACCATATCTTTGGCTTCAGAAACCTGCTTGGCCATCGCGTCATTGGCCATCGAATCAGTGGAAGACGTGGCTACGGCCGCGAGCAAATCGGTTTTTACTTCTTGTAAAACATTTTTGATTTGTTCAGCATCTTGCTTAACATCTTTAATAACACTGGCGGACACACCATCGGATTTTATTTCTTCTAAATTGGCGTTAACATTCTTAATTTCTTGTTTTAAATCATTCACCACTTGAGTAACCTTTTCATTTTTCTTCGGATCAGTCCCTTTCACAATTTGCTTAGCTTCGGAGGCGCGTCGTTTGGCAAATTCACTGTGTAATTTGGTCTCGGTGGTTTTCGCGCCCACGACCGAAGCCACGGTTACTTGCGTTTTTTCCGCCACGCGTTTGGCCGAATACAACCAATCGCCCGGCAAAGTGTTATAGGCCGCATCCACGGTGGTAATCCAACCGGAGGTCGCCACCATCGTAACAATCAAAAGCACGGCCATCGGACGCATTACATTATATACTAATGGTTTGGGAAAAAATATCGCGAGTCCGGTCCAGATGTTATTGATATGATAAGTTGACTGTTTTACACCCAGGTCAACGGTGGTGTTGCGAATTTGGGATAACAAAATCTCGCGGTTGCTTTTCAACCACTCCGCGCGCGGCTTCGCCGAGCCGTGTTTCAATTGTTTGAGTTTTTGGATAAGATCGCGAGACATATGGTGATAATTTCAAAATCCAAATTTCTCGCCCTGCGGGAGACCACCCGAAGGGTGGCAATTTCAAATTAAGTTCAAATATCAATTTTGTAATTTGGATTTTGGATTTGATTTGACATTGGATATTGGAAATTTGACATTTATAACTCCACAATCTCTTTTAACTTTTTTAAGGCGCGGTGCAAAGTTACTCTAACCGCTATTTTTCCTTTGCCGGTAATTTCCGCTATTTCTTCCATTCGCAACTCGTCAACGTAACGGAGAGTAATCACCTCTTGATATTCTTGTTTTAATTTTTTGATCGCTTGAATAATTTGTCGACCGTCTACTTGATCGCGCAATTCTTCATACCACTTTCCCCCATCACCCAAATCATCCGACAGCTCACCACTCGTTTGGTTCGTGGAATTTTTTTGACGGTAATAATCAACAATACAATTTCTAGCGATGCGATAAAGCAAACCGCTAAAACTTTTCACTTCTTCGTCGCGATGCGAGTTAATGTAATTCCAAGTTTTTAAAAATGACTCGGAAACAATATCTTCGGCATCGGCCTGACCACCAACTTTGAAAAAAACAAATCGATAAATTCGTTCCGAGTATAAATCATAAAGAGCGGCGAAGGCATCGGGGTCGCGTTTGGTCTGAAGCCGGAACAGCAGTAATTTTTCATTCCAATTGCCTAACACCATAGTAGACGTTAAAAGTAAGAAAATGTTACACCTAACTAAAAACGCGCCGTTTAAGCGTGGTATCATAATAACAGGAATATTGGAAAAAGGCAATGGAGGGGTGGTGAAATGTCAAATTTCCAATTTCCAATGTCAAATCAAATCCAAAGCTCAAATGACAAATTGGACATTTTGATTTTGAAATTTGACATTGATTTGACATTGGAAATTTGGATTTTGACATTAATCGCCACCTGTTTGTATACGCTTGTGTAATCAAACTTTATTTGGCAAAATTACTTGGCTAATATAAGATAAAATAAATTGGTTTAAAAAGTTTGATTACACAAGCGTAATCAAACTTTCACTTTTTTTGTCATTGCGAGGCCTTTAGGCCGTGGCAATCTATTGTCTTGCGAGAGATTGCTTCGCTACGCTCGCAATGACAGGTTAGACATCGCCCATCTTGACAAAAATGCCAAAATGTGCTATAGTTTGTATACGCTTGTGTAATCAAACTTTGCTTATCTATGTCCCCTTTTCCAGCCAAACATGACGCTTCGGAACCAAAAGAAATCATCCGTTTATCGGTTTCAGAAGCCGCCAAGTTGTTTGGTGTTAGTTCGTTGACGGTTAGACGCGCTATCGCGACCAAAGAGATCACCTACGCGGTCGTGGGCGGACGCTATAAAATCAGCTTTGAAAGTTTGGTAAAATGGTCCCAAAGACATACCACGGTTCGCAACAAAACCGCCAGTCGGGGTATTGGCCAGTATGTGGATAAGTGGAAAATTAAAAATACCCTGTTCTCCCCCAACCCCAAGATTATTAAAATTGAAGAAAAGGCAGAGCCAAAGAATGATGCGGCGCCGGATATGGTAAAAAAACCAAAACTAAACTAAGCAACCTGCCACTAGGCGGGTTTTTTAATTTCAAAATCCAAATTTCCAATGTCAAACCAAATCCAAAATCACAATGACAAATTTGATATTTGAACTTAATTTGAAATTGCCACCCTTCGGGTGGTCTCCCGCAGGGCGAGAAATTTGACATTTGAAATTAACACCGTTGACCACCGGTGGGTAACTGCTGTATAATATATCTATATGAATTCCATCCACAAATTTTTCCACAACCACTACCACCGTCATTACCATGGCCAATACGGCCATGCCCGAAAACTTTTTGTGATTGATTTGATTTTGCTTATTAGTGCTATTGTAGTTTTTATCGGCGGGTTGTTTTTCTTTTTTTGGAAACCAGGCATACAGGAATGGATTGATTTAAAAATTTCTTTTGGTGAAAATCGGTTGAAAAGTGGCGAGCCGGTGGCGATCACGATAAATTACACCAACCGCTCTAAATTTAATATCAACGATATTTCGCTCGCTATGCATTTACCGCCAGGTTTTGTTGTTGACCGCGAGCGCACACCGGAGAATGAATTTAACAACAATTCCATTTTAAATTTACTTGAACTCCCCGCCGGCGCTAAAGGCCAAAAAATAATCTACGGAATGGTCTGGGTGGAACCAAAAACCGAGGTTGATATTACCGCGCTCATGTCTTACCGCGCGGAAAATTCCAAAACGCGTGAACAAAAATACGGTCTATTTATTTTAAATTTGCCGGAGAGTGTTTTGCGAGGCGAATTGGTATTGGCCGCGACCTCGACTTTGGCCGACAACACCGTACCCTTTACTTACAAAATTAAAAACACCGGCCCTGAACCGGTTACCACGAATATTGATACCAAATGGAATAATACTAACGATATTATTCCGGACGCTGACTATGTAATTGTCCCCGGTATTGAAACCATTGTCACCGGCACCTTAAAAATGCCCCGCCTGGCTGGAAATTATCCGCTCCAAATAAAAACCCAAGCGATTGTAAATGGACAACAAATTACCCAGCTGACTGACACTACTAATTTGGAAGTTTACGAACCGCGTGTGGCTGTAAGCGCTACTTTTCCGGCCGGACGTGCTTTTGCTGAAGCTGGGCAAACTCTACCGGTGGAAATTTATTGGAAAAATAACAGCGCGTTTAATTTAACCGCGTCGCGCTTGCGGGTGCGCGCGACACCCGGCACAATTGATTGGCCGGCGACCGCGCGTGAAAATAATTTGACCGCGGATAACGACGGACTTGTCATCACCGCCACTAACCGCACGGCGCTTTCTGTGGGCGCGCCGGGCGCGTCTGATCGCTTTACCATTAACCTTAAACTTTTGTCGCGCTTGCAATTAAACGGTCAAGAAAAAGTATTTTTAGAAATTACTCCAACCATCACTGCCACTTTGGCAGAAGTGCCCAGGCAAGATTTTATCGCCTCGGGCAGTAGCGCCAAAATTTTACTGGCAACAGAAATATTATTCACCGCCCAAACTCGCTACTATACTGATGAAGGCGACCAATTGGGACGCGGACCATTGCCACCGCAAGTGGGCGAAACCACAAAATATTGGGTATTTATCCAAGCCAAAAATACTACCAACCCGACCAAAAATGCCGCCTTTTCCGCCACTCTGGCGCCCGGAGTGGAATTTACCGGTAAACAAAGCATCACGATTGGCGTGCCGTTAAAATTTGAACCAAATTCCCGCGCTATCACCTGGAACGAATCCGCACTCCCGAGCCACAGCCACACCGGGCTCTATTTTGAAGTGGCTGTAAACCCCACCCCCGAACAAATTGGTAAAGACATCGCGATTTTAAAAAATATTAAATTCACCGCCACCGACAGCGTTACCGGCAAACAATTTAATTTATCCGCGCCAAATATTACCAACCGATTGCCGGCGAGCGATCCGGGAGCAAATAAAATTTAAAAATTAAAAATTAAAATGTAAAATTTTGGAATAAAAAATTCCCCCATAAGGGGAATTTTTTATGAATTTTATTTTTTACACAACCGCCTCTTTCAACTGGTCCACCCGATCAACTTTTTCCCACGGAAATTCCGCGCGACCAAAGTGGCCGTACGACGCGGTGGCGCGATAAAGCGGACGCAACAAATCTAAGTGTTCAATAATTTTACCCGGACGGAAATCAAATACTTTTAACACGGCCTCGGCTAACTTTTCATCACTCACTTTGCCGGTGCCAAAACTATTGACATTCACCGAAGTCGGCTCGGCTCGGCCAATTACATATGCCACCTGCAATTCACAGCGATCGGCTAAACCGGCTGCCACGATATTTTTGGCCACGTATCGTGCCATATAAGCGCCCGAGCGGTCAACTTTGCTTGGATCCTTACCGCTAAAACAGCCACCGCCATGACGCCCCATACCACCATAAGTATCCACAATAATTTTGCGTCCGGTAAGACCGGTGTCGCCTTGCGGGCCACCGATTACAAACCGACCGGTCATATTGATAAAAAATTCCGTTTTGTCATCCAAATACTGCCCGCAAACTGGCTTGATAACTTTCTCCGTGATTTCCCGACGCAATTCTTCGTTGGACACCGTATCGTGATGTTGCGCGGAAATTACCACATTTTTTAAGCGCGTTGGTTTGCCGTTGACATATTCTACCGCCACTTGCGATTTGCCATCCGGACGCAACCATTTTAGTTCTCCACTCTTGCGCGCGTCGGCCAAACGCAAAGTTAATTTATGCGCGAGCATAATTGGCAGTGGCATAAGTTCAGCGGTTTCGTTGGAAGCATAGCCAAACATTAAACCCTGGTCCCCTGCCCCTTGTTCTTCTACTTTAACTTGACTCACCCCCTGCGAAATATCCGGCGATTGTTCGTGAATAGTAACCAGCACGCCCGCGTGATCATAATCAATGCCATAAGCCGAATCCGTATAGCCGACATCTTTCAAAACATCACGAGTAATTTTTTGCACATCCACATAACCGCGCGTGGTAACTTCGCCACCGACCACCATTAAACCGGTAGTGGTAAAACATTCCACGGCTACGCGTGACTTTGGATCTTGGCCCAATAAATTATCCAAAATCGCGTCTGATACTTGATCACAAAGTTTATCCGGATGACCTTCGGTGACGGATTCAGATGTAAAAATATAATTTTCAGACATAAAAAATAATATAATAATACGAAGACGGAAGGAAATTGTTGTCTAGTAATCGACCGTTCACCAAGCAACAACTAACACCGTCTAATTTAATAGTGATATTTTACCAAAAATCCATTAAGGTTGTCAATTGGCAATAAGAGAAGACGTTGTGGATGACGCCAACGACGCAAAAGCGGTCGCAAAAGCGTTCCGGATAATATCAACCGCTTTGATCAATTCAGTAGTATTACTAATCGGCACGGACGCGGTGATTGATAAATCAGAAATTTTGTGAACGGTCAGGTTACTAAGCGACAAGGCATATAAATAATCACCCACAAAAAACGCGCGCCTAATGGTATTGATACCCATGGTAACTAAATTATCATCGTCGTTTGAAGCACGCGCCACATTGCCGACGAATTCCAATTTTTTCTCATTAGTATTCAGTCGATACACCATTAAACCATTAAAATCAATTTTGGTGGTGGTAGCCAGATCGCTTTTGGGCGCGGTTAAAATTAACGAAAACGCCGCTAAATTATTTTTGCCATCCCAAGCCAGATAATTATCTTCAAACATCCCCGGTAAGTAGGATGTCCCTTCTCCTAAATCACGCCGGCCGATATTCTGTAAAAATCCGGGGTCAGAGGCATCAGACCAATCAAACCGCAAACGTCCGGACGATAACACCGAGGTGCTCGTTACCGAATCGTCTTTAACATTGCCGAAAGATAAAAATTGATTATTAGGCAAAGAAAATAATTTGCCGGACAATCCGTATAAATCATAAGGTAATTTCCCAGCGCCGGCAAAACGCGGTTTTTTAATATCGGCAATATCCAACACTGCTAATTTGCCATCCGAATTATCCGTGGCATAAACACGTTTACCCGCGACCGCGAGGTTGCCCAAACTGCCATCCCAATAAAAATTATTAAGCCAACCCAAACGCCCCAAATTCCAACCATCCAAAGCGTAAAAATTATTTTCCTCGGCGCGGGTGGAGCGATTATAGCCACCGCTTAAAACCAATAAATGACGACCATCAGCCGAAATGGCGAAATTTTTATCACTCACGTCGCCCGGCACAACTTGCGACGCGTCCAAACGCGCTACGCCTCTGCCTAAATTCCAGCGATAAAAACTAGTATTACTTAAACCGGTATTACCATAAATTTTACGCGACACGGCCAAATATAAATTACCCGGCGTCAAATAGCCAAACTCCACACTGCCAAACAAAACCGTTGACTGCACGCCGGCGCCACCGTTCATTTTCAGCGCGGAAATTGTCAAATAATTAAACGATTGATCTTTTTCAAAATACCCGATTGATCCACAAGCGACTGCCGGCTTGCCAATGGACAGATTTTTACTGTCAAACGCGCGATTACTTTCAAAAACAAGTGGCGCTGATTTGGTACTGGTCGCCAAGCGATAAGTGCTTTGGCCGGAATTACGCAAAGCCAAATCATACTGATCGCGAGCGCTCGCCACATACAACCAACCGTCTTTTCCCAAAACCGCCGCTTTAAAATCACCACTTAAAACAAAATTCCGCAAAAACCGTGGTTTCGCCGGATTTTTTAAATCATAAATGGCTACATAAGTATTACCGCGCGCGAATTTATTAGCGCTGTCGGCGCCCAAATTCGTGGTGCCAAGCACCGCCAAATATCGGCCGGATAAAAATATTTTGTAATAAGTCGGTCCGGCGGGCAGAGCCATTTGCGCCACTGATTTCGCCGCTCCTCCCGCGCCCAATTTCACGACCGATAAATTCGAAACCGCAAAACTTTCATCATCTATGCCAAAATTCTGATAACCAAAACTATAAACATACTGGCCGTCGGTTTTGACAATATCACCATACGCCGCGCCGGCCGGGGTCTTAACATCGGCTTTCGCGCCGGCCAAATCCGCTTCATAAATTTGAACAAACGAACCGGAATAATAATCGGTGGACGAGGTCAAACCTAAAAACAATTTTGCGTTATATTTAGTATCATCAGATGAGTAAAGCGCTTCAAAACGTTTTTGCGCGACAGTGCTTAAAGCCGCGCACGAAGTGAATTTTTTCAAATCTTGAGGCAAACGCGCGCTCAAAGCCAAAGGTGGTGTGTAAATTTTTTTACTTAAATTAAACTGGCCTTTGGAACAATCGCTTGATTTTAAAACCGCGCTGTAATCGGAATTAGTGGGGCAGTAATTATTTTTAATTTCTTGAGCATCATCATAACCATCTTGGTCCGTATCCCAGGACCATGGATTCAAGCCATATTTAGTCCAATCCGCTCGTTTGGCGGTATTAACATAACTGCCGGGAACGGCCATAGCCGAAACGCTGATGGCGGAAAACAAAAATACCAACGTCGCGACAAAAAATATAATTGTGAATTTTTTATTCATATTATTAAAAAAACATTTTTCCAAAAGTTAAAATAGTGAAAATCGTAAAGACCGCGAGCACGGCCGCCACCGCTAGCCAACTATAACGTAAACCATACCGGCCGGCCGGCAAATCCCCGCTTTTACGCGCCCGCACATACACAAGCGCCATCACGATGGAACTGCTCCCGACCATAAACGCACCTACCAAATCTAAAATCGCCACAAAATTGCTAATGCCGGCAAAAAATAAACAGATTGGAATTAAAATAACAATCAAAGTCGCTAAAAACGGATTAACCTTGTTGTCCCAAACCAAATTTTGTTTAATGGCAATACCCAGACCAATATACCCCGTGCCCATTGACAAGGCGGCAAATAAATTACTAAACCAAAACACCATCGGGCCAAATTTTTGCCCCAAGCCAATCGTCGCAATTTCAGTGGTGTCAGCCCCCATCGCGCCCACGACAGCGAGCGCGAATAAAATATAAACGCCAATCGGAATTAATGTCCCCCAAATCAAGGCCTTTTTAAAATTACGCTGTGATCCTGGTAAAAGCGCGTGCGCTTCGGCAATAGCCGGAGTGGCATTTAAAGCAAACAAAATCACCCCATAAGGCAAAAATATTTCCAGAGCGTTAAATTGTGGCACCACCGCATTGTCAAAACGTCCAAATAACCAAAAAGACAATCCGCCGATTATCGCGATTACTACCAAACTTAAAATCCGATCAACATTTTTTAAAGCCGTTAGCCCTCGCCATACTACTACGCTGCCAAACGCCCAAAAAATCGTGCCCCACATGAGTGGTTCTCCGCCAAATAGTGCGGACAAAATCTGCCCCTCGCCCACCGTATAAGCCAATAACGCTCCGGTCCCTCCCAAAACCATCACCACGGACAAAAAATATCGCGCCCAATTCCCCAAATAATGGCCGGCTAATCCGGGTAATTGAAAACTTTGTTTCGTGCGCACCGCCACCTCGCCGGTCATTAAATTCAAATACAACATAATCACTCCCAAAACGGCAATATATGTGATGCCGGTCCACAGCCCCACTTTCGCGACCACATAAGGAATACCCAAAATACCGGCGCCAATCGTCATACCGGTAATCATAAACACCGCCTCGGCCACGCTGGCTTGGGGCTTGTAAACGCCTTGATGTAAAATTATTGGTTTTTCTAACATATAAAAATTTATTTTTTAAAAAACATACTTATTATTTTTATCGTCCCAATCGTAAATACCGCGAACGCGCTCTCCCCACTTGGTAACCGCATAATCGTAGACAACTTCTTTCGTTCCATTATTGTCCACATCTATCAATTCAGCGGTATTTTCCGGATCTTCTTTGAAAAGGACCTCTTTGAAACCATAATCGGAAAATTCGTGAATATAAAAACGACCAAATCCGCCACTACCGGTATATCCATAAAAAGCGGCTAACTCATTTTTGCCATTATGATTAAAATCTCCCGCGTCCAACCAAATTAAATCGGAATATTCCTTAAAAATTATCGCGGGCGGCTGGCCTTTTTTTATCAAAAAAATCACCGTCTCTCCCCCGGAATATTCTTTCCAAATATTACTGACCGATAAAATCTGTTCCTCTTCTCTATCACCATCAACATCTATACTGATTTCATTCGATATCGCATAATCAGCAAATTCCTTCGGCAAGACACAGCACGACTGCGAAGGAAAAGGATTGAACAAGTGCCAGGCAAAAACAAGCGCCAGGCACAGCGCCGATAAAAATACCACCGTCTTTTTAACGCCAGCGCGTTCACATTCTGATTTTATCTTTTTCACATCCGTAATAAAATTTTTAGTTTCGGCCGGCAATTTATCAAACTCTAATTTTTCGCCCGCCGTTAAATGCGCCGGCCCCCAATTCCAAGCGACTAATAATTTTTCCAACGAGCTAATTTTACCGGCATAATTCTCTTGCAAGTACTTAATATAGAGTATGGCCGCCTCAATATTTTCTTGGATATCAAAACGATTCTCAAATCTTTTGTCATATTTTTTATTGACCTCGACAATCGCACTGGACATTAACTGAAATATTCCCTGTGCCCCACTAGCGGAGACGGCGTAAGGAAATAATCGCGACTCGCGCTCGGCTATGGCCAACATCAGACAGGTATCAGCATTTAACGCGACGGACCGGAGCTGTATTAAATCTTTAATTTCTATTTGGCTTTCGCCCTTGATTTCAACCGCTTCGCTATAAATATACCCAATTTTGTCGCCAAAACGCGCTTTGTGCCATCGGTCGGAATTAAGCGGCACGCTAAAATTATTTTTCGGACGCGCGCCGGATACAGCTTTTGCAATAACATAAACAGTATCGCCTTCTTTGATATCATTAACTAATGCCAGTGAATTCTGATCAGGATCTTGCCTTAAAATTGTTGTAGACCACACAACTGTCGCCACCGTTCCCGAAGTATCAAACGGAAATGAAAAAAATATTCCTTCAAGGCGCGGGCTGGCATCGGCGTATAGCGCTAAATAATGTTTTTCCGGAGAAACAAAGTTTAGCCGTCGAGTAAATTTTTTACTACTTCCTTTTAAAATTTTTCCACACCAAAACCAATCGCGATGAGATTTTTTTTCGTCATTTTTAATAATTTGCCCGTCAACCACCAACTTGATATCATCATCTTCTCGGCTATTACCGTATTTTTTCGCCATTGCCACAATGGTAATTTCCGCTAAAGAAATGCCGGCAGAAACTACCGTGAGCCATTGCCGCCGATCACCGACAGTAGCCGGATTATCGATTAACGGTGTATAAACAAATTCCGATGACTTAATCTTAAAAATATTTATTTGCTCCAAACGGGGGTAACGACGAGTGGTAAAATTGATTTTATGACTGCCACTTGATAAATTTACCAAAATCGCCACGGTCTTCAAATGCCCTTTTAAATTATTGCCGTTCCAAGCTGCCGGAGCTAAAAAGATTTTACCATCAGCGCCAGGAAAATTTATTCCATCAACGGTTATAGCCAAATGGTCGGCGAATAAAAATGAACGTAAATTTTGCCAACGACTTTTGGCAGAAGCAATCACTTCAAGTAAATATAAACCATTTTCAAAAACCTCAAAATTATAGGTAAAACCATTTTTTAACGTTTGTTTAATTTCGTTCTTTTTTAATGCCTCCATACACCTGAAAACTTTGGCAATGCTATACAAAAAAATAGCATTTTAACAATGCTATTATACCATAAAATTTAAAATATGGGCAGTACAGGACTTGGTCGCGACTAATTCCGCGTGGCGGAATTGTCTGACCATCGCCTCGTGTCCGCGCGAGCGGACATACTCCGGCGTTCAAGTCCTTAGCCGTAACCCAAACTATTGGGTTACTCGTTTGTGGGCAGTACAGGACTTGAACCTGTGACATTTGCGATGTAAACGCAACGCTCTACCAACTGAGCTAACTGCCCTTAACGCGCTAATTATATTATAAATTCCGGCAAAAGTCAATCAGCGGGCGTGTTCTTATCCAAATTTTTAATATAATCCGGTATGTCGTTATTCCCCTGCCCCGCGAGCCAAGTCCACCATTCCGCTCCCCACAAATACGCGCGACTGACGCCGATTGCGCTGGCGTAATCAATATTTTTTTGTAAGCGCTCTAAATTCATGGACTTATTTTGTTCTTCCAAACCAACGCTCGTAAAATTACCGGTCGGTATCCAGGGCTCGGCTTGTAATTCTGACACCATAAATTTATCCGCATTAACTCCGGTCAAAACCGTTTTCAAACGATAAAAACCGGCTGGCAACCAATCATAACTCCAATAGCCGGTTAGTTTGCTCCACACTACTCGATAAAGCGTGGTGCCAAACCAATCCCCGGCTTTAGCGGTACGATGCCAGGTGGACAGTTCGCCGGAATCAGTTACTAACGTCGGCTTGCCGGTGGCGCGCGCCCGCTCAACTTCGTTGGCTAATTGTTCGGCGGTCATTTTGCGACATTTTTCGCCAAAAGCCAAAAATGGCTCATTTTCTACTTGCCACATTTCTATGACCGAATTATTTTGATAACGTTCCAACACGATTTTAAGATAATTGTCCAGCGCCAAAGAATATTCCTGATCCGATAACCCGATCGCCCAGGCCGGCGCGTGACATTCGGGCCAACGTGGCGTTTTTTGCCCCATTGCCAAGATAACTTTCAAGTTATTTTTTTTTGCTTCATTTAAATAATAATCCAATTCCCCAAAATTATACTCATCCGAACTCGGCTCTACCAAATCCCAATGCGCCGGCATTCGTAGATATTTGAAATTCCAATCTTTAATAATTTTATTAAAAACAATTTTATCGTCCAAACCCAAAAAACGCGCGTAAGTCGGGTCGAAAGAAACGCCAATGGTCATATTTTTGTTTGGTGTGATTGGCCAAAAAAATAAAACCAAATAAATTGCTAAAATTACGCCGAGGATAATAAATAATTTTTTGAGCATAGCAAGTAAATAATTTCAAAATCCAAATTTCCAATTTCCAATCAAATCCAAAATCCCAATATCAAATTTGACATTTTGGCTTTGACATTGATTTGACATTGGATATTGGAAATTTGACATTTTACATTCACACTATCATCGCTAACCCCAAACCAATCAACACAATCGCCCCCACCTCTTGGATAATCTCAGATTTACTATATTCTTCTTTAAACAATTTCGGCCAAAAACGCGATAACAAAAATACCAAAATAATTAAGAGCGCGTATTGCACCCCGGCCAAAGCGTTGATAACAGTAACACTGCCCAGCGCGATGGCGTATTGGACCAACACCACGCCCACAATCGCCAAAATTTTATTAATGACAATAATTGGTAAACTACGGGCGGGTATTTTTGTTTTCTTGGTTGGTGGCGTGCGTTTAAATAAATTTCGCCTTAAAACCGGCGACACCAAGAGCATCGCCCCAAATACCCCCATTATCCCCCGCGTCCAAATAAAACCGGTCCAGAAATCATAACTGTTATACAAATACTTGGCTGACACGTGCGACACGGCAAACAGCGCGGCCGCGACTAGCCCCCAAAGCATCGCCGAGTTTAATTCGTAATGATTTTTTTTGTATTCAAACGCCACGGCCAAAGTCCCGACCGATAACAAAAACACACCAAAAAGTTGCGAGTTGGTTAAATATTCCGCCAAAAATAAAGAACTGAAAATTAAAACAAATAACGGAATTGATCCGCCCACCAGTGGCCCGATATGGCTCACTTCGCTTTTCAAAAACCCCCGATACATCGCCCATAAAGCCAAAGTAAATGAAACGCCGGAAACCGTGGCCACAAAAAAATCTTTGCCAAAATCAAACGGTTGGCCATAAAACGGCAGTAAAAAAAATACGACCAAAACCGGAAAAGCGGAATAAAAAACAAAGGCAATCGGCCGAACTTTTTCCGATGTTAAAATATACTTATCGGAAATGGCGACAATGGCCAAGAAAAAATAACCGAGTAAGGCGATGGGGAGAAACATAAAAAATGTCAAATTTCCAATTTCCAATGTCAAACAAAATCCAAAATCCCAATATCAAATTTGAAATTTTGGCTTTGACATTTGATATTGATTTGAAATTGGAAATTTTGATTTTGAAATTACCACTATTATTTTACCATATTTTTGACTTTTAAACAAAAAACCATCCCGACTAAGTCGGGATGGTTTCAAATTACTCCTCGGCTCTCTAAAATATTCAACTAATTAAATATTTTAGAGATCGGAGCCGAGGAGGGAAAGTGTGGCGGCTCGACGATCTCGCGGAAGGGCGAGAGGTGGCCGCTGGGTGGGAGTGGGGAAAGGGGGTCTAGTCGTGGTGCCAGCCACCCTCCTGGAGGAGGGAGTGCCCGCCCTTGGGGACAAAGGTCGGGGCGGGCTCGCCGAGCGACACGCGGGTCGTGGTGAAGCAAGCGCGGTCGCCGTCCTTGACCTCTTCCACGCGCAGAACGTCGCCATCGCGGAGACCGAGCGGGACGAACCCGACGACCCCGCGAACCTTCTCGCCGCGCATCATCAGGCGGTACTGACCGCCATCTTGGGTCAGACGAACAATCATGGGGTGAGTGAAGCGCACGCTGTCACGATCCTTCCGATCGCAGCTCGTGGACTTCTGGTAAACGCACCCGTCGCGAAAGACGAACGTCTGCCCGGCCAAAAGATTCATACACACTCCAGATACTTGTTTGTCCACGCTCCCCGCGCGGACTTCTTGTCAAACCTGACTCACACCGGACACACTCCGGTATGGTGAGTCATCCTGCACATCTACAACGCCCAAAGCACTGTTATGCTCTCGGCGTTGTAGACGCACACTTGTAAAGAACTATCATTATACCCTGCACCAGTCCGCACCATAGGCGGACGATGCAGGGCTAAACAAAACACCCCGCAACATTCGTCGCGGGGTGTGTGTAATTTTTATTTAACTTTACTTTGTAAAATTATTACACATTACCCCACGTCCAAACGGCAATACCAAAAAGGACAAGACCTTGATGGCCCAGCGTACGCGATTAATAATGTGTAAATTATTTTTCATATATATTATATACTCTCATATCTGGAAAATATGTCAATAAAGTTATCCACAGGGCTTCGCCTTCGGCTACGCCCTGTAAACTTGGTTTACCCGGCGTAGCGTAGCAAAGCCGGGCCATGTAAACTGGTGATAATATCTTTAAAATCAACTTCTTTGTCTAAATTATTTTGGCTAATTTTAGCCACTTTTACCCCTTGACAAACTAACCAAAATGTGATACAATAACCTGTTTTGATAAATACCCAAGTCGTGGGTAAAAAAGGTCAAAATTTATGAAAATCTTAATGATTGGACAAAAAGGCATACCAGCTCGCTACGGGGGCGTTGAACGCCACGTGGAAGAGTTGTCTTATGAATTGGCCAAACTCGGTCATGAAATTTTTGTATACGCGCGTTCTTGGTATACTCCCAAAAATATTAAAAATTATCGCGGTATCAATATTATCCATACCCCTTCTATCCACACCAAACATTTGGACGCGATTACTCACACTTTAACTTCAACTCTTCACGCTTTGTTTCAAAAACCGGACGTGATTCATTATCATGGCGTGGGTCCGGCGTTATTGTCGTGGATCCCACGCTTGTTTTTGCCAAACACAAAAGTGGTGGCCACCTTTCATTGTATTGATCGTTACCACCAAAAGTGGAATTTCTTGGCGCGGTTTGCTTTGCGCGTGGGCGAATGGTTTACTTGCCATATTCCGCACGCGACTATTGCCGTGTCCGAGTCCTTGCGCAATTATTGTCTAAATGAACATCTTTGCCACACCCGTTATATCCCGAACGGCGCGCGCCCAATCGTGGACAAATCCAGTGAACTTTTAAATCAATTTGGTTTAAAACCGGAAAAATATCTTTTGATGGTGGCGCGTCTTGTCCGTCATAAAGGAGCGCAGTATTTAATTTCCGCTTGGAAAAATGCCCGCGCGTTAGAGTCAGAACTTTTGGCTGATTACAAATTGGCCATTGTCGGCGACAGTGTCTTCACTGATGATTATGTCAAAGAATTACATACGCTGGCCAATAATTATAAAAGCATCATATTCGCCGGTTGGGTGGATGGAAAAAATTTAGAAGCGCTCTTCGCTAATACCGCTTTACTCGTGCACCCTTCGGAAAACGAAGGCTTGCCTCTCACCGTGCTGTCCGCGATGGCTGCCGGCCGACCGGTGTTGGTCTCGGATATTGCCGAACATCTGGAATTAATTAAAGATAAAAATTTCTTGTTCGCCAATACCAATATTGATGAATTAACCGAAAGAATAATCGCGCTCATCAAAGCGCCGGAGCTTCGACGCGAACAGGGCGCCAAAAATGCCGAACGCGCCCAAGCACATTACGACTGGGCCAAAATCGCCCGCCAAACGGAAAATATTTATTTGGCAAAAAGTCATGCCCTTGCACCCGCAAGAATCTCCACGGCAAGCAAATAAAAACCATCCCGACTTAGTCGGGATGGTTTTTGTTAATCACTTCCTGATAAATTTTCTCCAGCGACTCAAAATATTTTCCTGGGTCATGATTGGTTTTTACCAAATTTCTGGCGGTTTGAATAATTTTGTCAATCGTTGGCTCGTTAGTATTCATTGCCGTTTTAATCGCGCGAGCGAGCGACTCCGAATCATCCGGCTTAGCCAAAAATCCGGTAACACCATCTTTAACCAATTCCGGATTGCCACCGCGATCAGTCGCGACTACGAGCCGACCATAACTCAATGCTTCTAAAATCGCCAGCGAGCAATTTTCATAAAACAACGACGGAATTACCACCACTTTGGCTTGACGCATCAGTTCTTGCCACCGATCTTTTTCCACCCAGCCGATTTTTTTAACATTGGTTAAACTATATTGTTGAATAAAATTACTCACAAACGCGTCTTCCGGACCACTGCCGGCGACAATCGCTTCATACTGACGCAACCACGGTAATGCTTGCATCCAAGTTTTAATCCCCTTTTCTGAATGATATCGACCGAGATAAACAATCTTATCGCCGAGAGGCGGATAATTTTCCGGCACGACAAACGGATTACGAACCAATGTTAATTTACTTTTGGGAAATCCCCAGGCCGCCAACTTGTCGAGCCAAAACTCGGATGGGCAAATAAAAGTATCAACCATTTTCCAAATACCGCGTAACCAATAATAATAGGCCTCTAAACTGCCGGCCACGCTTGGTAAAAAAGCGTTATTCACGCATTTGTGAAAAGCACAGTGATAATATTTATGCTTAAAACCACGTTCACAAATTTTTCCTTGGCACAAAAAATTATGATTTGGTGTTAATGGAAAAAAATCATGGACAGTTAAAACCATCGGCACGCCCATTTTTTTCAAAGTGGTAAAAGTGCTGGCGGATAAATGATGATACACGCCGTGCAAATGCGCGACATCGGGTTCGGTAGCCAAAATTAAAGCGCGTAAATTTTTTTCAACTTCTTCGGAACGCAAAAATTTTTTAAATATTTTTACTCCTTGCCAAAAAGAAAACTGACCGGACAATTCGCCGGGGTTGGTTGTAAAAAATTCGGCATAATCCGACGGTTCATTGCGAGAATCGCGCGTCGAAAACTCCGCCACCTCGTGGCCACGCGCTTTTAAACCGGCAATGGTATCAAACAAAACCGTTTCCACCCCGCCCCGACGATAAAAAAATTTATTGATTTGGAGGATACGCATAACTGGTGATAATTGAAGATTAAAGAATAAAAATTATGCGAACGGATACCCGTCGTAATCTTTAATCTTCAATCTTTAACAATCGTTCACTTCGCCCCAACCGCCACCATATTCCGCCCGCCCTTATCATCGGTCCAAGTGCCATTATTCATAAATTTAATTTTAATTTTTTTAAAACCGGCGCGCTTCATTAGGCCAACCAATTCTTCTTCGGTAAAATGGTGATAACAACGATCAACAATCTTTTCGCCTTGGGGATTTTTCCACGGAATTAAAAAATCATTGGGGGCGATTTCTTGCCAATTTTTACTTTTTACTTTGGCCCAATCACTGCCTAAATTCCAAACCATTACGATCACTTTCGCGCCTGGTTTCATTTCATTGTAAAATTCTTGTAATTGCGCCAAACGCGTTGCCTCGTCCGGTAAATGAAATAAAACCGCGATACAATAGACAATGTCAAAATAATCTTTAGGGAATTTTTTCGGCCGAGAGGCATTACTGAAAAATTTTACTTTTTTTGTTTTAATTTCCGGCGCGAATCTTTGGCGCGCCAGTTTTAATAATTCCACGCTTTGATCTACCCCAAAATATTCAATCTTAAAATTTTTTAACATTGATAACAGCCGTCCATTGCCACAACCCCAATCCAAAACCTTATCGCCCACCTTCACATATTTTTTAAACCCCAAAAGTTCCGGCCAAAGCTCTTGACGCGTCGCCGAAAAATGTTTGGCAATGCGGTTGTAATCTTCCCGAGTTTTCGCTATAATATCCACAGTAGAATTTAGTTTAGTTGTCATTCCGACGAAAGTCGGAATCTCTGTCGGTTGGTCAGTGGGCCAGAGATCCCGATTTTCATCGGGATGACAGTAAAAATTTGTATGGCTAAAATTGAAGCGGAGATTATCAAACAGGCAATTCTTTTGCCTAATCTAACTACCGACACGTTTTCTAACCTGAAACGTGATATTTTGCGTAAATTTAAAGCACCTACTAGCCCATCCACAGCAGCGCTTCTGAAAGTTTACCACAAATTGACCCGTTTAGGCAAGATTAAGCGATCGGCAATTTTAGAAAAATTACTGGTGCGCCGAGGTGTGAGGACTTTGTCGGGCGTGTCTATCGTCACTTCCCTCACTAAACCCTTCCCCTGCCCGGGCAAATGCACCTACTGCCCCAATGATGTCAAAATGCCCAAGAGTTATATTTCCGACGAACCGGCGGCCGCGCGCGCCTTAATGCTCCGCTTTGACCCGTATGACCAAATGGTGCGCCGATTGGAAGCCTTGGCCGATAATGGACACCCAACTGATAAAATTGAACTCATTATCAAAGGCGGAACTTGGAACTCATACCCGCTTGCTTATCAATATTGGTTTGTCGCCCGCAGTTTTGAAGGCGCCAATGAATATTATAGTAAAAAATTAAAAAAGTTTAAAGTTCATAAAGCTGACAGTGAGAATGGTCTAACTGTAAAACAAATTTTAGACAAATTAGCCACTGCCCAAAAGAAAAATGAAAAAAGCCGTAATCGGATTATTGGCCTGACTTTGGAAACTAGGCCAGATCATGTTACCGAAGCGACAATAAATCAGATGCGTTTGCAAGGTGCGACGCGCATTGAGCTCGGCGTGCAAACCACCGATGATAAAATTCAAGAACGAACTAAACGCGGGCATAATGCCGAGCAGGCCAAAAACGCGACTAAATTACTGCGCCACTATGGTTTTAAAGTGGATTTCCATTTGATGCCCCAACTGCCAGGCTCGACGCCAACGGGTGATTTAAAAATGTTAAAAGAAATTTTTGCTGACCCGGCATATCGCCCCGATATGGTTAAAATTTATCCCTGCACAGTCGTGGATAACACAGAATTATACGAAGAGGTAAAACGCGGGGAATTTAAACCCTACTCTGATAAAAAATTAATTGAAATTTTAAAAATTTTTAAAAGCGAAGTTGTCCCATACTATTGCCGGATCTCGCGCCTAATTCGCGATATCCCCTCTCAACACATTAAAGCCGGCAACACGATGACCAATTTGCGCCAAGTACTTCAAGCCGAATTAAAAGCCGAAGGCAAAAAATGTAAATGCCTACGCTGTCGCGAAATCGGCCACTCAACAAGTGGCGTGGCTGGTGTTTCCCCCCTCCTGCCCGAGGAGGGGGCGAGGGGGCGGTGGGAGCCAAAATTATTTATAGATAAATACGCGGCGAGTGGCGGACACGAATATTTTTTAAGTTGGGAAGATAAAAAACGCGAAGTCGTCTATGGCTTCTGTCGCTTACGTGTGGACAAAAACGGCATCTATCCTGCCTTTATTCGCGAATTGCATGTGTACGGCCAAATGGTAGAAGTAGGTGGACATGAAAAAAGCGCCAGCCAACATTTTGGCTTAGGAAAAAAATTAATGATTGCTGCGGAAAAAATCGCCAAAAAAGATAAGGCCGGCAAAATTGCGGTTATTGCCGGAATTGGTGTTCGGGAGTATTATAGGAAGACAGGATATGGGTTGGAGAGTACTTATATGGTTAAAACTCTAAATACTAAGTCCTAAACCCTAAACAAATCCTAATGTTCAAAATCTAAACTATCAATTTTGAACATTTGAATTTGAAATTTTGAACTTGTTTAGAATTTAGGGTTTAGTATTTAGAATTTAAATAAAAATATGTATCTGCCTCCCAATTCCATCATCGCCTCCGGACCGGTTATAATTGAAAACGGAAAAGTTTTATTAGACCGCGAAAACAAAAACGGAAAAATTACCGACTGGTTTTTCCCGGGTGGCGGAGTTGAGGATTTTGATATTTCTTTAGAAGAAACTTGCCGACGCGAAGTAAGAGAAGAAATGGGAATTGAAATTGAGATAATTAGACCGCTTGACACTTTATTAACAAAAGAAGACGGGCACACTGCTATTTTAGTCCATTATTTAGCCAAGCGAATTGGTGAGATAAAACCCGGGGCTGACATCGCCGACTGGGCTTGGCATGATATAAAAAATTTACCAGATAATTGCGCACCTAATGTATATGAAATAGTAAATAAAATAATCAATATCTAATATGCCTGGTGAAAAAAGACCAACCCCTAACCCCCCAGAAGCAAAATATTTAATCAGAAACCTGGAAAGAAGGCGGAGACTTCTCGCGCGTTTCTCCGAAAAAAAGAGTGGGGAAATTCCGGAATTGGTAATAAAGGACACGTTATTAAAATTTTTGGATAAGAGTTACAACGGCAAAACTAGCGAAGAAATTGTCGACTTTAACAAAAGGATATACATGCTTTTAAATCGCTCCGCCTCATTACCGGTCAGAAAACAAGACACGGCGCCAGTAACCAGTATGTATGCTTACCAACAAAAAGGTGCGCGACGAATAAACGAACAAACATACAAAAAATTTTTGAGTGAAGTTAAAAAAATAATAGAACTTTGCCAAGAACATGGTATTTCTTTAAAATCAATTACTGGTATGCAAAATGGACTTGGAGTGCCGGATACTGGTGTTCTAGATAAACTGCTACAATGGTGCGCAGATAAGAAGGTTGATCTTAAATCAATTACGGGTATGCAAATGGGAATACCAACTGTTGAGGTACTAAGCGCATTGTTGGGCGAAGGAAAATTAGAAACAATCCAAAAAATATAATCACTCATCCAAATACCAAATGTTTATGAAATAATAAAAACCCTTTAATTGTCATCCTGAACTTGTTTCAGGATCTCATCGCATAACACGGGATGCTGAAACAAGTTCAGCATGACAAAAAATTTTGATTTTTTCACCCTACGGGTGACCACCCGAAGGGTGGAAATTTTAAATTTACTATTATGAACCACCAAAAACTCGCCCAATTCGACCCCATAGTCGCCGCTTCCATTAAACACGAACTTAACCGCCAAGAAACCGGACTGGAAATGATCCCTTCGGAAAATTTTGTTTCCGTTGCGGTATTGGAAGCGCTCGGCTCGGTTTTAACCAATAAATATTCGGAAGGGTACCCGGGCAAACGCTATTACGGCGGTTGTGAATTTATTGATGAGGTAGAACAATTGGCCATTGATCGCGCCAAGCAACTTTTTGGCGCCGAGCATGTTAACGTTCAACCATTATCCGGCGCGCCCGCCAATATCGCTGTGTATTTCGCGCTTTTAAAACCCGGCGATACAATTTTGGGGATGGATTTGTCGCACGGTGGGCATTTGACGCACGGGCATCCGGTTACCCACATGGCGAAAATTTTTAATTTTATTCGTTATAAAACCAATGCCGAAGGTAAAATTGATTTGGATAATTTACGCGCGATGGCGTTAGAGCACAAACCCAAAATGATTTTGGTGGGCTACTCGGCGTATTCGCGCGAAATTGAATATGAAAAAATTAAAGCAATCGCGGACGAAGTAGGCGCGCTCACCATGGCGGATATAGCGCACATTGCCGGACTGATTGCCGGTGGACAAATGAATAATCCCGTGCCAATTTTTGATGTGGTAACTACTACCACGCACAAAACTTTACGCGGTCCGCGCGGAGCGATAATTATGTGCAAAGAAAAAATCGCTAAAGAAATTGACAAATCTGTTTTCCCCGGCTTTCAAGGTGGCCCACACGAAAATAATATTGCCGCCAAAGCGATTGCGTTTAAGGAGGCCTTGGAACCGGCCTACAAAGAATACGCCCGCCAAATTAAAGTCAACGCCAAAGTGTTAGAAAAGAAATTTAACGATTTTGGTTACAAATTAATGTTTGGTGGCACGGATAATCATTTATTGTTAATTGATGTTACGCCGAAAGGATTGTCAGGCAAAGAAGCACAGATCGCGTTAGACAAAGCCGGAATTACGGTAAATAAAAATATGATTCCGGATGATCCACGCTCGCCAATGGATCCGTCCGGAATTCGGCTCGGCACGCCAGCGTTAACCACTCGCGGATTTAAAGAAGCGGAAATGGAATTGGTAGGAAATTGGATTAATGAAGCGATTGAAAATTGGAAGGATGACGGTAAACTAGCTGAAATTAAAAACAAGGTGTTAGAATTAACTAAAAAATTCCCGCTTTATCCGGAGCTACAGTAAATTACCATTGTCATTCCGACGACGAAGGAGGAATCTCTATCCCGTTGGCCATTGTAGACCGAATGGAGATCCCTCGTCGGATGCGAATCCTCGCTCGGGATGACAAAGAGGCAACGACGGACAGAGATCCCGACTTTCGTCGGGATGACAATAAAAAAATCATGTTACAAATACAAGCGCTTGAAATATTAAAAACCGGCGCCAATGTTTTTTTAACCGGCGAACCGGGTGCAGGTAAAACGCATACCATCAACGAGTATGCGCAGTATTTGCGCGCGCATGAAATTGAACCGGCGATTACCGCGGCAACTGGAATTGCGGCCACGCATTTGGGCGGAGTTACTATTCATTCGTGGAGTGGGATTGGCATTAAATCCGAATTAACCAAATTGGATTTGAACTATATCAACTCCAATAAATATGTGACCAAACGAATTAAGCCGGCGAAAGTTTTGGTTATTGACGAAGTGTCAATGCTTTCGCCCAGCACTTTGGCGATGGTGGACGCGGTCTGTCGGCGCGTAAAACAAAACATTGCGCCGTTTGGTGGAATGCAAATAATTTTGGTAGGTGATTTTTTTCAGCTACCACCAATTGTAAAAAATAATTACGACAAAACACCCACACTGCTGAACGAAACTGTACCTCGCTTCGCCTACGACTCCCCCGCTTGGGAGCGCGCGAATTTTATCACCTGTTATTTAACCGAACAATATCGCCAAGATGATGCCAACTTTTTGGATATTTTGACAGCGATTAGACGCAACAATTTTACCAATGATCATTTGGGCTGTATCAAAACCCGCAAAATTGAACTGCGCCAAATACCGGAAGACATTACTAAACTTTACACGCACAATGTTGACGTGGACACGGTAAATTCAAAAAAATTAGCCCTACTGCCAAACGAACCGTGCGAATATTTGATGAACGAACACGGTCATAGTTTTTTGACAGCCACCTTAAAAAAGGGCTGTCTGTCGCCCGAAGTGCTCCATCTAAAAATCGGCGCATCCGTAATGTTTACCAAAAATAATTCGCGCGAAGGTTATGTGAATGGTACGCTCGGAACCGTCATCGGCTTTGAACCAGCGACCAGCTGGCCGGTAGTCAAAACCAAAAACGGCCAAAGAATTGAGGTAACGCCGGTGGATTGGACCATTGAAGAAGATGGCAAAGTCCGCGCCAAAATCACCCAGTTGCCCCTACGTTTGGCCTGGGCGATTACCGTGCACAAAAGCCAAGGGATGAGCTTGGACGAGGCCACGATGGATTTATCGCAGGTGTTTGAATATGGCCAAGGGTATGTGGCGCTCTCGCGCGTACGGCGCTTGTCGGGCTTACATCTGTTGGGTTGGAATGAACGCTCATTTCAAGTGCACCCGGAAGTTTTAGCCAAAGATGAATCATTTCGGACAGCGTCAAAAACAGCCGAAAAGGAATTTATAAAATTCACTCCCAAAGATTTAAAACAACAACACTTAAATTTTGTGGCCAGATGCGCCGGCCGGTTTATCGTGCCCGGTTCGGAAAAAAAGATTCTGGTCGCAAGCAAAGTATTTAAAAAGAAGAAAAAGAAGAAAACAATTGGTAAATTTTGAATTTTACATTGTCACTTTCCCGCCATAGGCGGGTCCGCCTATGGCGGAAATATTGGACATTTTTTTGGAAATTGGAAATTGGAAATTTGACATTATCAAATCACTTCCCGCACCTCCACCAAATTCACATGCCCGGCTTCCCCTACCGGCTCACCGGCCACAACAATCATCTTGTCCCCTTTATTAGCAAACTTTTCTTTTTTAATGTAAACCATTGATTTTTTTATCAACTCTTCAATCGTTTTGCAGACCGGCAAAATAAACGGCTTAACGCCCCATGATAAATTTAATTGTCGCTGGACGCGCGCGTCATGCGTGGCCACGAGCACCGGAATTTCACTACGAAGGTGGCTAATCATCCGGCCAGTCTCGCCGGTTAAAGACGCGGCTAAAATTAATTTAGCGCCCACATTCTCTGCTAATAACCGCGACAATTGCACAATTGATTCGTCTACTTGCGAACCTTTTTTGCGTATCACCGCCCCGGGCAAGTCATCATAAGTGGACGCCTCCGTAACCATCACGATTTCGGCCATAGTCCGCACGGACAGCGCCGGAAATTTGCCAACCGCGGTTTCATTAGATAACATCACCGCATCGGTGTGATCAATAACGGCATTAGCGATATCGGACACTTCAGCACGCGTCGGACGGATATGCTCTTGCATGGAATCTAACATTTGCGTCGCCACAATTACGGGCTTCGCGGCCGCGTTGCATAAATCAATTAAACGTTTTTGCACCAAAGGCACTTGCGCGGCCGGCAATTCTACCCCCATATCGCCACGCGCCACCATAATACCATCAGCGACCGCGATAATTTTTTCCATATTGGCCACGGCCGATTGATTTTCAATTTTAGCAATAATTTTTGTCGGACTACCCGAATTTATTTTATGAGTTTTTTCAATTTTGGTAATTAAAGCGCGCGCCTGTTTAATATCGTCAGCCGAATGCACAAACGACAGCGCGACCGCGTCGACGCCCAATTTAATACAAAATTCCAAATCCGCTTTATCTTTGTCTGTTAAAGACAGCATATCCAATTTGCTATCCGGCAAATTAACGCCTTTGCGCGCGCTGACGAGTCCACCTTCGGCTACCGTCGCGAAAATCTTATCTTTGGAAACGCGGGTGATTTTTAAAGCGATTTTACCATCATCAATTAATACCCGCTCTCCCGCGCGCAAACATTTTTGCAGACCAAAAAAATCTACCGGTATTACTCCGGCTTCATTGGTTTTGCTTTCCGGCGCTAAAACCACTTTTTGATTAATTTTTAAAACGACCGGGACGCGTAAATTTCCCAAACGAAATTTGGGGCCACGCATATCGGCCATTATCAAAACCGGCTCGTGATATTTTTTCCCGGCAACGCGAATGGCGCGATACAACCGGCGATGTTCATTATGCGAACCGTGCGAAAAATTAAGCCGAGCGCAATTTAAGCCGGCGCGAACCATTTGAGAAATAATTTTGCCACTGGCCGAGGCCGGGCCGATGGTGGCGACAATTTTAGTGCGTTTCATTTTAGCAATGTTTTTAGTTGCTCTTTTTCCGCTTCGCCAATCGGCAATAACTGCATCAATTGTTCCAAAGAGTAGTTAGGCTTATCACCGCTCACATTGGCACCGGTGATATTTTCAAACACCTCTTTAAACTGACCAAGATACGGCGGTAAAAACCACAGCGCCAAAATAATCGGAACAACAATGAGCGCGAGCCGCAACCACCCGGCCACGGCCGACCAGCGCAATTTACGATTAATTTTACGATTCTGCTCGTAAATAATTTGCGACCATTTTAAATTTTTCTCTATCAACTCGCGCAAGTCCGCTTCGGAAGCGGGTGGTTTTTTGTCATTCTGAGGAAGCGTAGCGACCGAAGAATCCCTTACAGTTTGCGTTAAGGGATCCTTCGTTTCACTCAGGATGACAGGTGCGGATGTTGCCACCGTTTTTTCAACAGTATTTTTATGTTTAAACATACAATCATGATTTATTTGGTTTCAGTTTTTTCAATTCTTTTTCAAAAGCCGACGCGTCTTTAAAATCACGATACACGCTCGCGAAACGGATATAGGCCACCTTATCAAAAGTGCGCAAATGTTTCATCACTAATTCGCCAATTTCTTTACCGGAAATTTCCCGTTTCTTTTTCTTTTGAATATCACGCTCAACGGCGTGGATTAAACGATGAAATTTTTCGTGCGTATAGGGACGTTTAGTTAAAGACCGACGGATACCATTTTCCACTTTTTCCCGAATATATCCTTCGCGGTTGCCGTCGCCTTTAATTACCACAATATCCAATAACTCTATTTCTTCAATAGTTGAAAATCGATAACGGCATTTTTCACACTCACGCCGACGACGCACCGCCAAATCATTAACGGTCGCGCGCGTATCCACCACGCTCGTGTCGGCAAAATTACAGACGGGACAACGCATATTAAATTAAAAAAACATACCTACATTATACCACAATATTTGAAATATAAAAAATTATGCGCAACTTCGGCATTTTAATGTCAAATTTCCAATGTCAAATGTCAAATCAAATCCAAAACCAAAATATCAAATAACGATTGTGGTGAATTGGAAATTGGAAATTTGGATTTTGACATTATCACTCTATATTCCCATTTTCTTCCGAATAAACGCCGGGATTTCCAAATCATCATCGGCCTTAGAGGCGGCCGTAACCACATCGTGGCGCTTGGCCAAATCGTGCGCCGGCGTATCCGTGTCAGTGATATTTTTTTGAGTGAACTGTTTGAATTTTTTTTCTTCTTCGGCCTCTTCTTTTTGAGTGCGACGCAAGAAATTGCTGGGCGCGTATTTAGCCGCGGAAAAAAACGAGGTCGCATTTTCTTCGGCTGTCAAAACCGGTGTTGGACGATGGCTATCAAAACCGGTGGCGATTACGTTAATGCGTAAATTATCTTCCATACTTTCGTCTACTGCCATACCCCAGATAACCTTGGCATCATCGGCCGCGCTACTCGTAATAATTTTGGCCGCCTCATCCACTTCGCTCATAGTAATACCGGAGCTACCGGTAATAGTGAATAAAATACCATGCGCGCCGTCAATGGACAATTCCAAAAGCGGACTGGAGATCGCCGCTTGGGCCGCGGTTACGGCGCGATTTTCGCCTTTACCCATACCAATACCCATTAAAGCCGAACCGGTATTGCGCATAATCGTGCGCACGTCCGCGAAATCAACATTGACCATGCCTGGGACGGTAATTAATTCGGAAATACCTTGAACGCCCTGGCGCAAAATATCATCAATAGTTTGAAAGGCCGTCAGCAAAGAGGTTTTTTTGTCAATCACCTGCAAGACGCGATCGTTCGGGATGGTAATAATGGTATCCACATTGCGCGCCAATTCTTCCCAAGCATTTTCGGCAATATCACGTCGTTGCGGACCTTCAAATGAAAACGGTTTGGTGACAACCGCGACCGTGAGCGCCCCCAAATCGCGCGCCACTTCCGCCACGACCGGAGACGCGCCTGAACCGGTGCCACCACCCAAACCACAAGTAATAAAAACCATGTCAGTATCTTTTAACAAATCGCGAATTTCATTTTGTGATTCTTCGGCCGCCTTACGCCCCACTTCCGGATCCATCCCCGCGCCGAGCCCGCGCGTAATCCCTTTGCCAATATGTAATTTATTGGGCGCGCTACTATGATGTAAGGCCTGAACATCGGTATTCATCACCACAAACTCCACGCCCCGAATTTTAGCGGAAAGCATGCGATTGACAGCCGCGCCACCCGAACCGCCGATACCAACTACTTTAATTTTGGCAAATGTTTCCATTTCCGGTTTTACTTGAGGCATACAATTGATTGTTAAAAATTTTTGCTTGAATACAAATTGTATTCAAGCCCTTAAATAAAAATAGCGAAGGAGTGCCTTCGCTATATAGTGTATAATTTTAACAAAGTTATGTCAAGGTAGCAAATTCTTAATCCACCCTTTTATTGAATTTAACCCCGAAAAATGATCCTTAATAACTGTCGTCCGCCCGCCCATCATCGTGCCCCATTTAACCAATCCTACCGCCGTCACAAAACCTAAATCATTAACTTTGTCGGTAACGCTCGCGATATCAGACGAAAAACCCAAAGTGGCCGGTAAGCGTAAATTTTTCTTAGCGCATTCGATTAGCCCGGGCAATTTAGCGCCCCCGCCGGCAAACACAGCTCCGGCCGGCAATAAACCGGAACGCTGAACTTTGCGCAACTCTTCGCCGATTTTAAACATTATCTCTTCGGCCCGCGCTTCAATAATTTCACTCACGTATTTTTTCTTCACCATTTCGTGGTCAGACGCGCCCACTTCAAATAAATCTATTTCATCGCGTTTGGATACCGGCTCGGAAAAACAATCACCATATTTTGTCTTTACCCGCCCCGCAATATCCACACTCGTCCGCAAACCAATCGCCAAATCATTGGTAATATGTTCCGAACCAACCGGCAACACCGCGCTGTGAATCATATCCCCTTCTTCAAATACGGCCAAATTAGTGGTGGAACCGCCCAGATCGATCATCACCACTCCTAACTCTTTTTGGCGTTCGGTCAAAGCCGCTTCCGAGGTGGCTAAAATTGATAAAATTAAATCATTAATTTCCAAACCGGAACGGTAAACCGCTTTAGTCAAATTTTTAATTTGCGCGGACGCTCCCAAAATTATTTGCGCGTCCACTTCCAGGCGCATGCCGGTCATGCCCACCGGATCGCGAATGCCAGTTTGGCCATCCACTCCAAAACTCTTTGGTAAAACATGCAGGACTTCATAATTTAAAGGCGTCGAAATCGCCCGAGCGGACTCTAACACCCGCGTAACGTCTTCCTCGCCCACCTCGCTGTTGGCTTTAGAAACCGCCACCACGCCCTTGCTGGCTTGCGCTAAAATATGCATGCCGGAAACACCAAGCCAAACGCTTCCGACTGGAATACCGACAATGCGTTCGGTTTTTTCCAGACAAGCGGAAATAGAAGATACCACATCTTCAATGCTCGAAATAACGCCTTTATTCATGCCGGCCGAAAATACTTCGGACGCGCCCAAAATTTGCAGTTCATTTTGACCGTTTTCTTCATCGCGCACGGCCAATTGTCCGACCGCCAAACGAACAGCGGTACTGCCAATATCCAGACCGGCAATTAATTTTCTTTGATTTGATTTAGACATACCCCTATTTTATCAGATACGGTAAAAATATCAACAGGCCGATAACCACGGCCCCCACGGATGCCACGAGCACCCCGCCGGCCATAATATCTTTAACCGCTTCAACATAATGGTGTAAACGCGGTTTTAATAAATCAGTAAAATATTCAAAAACGGTATTCACAATTTCCGCGAGCAATACCAAAATTACCATTAAAATCACTAAAATCAATTCCCAAATTTTAAGCGGTAAATAAAGCGCCAGTGCTAACGCCACCACGCCCGCCAACACCTGAAAACGAAAATTACGCTCGGACCTAAAAACCGATTGCAAACCACGGCAAGCGTGATAAAAACTTTCAGTTATTTTTTTGGTTGACATACTGCTAAAATTTTTTCCTGTAGACCAAACATCTTTTTGGCCTCGGCCGGACGACCGTGATCATGACCGACCAAATGCAACAAACCGTGAATCAACATTCGCGCCATTTCTTCTTTTTCAGGGACAACAAATTCCTTGGCTTGACGTTTAACGCGAGCGTAACACAAATATATTTCACCTAACATTGACGAATTGACAATTTTATCATCTTGCCACGGAAAAGACAAAACATCGGTATCGCTATTTTTACCGCGATAAACACGATTCAATTTTTTCATGGCCACGCTACCGATAATATTTATTTCTACCACTCCTTTCACTCGACTTTCATAGCGCGCCGTCGCCCTACTGATATTGACAAAAAAACTTTGGCTGTAAGGCGCGACTACAGCGTTGTTCAATACTACCTTAATCATAAACTGGATTCTTCGGGCGGCAATACTTCATCACTGCCCAGTGGCGCCGGCGCTACTGACGGCTCGGTCAAACCGGCGGTTACTTCGTCTTCCACCGGCAAAGTCATCAAAACATCCTCTTTGACAGTGCCCAATTGAAAACTGCGCGCCATCATTTTGGCCACGATGCGATAATTAACCGTATTGGAATCGGTGGTATGATAAACTAAAACATACAACCGCGGTCCATCGGCAAAATAATAAACCAAGTAATCGCTCCGTTGTTTGCCATTTAATTTAAAAGCGGTGGTAAAATCAGTTAAATTATCTAAACGTTCACTCGGCGCGTTGACCGCCATCCAATCAGACAGAGTCTGGCCACTTGCCAAATCAAACACTCGCACTTCAATATTTTCGCCGGTTAAAGTGCTAAATAAGACATCGCGATGATTGCTATCAATACTGGCCACAGCCCAATTTTTGGGGTAATACAATTTATAACCAAATACCGGGTTAGCGTATTCGGTTACGAGACCGGAGTCAATTATCCGCACCGGCGCTTTGCCGGACGGATTATATAAATGATAGATTTCATGACCATCGGGGTACTTATCATTGTCTGAATCCGATACACCCACGTCAGTTAAAAACAGCTCTTCGGCCGCGTCCGTGATATCATCATTATCATAATCCGCGCTGTCCGCTAATAACACCGACGGAAATTCCATGGCCACCTCGGTTAATACCGGGGCCGGTTCCGGTTCGGGCATCGGCGCCACCACTACCGGTAGGGGTTCAACCACTACCGGTAGTGGTTCAGGCGCGGTAACGACTGGCGCCGGCACGACCGCGACTACCGGTGGTTTACTAAAATAAGGTATCAAATAATAAGCAGACGCGCCCGCGGCAAATACCACCAATAACACTCCGAGGCCGACAAAAATAAATTTGCGACTGGTTAACAAATTTGCCAAATGACGTTTACCCCCCGCTCCCACCGTAGTAGTCGCGTCTAAAGCGCGTTTTTCCGGCACGCTCAAAACAGGCGCCACCGCTCTTTCTACTGTCTTCGGCACATCTTTGTATTGCACCACCGGATTAGCGCCACCCAAAAATTCCAAGGGGATTGTTTCCACGGGCACATTTATTTCCGGTTCGGTAATTTTATTTTTTTTACCAAAAAACAACATAATGATATTATTTGGCGGTGGTAGTAGGCACATTAAACAATTTTCCCGGGCCTAACGGGTTATAGCCATTTTTGACTTCCTGGCCATCAGAAAAAGTATCACCGTCCGTATCTTTTTTAAGCGGATCGGTTTTCCAAATTATCACTTCGTCGCCGTCGCTTAACTCATCGCTGTCGCTGTCAGTTTGAGTGGGGTTAGTGCCAATTTCGGCCTCACGCACATCATCCAAACCATCTTTGTCGCTATCCACGCCTTGGCCAAATAAAATTTCATCGCTGGCCATATTTACTCCGGCTTGGGCGGTAGTAGTAGGGAGTGGCTCGGGCGCGACCACCGGCGCAACTGGTTCCGGTGCCACCGGTTCAATTATCGGTGGCGCGATCGGACCCTCTTCTACCGCAGGAGTGGGCAAGGGTGAGGTGGGAGTAGCTGAAAAAAATCCGCTCGCATACAAACGATAACCAAAATATCCGGCGCCACCCAATACCGCGAGCAAAACTAAAAGCAAAATTACTTTACCAACTATCGGCTCTTTAACCGCATACATTGTTGGCATCGCCTCAATTGAACCGGTGCTATTGGTTGGCGTCGGCATCACCGCGTCGTTATTTTTTGGTTTTAACACTCCCGCTTGGATAGCATTCGGCGCGGACGGGGCCACTGGCCCGGCCGGCATTTTGTCTACAGTGGCAAACATATCATCGGCTTCGGTTGGTAAATTCGCCGGTGGGGTAGAACTAATTGGTTGGTCGTCAAACATAAAATTTTATATTATTGGTTAATTTCCTTTTTTTAGAGGATTGTAATTGCGCTTAACTTCATACCCGTCTTTATAACCATCGCCATCAGTATCGGCATTAAGCGGATCGGTTTTCCATACTTCTATTTCAGTTTTGTCCAAAATGCCATCGCCATCAGTATCGGATTTTTTCGGGTCAGTGCCAGATTGTTTTTCTTGATCAGCCGTAAGACCGTCTAAATCTTCGTCCGTAATACGAATGTTATCTAATGCTTTATTCAACGCTACCAACTCTTCTTTTCTTTTTTGTTCCGAAGCGGTTTGACTTAAAGCGCCACCGGTTAATTTTTTACGCAGTGCCAATACTCCAAACACTAATCCGACCACCAACAACAAAACCACAATAACCGCGATAATTATATTTAAAATTTTACCAAAAGAACGCGGTGGCGTATTATTGGTTGATGGTATTAAAGTGTCATTCATATACTTCAATAACTAAATCGTAAATAATTGCGCGAGCTACGAATATAATTAAGATTTTCTTCTAAACTTACCTCGGCTGAAGCTACCGGGTTAGGATACAAACTCTTAATATTAAACACATGCCAAGCACTGGCGTTAGGATTATCGTCAATGGCCGGATCATAATCTAAATCAAGAGCGGACAATTGGCGCGCGTCTTTTAACTCAAAAGTCCTGACCGGGAAAGAAAATCTGGAATCGGACGCATAGTCAATATTGGTGTCAAAATCCGGTTCATATACTTCCACTTTAACACCACCGTTATTGCGATAATAATTAATGGCCGAATCGTCGTCAGTGCGGACATAGAAAATAAAGGGATTCGCGCCCATAGCGTTCGTGTTGATTGTAAAGGACTCCATATTCAAACCGGATGCGGTGGTAGTGATGCCGTGGTACCAGATGCCCTGCTTCAAAAAGTTACTACCTGTCTCAGTAAAATAGCTCCTGCCAATAGCTGAGTTAAAATCTGTCCCCTCTTTGGCAACTACTGTATTACCACCATTAATCGCCGTCACAAACCCGGCTGATAACTGCTTTGACGCATCGCCAACCCAACTCAAAACTACACGGATATGCCCTTTCTGTTGGGTAGAAGAAGCATTGATTCGGGGCGACAACAGTAAATCAAAATCAGCGGGTGTAGAATCGGCGCGAACCGGGAAAAATTTACGGCGAATAGGGGCGTTCGGGGTGTTAGTCACGAACGCGCGATAACCATTGACAGTTAAATAATAGGCGGCTAAATTATCATCTTTAATCGAACATCTGAGGTCAGAATTTACCTTAACCGAGCCAATACCATTGCCACCTTCTCTAAGCGCGTAACTGCTGGCGGTGGGCGAATCAATGCCAACCCGCAACATCTGCGCTAGGGAAATCGTTGATGACTGGGAATAATTTACTGTTGGTTTAGAATAAAATAATTCTAAAAGACCAGAGTGACTCGTGCCGGCATATAAATAATCATAAATTGGGTCAATGGAACTGGGCTCGATAACATTAATAATATTGCCACTAACCGCAACACCGTTGGTGTTGTCTTTGCCACAGGCCACGCAATTATCTTGGATCTCCGAGCAACTGCTGTTACATTTTCTATCGCCTATTTGGCGAGGGGTATATTGTTCTAAATTAGTTTGGTATATCAAATTAGCCCAGTATGAAGTGCTGACATTAAGTGGTGCCACCAATTGATCGCAACGGTAGACGTGATAACCGTTTACATCGTCAGTGATAGTACCGTAAATATTAGTGCCGGTTACAGAAGAATAAGTATTAATTCCGACATTTTCACATCGTTCCGGACTACTAGTATTTATCACGCCATCCCCGCACCAGCCGCTCGCCTCTTTACGAATCACATTGCGACAATCGGCCGAACAATAGGTGCAAGGGCGGTTATAGCCAGGCCTACAGGTTTGGCCGTTATTATTATAAATCAAGGCGCCGGTAACCGCGTTTACTTGGCTGTTGTCGCAGGCCTCGGTTTCCGATTCAACATGGCCGTTGCCACAGCCGGTGGGGGCAACCGGACCGCTATTGGGAGTGGTGCTGGCCGTGCACATCCAACCGCCCAAATCACGATAACTGTCAAACAAATCTTTTACTTCGGGCGTTGATAAAGCGCGATCAAAATATTTTAATTCGTCCATTTTGCCATAGTAAAAATACCAATCCTGTTTGGGTATCATCCAATCTCCCTCAATTGCGCCGGAAGAGGTAAGACAACCGCTACCACTAGCGGTGGAACCGGAATAGGGATGGGTATGATCGCTATGTGTATAACCTCCGACAATATTTACATAATTAATCGCGCTACCATACCAATTATCAGCGCCAAAACTGTAATTGCCACAATCTGTTAAATTGTTTAAAGGTTTTGAAGTGGTAATTTTTAATACACCATTAACATAAACACGAGCGGAAGCGGAATTATTTACTACAACCAAATGCGTCCAAGTGTTAGGTGGCGCCGCTCCACTAATAGTGAGCGGATCAGGACTACCCGCAAATCTCGCACCGCCACCCGGTTGTCTTTCGTAATTATCTGCAACGCTACAACGAGCTGAATAGGTGGATGATATCGCCCCCATGGCGTAAAATAATAGATCATTATTGCTAATATCGCGACGCAAAGTAAAACCACAATTATTGGTATCCATCCCGCCTTTTTCAATAATAGTATTAAATCGATGCACATTAACGGAATCCCATGGATGATCGTCCGGATTTATCCATAAAGAAATTGAGCTGGTGCCGGTAATTTCAAATCCGGAATAATTTGGCAAGGTTGAACTGGTGTATAAAAACAATCTTTTATTATAAGAGTTTTTGAATGCCCCACCAATTTTACCATCGCTTACCACCTGGGGGTATTGCGGAAAATCACCGGTCGCTGTTGAAGAAACGTTGATAACTGAAAATATTTTGTGTAAATTAAATTTATCACCACTGAAAGGATAAACATATCTTATGGCGCCACCCGAAGCCGGACGAGATCCTGGCGACAAACCCGCCAAATTATCCATCCCCCATTCGGCCAAAGCGCTAACTTTACGACAGCTCAAACAATTTCTCACGCCACTACTCCCACCCACACTGCAAACCGGCTCGCCATCGCACTCTTCTCCTTGGCTGGCATCAATAACACCATCACCACAATACGAACCGAAACCGGAACAATCAGATTTACAAGAATAACTATTGCTCATGGCATAAACCGAACAGGCGTATGGACTAGGGGTAGAGACACCCGCACCAGTGGCATAAGCGCATTTGCTAGAAACGGTATCACAAAACTCATACGGTTCGTCCAGCGCGCCATTGCCACAGTACAGAGTGCTCGTGGCCTCACAAGTGTTGTTACATTTACCGTATCGTCCGTTTAGCACGCCATCATCGCAACTTTCACCCAAATCCAATTTACCATTACCGCATTTTGTTCTGTCCAAACAATCAACTCCACCTTCGGTTTCTTCCCATTTACAATTAGCCGAACAAGTTTTTAGTGTTCGTGTGCCACCGGTACAAACATTACCATATTCCAACGCCTGTGGCGGGTCGCAATCCTCGCCTAAATTCAAATTTAATTTCCCGTCTCCGCAAAATCCGGACTGCATGGTGGAAATTTCTTCAGACGCCAGACAAATTCCGGTCGGATCAGATACAAAACGCGAGGTGGTAACAATGAATTTAGGAATAAGTGCGTTAAAAGCATAAGACAAACTGTATTCTTTTGGCTCCAACAAATACCTTACCATATAATTGGGCGAGCTGGTAGACACAATATACCGGTAAGCCAATGAAGTCGGATCGCAAGCAAAACTAAACCGACGGTCAGCAGTAGAGGTGCCGGTGGTCAGCCAATTGGTGGTGGCATCGTGCAGCAGACATTTGTTGTCGGTAATAGTTGAGTCGCAATCAGTATCAACATGGCAAAATTTGGCGATATTATCGGCCGTATAAGCGCAACTGCCGGCCGGGGCCAAACGATTAATCGGGTCGGTCGGCAAACTGCGTCCGGTGGCAGTTCCTAAAACACTCCACGACGGCCAGGTGCTCACAGTTTGGCCGGATAAATATGTGCCTTGGGGCAATGGCGGATATTTACCGGCATTGGCATCAGCGTAATTGGCCAATGATTTTTCAATCGCGCCCAAACCGCGCAAACGATTATAATTGCGTTTTAGTTTATCAATTTGGTTGGCGCATTTTTGTTCCGAATGACCGGCGGACGCGCAATCTATATCGGTTCGGCAGGGCACGGAGTCGGGCGATAATACCGGTGGGTCAACCTCTAAACTATCAACACAATAATTAGTATTGGTTAAGTTGGTATTGAGCGTCAAATTATTCATAAACTGCTCAAACACGTTTTTCATGGTCGCGCCGGAATTTTTGTTTAAACTGAATAAATAGATATTTGATTTAAGATTCGCGCTTCCGCCCGCAGAATAATTCAGCGCTTCCACATAAACATTGTTGCCATCAGACACGGCGTCATAACCGCCAACTTTTAGATCGCGGAAATTATTGACGTTAAAATCCTTACCGCCGCTTTGTTTGTTACCGGCGAGCCAGTCGCGCGGGCTTAAGAAATATTGATTGGAGAATACCGAAATACCAACGGCGTCTGATACACCGCGAGAGTTGGTGTCGGTAAAAATAAAGCGTTTGAGAAGTTGGGGTTGAGCGATACAGACTGGATCTTCAAAATTTAACGATGGGTAAATTAAATTGGAACATATCGTACTATCGTAATCACTCGGGATTGTATCCTTCCAAACTTTAAAACCGTCGTCGTCATCACAACTATCCTGATTGGTGCACGATAAAGGAGAATTATTTTTATCTAAATAATATAAGGCGGCAGAATCATACGCCGGCGCTTTGGCAACCCGACATATTTTAGTGGAATATTTTGAGTAGAAAACACTGCGAGTGGTAGTAACAGTAAATTTAGCGTTACACTGCTCATCTGCCGCTACACCCAAATCACATTCCTCGCCCGTAAAACTACACGCCCCTTTTGCCACTTCCAACTGCGCCGTGCTCGTCTGCACTGCCGCGCGCAAATACGGCAAATCATCACCTCTGCCGGAGACACCGGAATCAGCGCAATAGTAAGTGCGGAAATTATAATAACCGCTGGTGTTAGTTTCTTCTACAGTCGACGGGTCAATAGACGAACCATCAAACGCGTCGGTCGCCAAATTAAAGCCATCGTCATTATTTAATTTATCTTCATACGGGAAAATCCGCGCGCCATTTGAAGGCAAATCTTTGGGTGGCCAAGGATTTTCGCACAAAAATACAATCGCGTGCGCTTGGCCGGTCGCCACCGGACCCCTGCGGGCGGTATATTGATTAGCAACGACATTGGCCGTGGCATAAACATCAATTTCGCCATTTTTATTCAAGGCCTTTAAAATATTGTCGCCGTTAGCAACAGACGCCGAAGTGGTTGCCGGGGCAAACTCAACAAACGGATTGGACACGCTCGGAGCCGGCCCCCAGATATAATCCCAAGCGTAAAAATTAGCAATGGGCGCAATAATTTGATTGCCGCGCGAAGCGTCGGTGCGAGCGGTAACGTGCATCGTGGTAGTGGCGTTGGCGCGCGCAAAATACACTTCCGTGGGTGACAAAGAGATGTTTTCCACCTCACATATTTCATTTCCGGTTTCAAAACTCCACCTGATAACCGCGCCAATACTGACTCCACGCGTGTCTTTAAGGCCATTTTTTAAAATTATGGTATAATCGGCGTCAGCGGAAAGAGGCCGATTTAAATTCACTTTCAAAGTAGAAGTGGAAAATAGTTTGGTGTCAGGATCAAATTCATTATTTACTTCAACCGCGCCGGTATCACCACCCACGCACCAAACATCAGCCGAAGCGGTTTGACGACCAAACAAATTATTGAACCAAGCCAAAGCGCGTTTTAATAATCGTTTGGGCCAAGATAGTTGTTGATTTTCAAACGCTACCACTAGTTCGGTTACATCTTCACCGCCGGTGTAACAGGTGCTGGTAGCCAAAAGTTGACGCGCGATTAAGAAATTACCGGTAATGCTATTTTTGTCAATTGGGTGGTCAAAGCTGGCGGAAATGGAAGTGTTTAAACAGACATCGTCGGCATCATCAAGCGGATAGTTAGCGGTTTTTTGTGGTCGGGCGTAGCAACAAGAATTATTGCCCACGCCATAAGTGTTATCATTCGGCAAACCAGCGACACTCACGCACTCATCATCATTTTGATAACCGCATTTGATTTCAAATCTACCACTATCGGTTTTGGCTGTGCCACTGCCACCAGCGGTATTTTGGTTAGTAGTAGCGCTAATAAGAGCCACTTGCGCCACGCCAGCACCCACCGCGTTAGTGCCGGTCGCGCCCATACCCACGCCTTTGGCTAAAACCCACGGATCAAAACGATATAAACCGGTGGTAGTAGCCGCGCGACTGTATTTTATAAAATCAGTACTGGTGGTACTTTCACAATAATCCACTTCGCCCGTGCCGGTTATACCGTCGCCACACACTGATGGATTGGAATATGACAAAGACGAGCCCAAAGGACGGTAATCGCTGATATTACAACCTTCTTCCCCGAAAACACACGCGCCTGCATATAATGGTTTAGTAGCAAAATCCCAGCCATCGGTAGAATAAAGCGAAACTTTGTAATCTACCATTTGACAATATTTATTACACGGCTTGGGATAAACATCTTCATCAAGAAAAGACGCCTCGCACTCCGGATCTTCATCCGCGCTCGTCACCCCATCGCCACATTGGCTATAAGACACATTTTTATAAAAATCATAAGTGGTGGTGGCGAATCCGGCCGGACGCTCGTTGCCCGGTTGTTGGAACCAGTAATTGGTCATGCGCGTACCGGTGTGGAGACATTGAGCCGAGCAGTTGCGACTACTTGTGGTCATCAAAATATCATCAGGTGGTATCGCTACATCGCACTCCTCGCCCACCGTCACTTTACGGTCTCCACAAACCGACGCGTTAACATTGTTGGCTTTGGGCTCGGCCGTGGAACCGGTCCACAAACAGTTGAACGCGTTACAATTTACTCTTTTGGTAATATCAGCACTCCCCGGGTCGCATTCTTCGCCTTTGGTTGATGAAACAAAACTATCACCACACAAACCAATATCAACAGTGCTGGTTGTATTCGTGGTATTAGTATTCCCACTATACAAACAAGTCAAAGTACACCCGCCCGTCGCGCTCGGTAGATCGCAATCTTCACCCGCTTCTACTGTGCCATTACCACAAGCAATAAACCGGTCTACCGCCCCACTTGTTGTCGTGGCAAACGGCACATCACTTCCCTTGCGCACACAGCGATCGGTACAATTTTTGTTTTGGCCCAAAGTGCGAAATGGCGTAACTGTCGCCACATCAGTATCCGATGATTGCCAATTCCAACCGACATCATAGGCGTTCAAACGCTGGCCTTGGGCGCTACAAGCGTCCGGCGCTGAATAGGGCGTGGCAAAATAAAACGATTTGTCGGTTATGCGGCGCGTGCTAAATACTTCAGGCGCGACATCTACCCGATCAATTAAACAGGCCTGGTCTTTGGTGCGGAATTTCCAAGTTAAATTTTTGTTAAACGGTTTGCTGTAAGAGCTCGGACTAAAAATATTACCCAGCGACCATAAAACATCCGGCGCTGTGGCAGGAGAAGATAATTCACCCGGGTATTCATTGGAAATGGAAACGACATAATACTTGGACTGTTCTAAATCTGTTTCCGGCGTTAAAATTATCAATGACTTATCCGGCTGATTTTTAACATCCGCCAATGTTACCGGTTCGGTAGTAAAACAATTAACATCATTGCATTTATCCAAACGCACCGCCCCGTTCTCCTTATCCAAATTGGCCGTGCTCATACTGATATTAAATTTCACGCCAATTTCCGCGCTCGGACAGGCCTCAAAACACTGCGGCCAATAATCAACCACTTTCGGATCGGATAGATCAATCGTGAGTGTGCTCGTGCCGGTTTTGGTTTTGGTAACACTGGCGGTATTAGTGGTAGCATCGGCAAAAATATTCACGGCATTAAGCGGGTTGGTCAAATTCACGCCCACGGTATTTTGCAAAGCGGACACTTGTGCCTTATCCATCGTGGTCGTACCGACGATATTGGAATACGCGATATTACCTGACCGCCAATTCCAGCCGTAGCCGGAAACATCCATCATAATACAACGGTCTGTGCTCAAACCATTACCGCGATAAAATAAATCGTATTCACGACCAGAAGCTGTGCGGCCGATTAACAATTCTTCCAAATGGTTGGTCCAATATTCGTACGGCGTTACGATCACTTTTTCTAATTCGCACTGTCTACCGGTTGGGTCAGTGTGGAACGCAAAACAATAAGCCGTGCCGTCGCCACAAGGTCGGTCGGCAATTATTGGAGTGGAACTTGCCCCCGTGCCATTGGCGCGAATATTGTTATATAATTTTACTTGATACCAGGTATTAGGTATCCAATGGCCGGTGTTGTGGTTGTAGGTACTTGTTGGTCTTAAAGATAGGTAGGCGTGCTGGGAATTAGCACCACTCTGACTTGATACACCGGGCAAAAGCACGCCTCGGCTATCACCGGTATTAACAACCGATACCTTGGTCGGCGCCACTCCGGTTGTTAAACAATTTTGTTGAACAGCATCAATACCGCCCGTACATTCCAAAACAACAAGCGCGTTCAGGTCGGTTCCGGGCACGTTAGTATTTATTAAATTAATATCAGCGCGCGAAAATTCAATGGAGATTAAAGCCCCACGACAAACATTTTCTTGCGGATCACCGCCACCTTGGCGCCATAGCAAACTGGGCGAGGGCGATGGCAATGCCAAACCGGCCATAACACTCGCGTCACACCGCTCCACTACGCGCAATGGCTCGGGAATACCGGCGGTGGAAAATCGCCACATATAACCGGTGGAAAGAGTGTCATTTTTGCATCGAAGATTGCCGGCAATACAAACCCCGGGCTGACCGGTATCGCGACCACAACATTGTTCGGTATCTTTATTACAAGCATTGGTATTTTCTAAACAATTTTGGACGGTAAAATCAACCTGATTACTTACTTTATTATCAGACGCGCGCCTCACTTCTATCGCCCCGGAAACAGTGCCTTCAACTGGCGACACCTTTATTTCATTATCGGTAATAGCTAATTTTTCCGCCACCTTGTTTCTGGAAAAAAATATTGTAGTTGAAATACCGACTGTGTCATCATCAGACAAAAAATGATCACCGAAAATTTTCAAACCGTCTTCGTCCGGATAAGGAATGGGACCGGAATAATTACTTAAAGCGCAAATACCGGGCGCCGGTTCACCGCCAACAAATTCAAAATAATCATTATTTAAATCAATACTGGAAACATTACGGTTATTTGGTTTAACTTGCACGGAATATTTTTGATTGAGAGACAGACCGGAGGGAATTTTTATCAATATTTTTTCATTAGTCCAAGTATCACCGCAATTATCACCAATATAAACCTGGCCATTTGCCACCACCGCGCCGTCGCCATCTTTTCTAAACCAAACAACGCCCGGGCTTTCGCCAAAATTCCGACCGGTGATAAATACATATTCATTGGTAGCGCCTGCGCGCGGAGAAATGCCGGTAATTACCACATCGCTGTTTTCACTTTCTGGCACCTCGGAGCCGGATTTTACAGTGAAACGAATACTATTGCTCTCGGCATTGTCAAGATGGCGTTTTATTTTTACGCCAACCGCGCCACTGCCCAATTGTGGTACTACGGCCCATAAATTATCCGCAAACCAATTAGTGCCTGATTTCATCGCCGCCACTGTTTCGCCAAAATATATTTCACCACCATTAACACCAAAATGATTACCCTCTAAATAAACATCACTTCCCGGAGTGGAACTGCTGGGAGCAATTCTACACAAACCCGGCCGTGAACTGGTATTAACAATAAAATCCAAATCCAATCCCCAATTGTCTTTAATTAAATCAAGATTATTATCGGTAATATCGGTTCTGCTACTACCGGCGCGACCGTCAACAGCCGCCTCTACTTTAATTGGGCCACTTTGCGCGTCTGTTGGGACTTGGGCAATGATTTGATTGTCCGTCCAAGTGCGTTTGGGATCGCAGGGTAATTGGGCTTCTTGCCAGACAATCGGTCCCCCACCAATTTTTTGCATGTTAAAATCATCCAAATAAACGGTGGCGGTGCGAACGGACGCGTATTGATCCAATCCCCACTTAAAATATAGTTTATTAGTATCATTTTGGCCATGATTTTTTAAAACGTATTCATACTTACGCCAACCACTACTCAAAGGAAAACCGAGCACGCAATCGCTGTTGCGACTGCCGACACATTCCCCAGTGTTCGCCACTCTTTGTTCGGTAAAATTATAAATTTTGCCACCGTCAAAAGAAATTGTTAAAAACAACTGTGCTCCAACCGTTGGACTGTACGCGTATACTGAACCAAGATAACTTTCACTTGATTTAATATTTTCAATTGGCGCGGACCACAAATACACCCAGCCATCTGAAACGTTTTTATCAATTTTAATCATTTTTTCACCGGTATGAGCCAAGGACGAATTGAGATTTGTTCTGGTGGCTTTCCCAGCTGAAAAAGCTTGGCTGACTGAAAAACTATTATTTAAAGGACCATCCGCGTACAAACTGGGATTACCATTTATATTACTGACAAAATAAACCTTCCCCGGCTCGCTCCCAAAATATCGCCCATTAATGGAAACATAATTCCCCGGCGCGCCGTTGTTAGGATCAAGTCCGCGAATTTCCAAACGTCTTTCGCACACACCGGAACCACTGACGGAAACAGCGCAAAAACCGGTACAGCAATCAGAATTTTTGGAACAACTATTGCCGGCGACGCACTGCGCTTCTTCCAAACGCAAATCTATCTGCCTACTCACTTCCGCGGTAAAAGCGGCCCAATCCGTGCCCAAAACACGCAAGTTATAATTGCCAACACGCCAGCCGGATGTCTTCCAAGTAAGGGTAAAAGAGTCCGTTTTTTTACACTCGGTAAAAGTTTCGTCGTCTTGCGAATACCGGCTATCGCCAACATATAACAACGCGTTTTGCAAACCAAAATCATCATTATAAGTTACGTTTACGGAAACATCCTCACCCCGAAACGCCGAATCCGGCGCGGATATGGTTATGGTTGGCGCTGTTCTATCCACACCCGAACCGGCGGTGAAATCCACCGGCCCACACCCCTCACCATCGCTACAACTTAAATTTTTGGCTTCATTTTGAGTCGGGTAACCGGCGCGCGTCTTGATACCGTCCGACCGACCACCCGGCAACATCAATTCATATTTACCACCGGCGTCAAAACAGTCGTCCGCCCCGGCATCGCCACAATCACCATTAGGCGTAAACTTAACGGCGGTATCGTTGGTGTCGGCAACATAACTCCAAACTCCCTCTACCTTTTCCGATGTTGAAACAACATATACAATCCTAAAGGAGCTATTATTTAAAGAATCCAAATTAGGCGGTTCGGAAAATACCACCACCGGGTGATAGTTACGGATACAAACATCTCCATTTGGCGGTAATAGTTCAACTTGAAATTCCCGTTTAGGATCGCAACCGGCCGGATTGGGACAGCCATTTGGGCCGTCTTCGCCACATTCGCCACCGCGGTCTACCGGACCTTCCCCTTCACGAAATTCACCCGATTCCGGTTCTCGCACGCCATTATAACAATGCGCTGGCAAAAATCCGGTCGCTCTTGCTAAACTTTTAATAACAAAACTGGTAATGGCAAAAGCGGACAAAATTATTACCAGACCAATTAAGGAATTTTTAATCAATGTTTTGGCTTCGGTAACTTTTTCTTCGTTCCCGCCGGCCGTCATCCAAATAAACCCGGCGTATAACATCAAACATAAAACTATTATCCCCAAAAACCCAAGCACGGCGCGAATAATTTTGGCAATCACCAATCGGATATCCGTGCTACCCAAACCAATGGTCTCCCCTATTTCGGCAATCCCCAAATCCTGCGCCCACACAGTGGAAGCAAAAAATAAACCGCCAAACAAAAGCGTTAGGACAAATGATGCGATGAATAATTTTTTGGGATTCCTCGGCATGTTAATAAAACTTTATTATTTTTTACGGTTCGTTAATACAATTTTCAATACTGCTCCCGATGCTTGGTCGCGCTCCGCCTTTACAACAAAACGAATTGTTAATATTGTCAGTCACCGCGCAACAATTAGTGCTATTCCCGTCGCTATCCACCACACAGTCCGCTGAATCCAAATCACCACCGGCCGATTCGTTTGGACCCTTGCCCGGATAAAAACAATTAAAATTCACATCTACTACAACTGAAGTTACCACCGGTAAATAATCCTGACGCAAACCATCCGATCGCAAGCCATCCAAAAATGGACCGTGTCGCATATTTACTGTGGTTTGACCGCCGGATGATGACGCGCGCGGAACTTTGGAAAGCCGAGGATATTGCGGTGGATTTTCTCTTATTTCAATATCATACAACGGATCCATCCGCATTAATTTGCTAAATAACATTGTTAATGGCTCGCGCGGCGGCACATAACCGGCGTCTAAACCCGGGTGAACATTGATTAAATAGGGCGGCTCTAAATCCATTTCATCTTCTATCGTAAATTTCCACCAATCATTGTCCGGTTTTTCCCATTGGCTTTCCGCTCCGGCTGACAAAAATACCGCGCCGATATTAGGCGCCACATCTACCACTTCGTCCTTATTGCCATTCAAAGCGTTGCCCACCATATCCATCACACCGGAAAAAGGCAAAGCTTCAAAGGTGGACGAATTAATTGTTTGGCCGGCTTTTAATAACAATTCATACCCATCAGGTGGCAAACAATAAATCGGCATACCACAAGTATTCACGCCACACTGCGTTGTGGGCGTAAATTCTAAGGTGCGATAACCGTTGGTTAAAACAAAATTACCGGCCGGCCTAACGCCAGTATCGGTTTTTAAAAATATATTATCGCCAGCCAAAGCAAAATATCCGCTCGTAGCGGTAAACTCGCCTTGCACGCCGGACGGATCAATGGCTTCATTAAAATCAATTTGAATAACGGAATTTTTGGGCGCGGAATCATTGTTGCGAGCCGGGTAAACCCGCTCTACTATCGGTGGAGTTAAATCCAATTCAGTATTAACGGTAAATTGCCATAAATAATAATTATCCCCGGCGCCGTACCTGATATCGGCGGTAGACGCGGTAATGGCTCGCGGATTATCGTTAAGCGAATCATCTAAGCGAATATCTTTTCCCAAACGCACGCTATAGACGGTATCTTCCAAAGTATTGCCTAAATAACCGCCACCAGTAGCGCGATCTGCCAAATTGGTGATGGGTTTTAAAACTATTGTATACACGCCGCCGGGCAAACCCGCTGTTGAGGTAATATATGCTCCGGTAATTACCGCGTCGGCAATGGACTCGCCGGTGGCGATATTTTTGATATCAATTAAATTATCGCTTAACTTACCATCCATTTTTTTCAGTCGATCACAATGATCTAACCAATTAAATGACGAGGTAGTAATACAATTCCCTAAAATACCATCCCCCACACCAAGCACTCCGTCAACGGTGCGCCCAGTGTCAGTCCGTCCATCATCACTAACATCATCCACCAAATCCTCCAATCGAATCGGTTTTCTAAAAGTAATCGCGATTTTGGTATTGCGCGCGACATCAATTTGATCACGCTCGGGGTAATGATCTTTAATTATTCTCCCCAAAGCACCCGAACCGACAAAATTAGTCGTGCCCGGCGGATTTAAACCACCACTACCATCATTAAAACTAACACCCAGCATTTTCATAATAAACAACACAATGCTGTAAGAGGCCAAAATAATCGCGAGACCAATGGCCGCGTTTTTCAAAATCGCTTTGGCTTTACCAATCTGTTCGTCATTGCCACCGGCCGTCATGTACAAATAACCGCCGTAAATAATTAAGACCAACAAAATAATACCAATAAACCCGAGCACGGCGCGAATAATCCGCGCGATAATTACCCGAATATCCAAAGATGGCAAACCGGCCGCCTCGCCGGTAATTTGAGTGCTTTCGGTAATAATATCGGTTGGCGCCACTTGCGCGAAAACCGGAAAAGCCGGAGAAATCAATAACAAAACCGCCGCTAATAATACCCCCAAGAGCGCGGCGGTTTTGAAAAATTTAAAATAAGTTTTTCTAATCCATTGAAGCATGAGCAACGGATTAAATGAATATATTCCGACTGAAACGTCGGGATTAGCGTCTACGAGTTTGTACTTCGGGCAAACGACCAATTTTTTTCAGATATTCCATTTTGGACGATACCGTTAAGCGATGAATAGCACTACGCTTGCGCGCGGTTTTGCTTTTATCGCGATCGTGGAATCTGATTTTTTTGGCCTGCAGGATTTTGCCTGACTGTTGCCAGCGCTTTTTTACGCGCCGCATATACGCCTCAAAGGACTCACTCCGCTTGCGTTTTATTTCTGACACAAAATTTCACCTCCATTAAAAATAAATACTATTAACCTTCTATTAGTATAGACCAAAAACACCCAGAAGTCAAACTTAAGTTTTCCCCAACGCTCAGCGTTGGTTAAGGCGCGCTAAGCGCGCCCCAATTTACGTTTGACCAGCCCTTCTACCTTTTTCACATCCGCCACCTCTTGAATGCCTGATTCCATATCGCGGATAATCACAGTTTTGTCCTGCACTTCTTTTTGACCGATAATTAAAACAAACTGTACTTTGGCGCTATCAGCTAACTCCATTTGCGCTTTCAGCGAACTTTTGGAAAAATTAAAACCAACTTTAATCCCGCTCGCGCGCAAATCATTTAACAACCGCAAACTTACCCGTCGCCCCTCTTCGCCCAGTTGCGCCAGATAAATATCTAATTTCTCCCGAGGCACTTCGGAATTGGTCTTGGTTAAATTTTCGCGCCAAGCGCTGACGATTCGGTCTAACCCCAAAGAAAATCCGCAAGCCGGAGTTGGTTTACCGCCCAATTGTTCCGCCAATAAATCATAACGTCCGCCCCCGCCCAAAGCGCTTTGCGCGCCCCCCTCGATATCAGTAACATAAAATTCAAAAACCGTGTGCGTATAATAATCTAATCCGCGCACGAGGGCGTGGTCTAATTGATAAGGAATCTCCACGGCATCCAAATACTCCAATACCTTCATCAAATGATTTTTGGATTCCGAACCAAGATAATCAATAATCTGGGGAGCGTTATCTTTGGTTTCACGACACTCTTCGGCCTTACAATCCAACAAACGTAGCGGGTTACGATTCAAACGATTTTTACAATCACCACAAATATAACTGCGCTTGGAGCGGTAATAAGAAACCAATTCGTTGCGATAACGTTCGCGCTCCTCCGGTATGCCCAAACTATTTAAACGCACGGTAACCGACAATCCTAAATCCTTATACAAATCATACGCAATTAGTATGAGTTCCGCGTCGACGGACGGATCCGAGCTACCAAGCGATTCAAAACCGACCTGCCAAAATTGACGATAACGGCCGGCCTGGGGACGATCGTGGCGAAACATCGGCCCATAATACCATAATTTTACCGGCTGGGATTGATTCCAAAGCCCATTGCCAATATAGGCGCGCACGACCGAGGCGGTATTTTCGGGACGCAAGCACACTTTGGTGCCGTCTTTATCTTCAAAAAGATACATTTCTTTATCCACCACGTCTGTCCCTTTACCAACACTTCGGACAAATAAACTGGCTTCTTCTAAAAGCGGGGTCTCAATCCGGCCATATTGAAAATATTGCCCCAAATCTTCGATGCTGTGATACAATTTTTTCCAATAACGTTCTTCTTTCGGCAAAATATCGCGCATCCCGCGCAAAACCGAATAGGTCTTGGCGATTTTTTCGCCTTTGGATTTAACTGACTTGGACGCTGATTTTTTCCCGCCCGAAGCGGACCAGCCTTTGGCGGATTTTTCTTTAGATTTTTTTACAGACATACCCATAAATATTTTTTATAAATCAAATTCCGGTGTTTTAAAAATTTGTACGCGCGAAAACGGCCAACCGCGAAACCAAGCGCGCCCGACAATTAAATTTCGATCTACCGGTCCAAACCGACGCGAATCATAACTGTTGGCGCGATTATCACCCAAGACAAAAAACTGATCCGGCCCCAAAGTAACCAACCGCTCGCCATCAGTGAGAAGATTGACTGGCAAATAATCTTCTTTGACCATTGCCCCCTCGGGATGTTCTTGATTATAAACCAACACTTGGCCACCGGTAACTTTTACCCGTTCGCCCGGCAATCCGATAATTCTTTTTAAAAAATATTCTTTCGGGTTATCAGGGTATTTAAAAACAATAACATCGCCCCGTTTAGGTTCATTAAGGCGGTAAGTAATTTCGTCGATTATCAAATATTCGTGATCATAAAAAGTCGGCTCCATCGAAGCGCCTTTGACATAAAACGGCTTAAACAAATAATAGCGCACGAGGGCGATAGTGAGGCCGGCCAAAATGGCGATTTTTAAAAATTCCAAAATAAACAAACCGGCGCCGGCCAGATATTTTTTCGCGCCTTGTCCCAGGGATTGTTCGTCAGTCATAGTGGAGATATAGTAGCAGAAAAAAACAAAAAAAGCAAGTTTGCTTTTTTAATTAATTAGTGGGCAATTCAGGAATCGAACCTGAGACCTCGTCATTATCAGTGACGCGCTCTAACCATCTGAGCTAATTGCCCGTTTTAAATACCTTGGTGGGCGACACAGGAGTTGAACCTGTGACCTTTACAATGTCAATGTAACGCTCTAACCAACTGAGCTAGTCGCCCATAATTTACAAACACTATACCAAATTAAAAGAAAAAAATCAAGCCCCCCTAAACCAGATGCTTCGCATCGGTTCAGGGCTACGCCATAAAAACAAAAACACCCCCGATAACGAGGGTGCTTAACAACACAAACGTGACAAAAACCCTCGTCTATAACTCCTCCCCCGACTGAGTCGGGGTTCGACTGGATACCGTTCGGCTTTCGCCAAACGAGTTCTCCGGAAAGGAGGTGATCCATGCGCAGCTTCCGCTACACATGCCTTGTTACGACTTCACCCCAGTCATTGACCCTGCCTTAGTCCCTTGCGAGATTTTGGGCATTGCCAACTTCCATGGTGTGACGGGCGGTGAGTACAAGACCCGAGAACGTATTCAACGCGCCGTGGCTGATGCGCGTTTACTAGCGATTCCGACTTCATGAAGGCGAGTTGCAGCCTTCAATCTGAACTGGGGCCGATTTTAAGGGATTAGCTCCATCTCGCGATTTAGCAGCCCGTTGTATCGGCCATTGTATCATGTGTGTAGCCCTGGACGTAAGAGCCATGCTGATTTGACGTCGTCCACTCCTTCCTCCCGGCTCCCTGTTCGCAAGCGAACAGAAACTCTAAAATCTAAGTTCTAAACTCTAAATGCCAATTGGCGATTTAGGATTTAGTGTTTCGGATTTAGAATTTCTGCGCTTATGCGCAGAGAGCCGGGCGGTCTCGTGTGTACATTTAACACACGACGTGGGTTGCGCTCGTTTCCCAACTTAATGGAACACCTCACGGCACGAGCTGACGGCAACCATGCAGCACCTATCTAGCACCCTCGAAGGCGGCCAATGTTTCCATCGGCTTGCAGCTAGTAGTTGAGCCCAGGTAAGGTTCCCCGTTTACCATCGAATTAAACCACATGATCCACCGCTTGTGCGGGTCCCCGTCTATTCCTTTGAGTTTTAGTCTTGCGACCGTACTTCCCAGGCGGCGAACTTAACGCGTTAGCTTTTTTAAACGGCACTGGCAGGGTCGATACTGCCAATACCTAGTTCGCATCGTTGAGGGCGTGGACTACCAGGGTATCTAATCCTGTTTGCTCCCCACGCTTTAGTCTCTCAGTGTCAGGAATGTTCCAGTAAGCTGCCTTCGCATTTGGTGTTCTTGCCGATATCAACGCTTATTACGACTACACCGGCAATTCCGCTTACCTCTCCCATCCTCTAGTTTGGTAGTTTTAAGAGCTGGCTCGATGTTAAGCATCGAGATTTAACCCCTAACCCGCCAAACCACCTACAGACGCTTTACGCCCAATAAATCCGGATAACGCTTGAGGTCTCTGTATTACCGCTGCTGCTGGCACAGAGTTAGCAACCTCTTATTCTCAGGGTACCGTCAATAATTCGTCCCCTGCAAAAGCAGTTTACGACCCGAAGGCCTTCATCCTGCACGCGGCGTCGCTCCATCAGGGTTTCCCCCATTGTGGAATATTCTTGACTGCAGCCACCCGTAGGTGTCTGGGCAGTATCTCAGTCCCAGTGAGGCAGACCGCGCTCTCACGCCTGCTACCCGTCGTTGCCTTGGTGGGCTTTTACCCCGCCAACTAGCTGATAGGCCATAGGCCCCTCTTGAAGCGCCTTGCGGCTTTAAATGCGAATGACTTGCGTCCCCGCATTGCCATCAGGTATTAATCCGCCTTTCGGCGAGCTATCCCTGTCTTCAAGGTAGGTTACCAATGTGTTACTCACCCGTTTGCCGCTCGTAATTCCCTTGCGGGAACACGTCGCTCGACTTGCATGCCTTAAACACGCCGCCAGCGTTCATCCTGAGCCAGGATCAAACTCTCAAAAAAAGTTCAATTAAGAACTATCAGAGAAGAGTGAAAAAAATTCACTCTGCTAGATTTGAATCTCTTTTGACTGCTAAAGCCAAAAAGAGTTCTGGATTTATTCTGTATGTACGTCTTTCATTGTTTGTACTCAACAAACAACTAAGACAATGTTTAGAGAAATAGATTTTGTGATTTTTGTCACGATTTGTATTGTCAACGAACACTGCTTCGCTACGCTACGCAGTGCAAGCATCTACTTGGACACGTTGCGCAGTGTAAACTTTCTTTCTTTTTACAGAAAGAAAAAAGAGGAACCAAAAATTTCAGTTACTCTTTTTTCTTTCCAGTATCCTATCTACCTAACATTCCAAACAACAGCTTTTGGACTTAGAAGAAATCAATTGTTATAAAGTACTTGGTTGCCTTGATTTGTATTAAGCAAACGCAGTTTAACATATTGTCAGAAACCTGTCAAGGGGTGGTTTGGGGTAAGGTGGGGATAAAAAAACCTTGATGTGTAGATTGACACCTTATCATAATTTACTGTAATATTATAAGTAACAGGTGGCAAAAAGTCGCCGAGGAGAGAAAAATGGTCGCAGTCAGTATTACGATCATTGTCAACGACAAATGGAAATGGGAAGTTCGCAAACTGTTTGCGAAGAAAGGCGCAAACGGAGCAGGTGGGCACACGAGTGTCACCCGCAACGACAAACGAGAATTTGAAGTTCGTGTCGTAGGGGCGTACGATCAATCGCTGGGCACTTGCCCGGTGACCGAAACAACGGCCCCAACCCTCGCTCTGGCCCTGCGCCAGGTTCCACCTGATTTCCGGCGGGAAATAAAATCCCATCTGGCGCGCGTTCGTTGCGCCATGAAGAAGTGACCACCCGTCCCGCCCCCACCGCCCTCGAGCAACCCGCCCACCTCCGCCCCGGGTCTGCTCACAATGTTCAGAAATATTTTTGTGAATATTGTGAGACCCAGGTGCGAGTATTACTAAAAAAGTTCTCTATCCAGAGAACTTTTTTGATTTCATTTTTTTCGCCACTCCGCTATTTTTTTATGGTCGCCAGACAGCAGCACTTTTGGTACTTTTAATCCTAAAAAATTATCCGGGCGAGTATAAAGAATTTCAGATTTTTGAAATTTTGATTTTGGATTTGATTTGACATTGGAAATTGGAAATTTGTCATTAAACGTCTCATTACTTAACGACTCCTGATTCCCCAACACCCCCGGTATTAATCGGGAAGTCGCCTCCACCACTGCCAACGCTGGCAATTCCCCACCTGATAAAACATAATCCCCGACTGAAACTTTTTCATCTACAAATTTATACACACGCTCGTCAAATCCTTGGTAGCGCCCGGAAATTAAAATTAGACGGTCTAGTTTAGAAAATTTCTTGGCCATGGTTTGGTCGAATTTTTTTCCTGCAGGATCTAGTGCGATAATTTTCAATTTACAATTTTCAATTTTCAATTTCTTGCCACCACGCGCTAACCCCAAACTCTCCAAACAATAATAAATTGGATCCACTTTCAAAACCATTCCTGCTCCCCCGCCATATTGCGTGTCATCCACCGGCTGGTGTTTTCCAACCGCAAACTCGCGCCAATTATGAGCGATGATTTTTATTAAATTTTTCTTTTGGGCGATGCCTAAGATACTATCATTGGAGTAGTGATAGATTAGGTCGGGGAAAATTGTAAGGATATCAAATTGCATAATCGCACGAACAAAATTTTTAATTTCAAAATCCAAATATCCAATTTCCAATCAAATCCAAATTTCAGATGTTAAATGTCAAATTTGATATTTTTATTTTGACATTGATTTGACATTGGAAATTGGAAATTTGACATTACCAAATATTAATACAAAACCACTCCGCAATAATATATCACGGAGTGGTTTAAATGTCTAATCAGAATATCTGATTACTAGATGCCTAAATCGTCAATCGCACTGGTGTCAACCGGCGCGGAGACGACAACTGGCGTGGCTTGCGCCATACCCATGCCACCCATACGCGGACCGCGGCCACCTTCCGGCTCATTGATTTTCAAGTTGACGCGAGCATTATTTTTCGCGCCGACAATCTTCAATAAAGTGCGGATGGAACGAGCGGTTTGACCAGAACGGCCGATAACATAACCCATGTCGGACGGATCAACGTCCAAGGAAATCAAGACACCACGTTCATCGATGATCCGAGAGGTCTTAACTTTGTCCGGGTTGTTAACGATCGCTTTGACGAGCATCTCAACAAACAGTTGGTCAGCTTCCATAGTTCAATCATTAAAAAATCTTTTTCAATTGCAGTTCTGTCGACAGTGTGGAGTTTGTCCACCAGTTCTGCGTGTATACATTATACCGTTTCGGTCGGGGCGGTGTCAACAGCCGGAGTTTCGGTTTTCACTTCTTCTGCCTTCACTTCCTCAGCTGGCTTTTCAGCCGCGGCTTTTTCTTCCGCCGCTTTTGCCTCTGCTTCCGCTTTGGCCGCTTCTTTCGCCGCCGCCTTGGCTTCTGCTTCCGCTACTACTTTTGCTTCGGCGTCAGCTTTCGCTTTTGCGTCGGCTTCTTGCTTGGCCTTATCTTTCGCGCCTAATTTTACTTTTCTTTCTTTGGATAAAAATACCACTTTCTTTTTCGCGCCACTGACCAAACCGGTTTTCACAAATAAATTGTGGAGTGTGGCCGAGGCCTGCGCGCCTTTGCCTAACCAATATTTCACCCGTTCCGCGTCAACAAGCAAGCCATTTTCTTTAGCGTGCGGATTGAATGTGCCTAATTTTTCCAAATAAGTACCTTTGGTGTCGCGCGCTTTTTCGGAAATAATCACGCGGTAAGTCGGCGCTTTGGTTTTGCCGACGCGTTGTAAACGAATCATTAACATAACAAAAATTCAAATATATAAAATGACGATTTTGAGAGCGCGGTTATTATAAACAAAAACTGTGGATTTGTCAAGGGTTAAAGTCTTGACAGCCTGCGCAAACGCTGTATAATTAAATCGAATTAATTTTGTATGAAACGGCTTTAGGGCAACTGACTGTAAAAAGTCAGTCGGTAGAAAGTATTTCTACTCGTTTCATCGAATTTGTTCGGTGTTTGGTTTCGCGCCTATAGCTCAATTGGATAGAGCGCCGGCCTACGGAGTCGGTGACGATAAGGGTTCGAATCCCCTTAGGCGCGCCAGCACGAAAAAGCTCGACGGTCATCACGACGTCGAGCTTCTTCATTTTTATATAGTTTTTTTGTCATTCCCTACTAGATCCCGGCTTTCGCTGGGACGAATCCAGTCGCAATTTGTCATTTTGATTTTGAAATTTGAATTTGATTTGAAATTGGAAATTTGACATTCGTAAAGGGATTCCTCCACTGCGGTCGGAATGACAAAAACTTAGGCCGGCACCCTCACATCCTCCAACTTCACACTCAACAACTTTGACACACCTTCGCCACCCATAGTAACACCGTACAAAACATCCGCGCCGTGCATCGTAACACGATTATGCGTAATCACGATAAATTGTGATTGGCGCGAAAGTTCGCTCATGATATTGGCAAAGCGCAAAGTGTTGGCTTCGTCTAACGCGGCTTCTACTTCGTCCATTACAACGAACGGCGCTGGGTTGCAGGACAAAATCGCACAGACGAGCGCGATCGATGTAAGTGTGCGTTCACCGCCGGATAACGCGCTTAGATTTTTTATTTTTTTACCGGGTGGGCAGGCGGTAATATCAATCCCAGTTAACGTAGTAATTTTTTTACGTTTAGATTCGTCAGCCAAACCGTCCGCTCCCACCCCCTCTGCTTCTCCCCCTCGGGCAGGGGGAGACATGCCAATGCCCGCCACCGCACCCTCCAACTCTGCGTCCTCATCAAGCACCTCACCATAAATTTCTTCCAAAGCCGCGCTCCCACCATTAAATAAAATTTTGAAATAACGATCAAATTCTTTGCGAATTTTTTTGAAAGATGCTTCGCGTTTCTTCTTCATTACTTCAGTTAATTCTTCAATCATTTTTTCTAAATCTGCTGTTGCTTTATCTAAATCTGATAATTGCGCGGACAAGAAATCAAATTTTTCTTTGGTCGTAGCGTGTTCTTCAACCACACCTTCTTCAATACCACCAATTAAACTTAATTGATATTTTAATTTCTGAATTTCATCGGCGGTCACGGCCAACCCAGCACTATCCAACGCCTCAACAATCCGCTCCGACAAAGTCGCAGGTGAAGCGGAAATTTCATTGCCCGCCTCGGCCATTAAGTCCTCGCGCTTGGTTTCTAATTTCGCCAATTGAATTTTCAAATCATTGCGCGAATTGATAATTGTGTTCACCGCTACCTGCGCTTTCTGCATTTCATCTTGCAGATGAAACACGCGTTGTTTTTTCTCTTCTTCTTTATTATTAAAATCTTGAATTTCGCGGGAGGCACTCACAACTAATTTTTCCGCGTCCGCAATATTTTTTTCAATCAAACTTTTTTCTTTACCCAAACCACCCAAATATTTACTATGCTCTTCCGGACTCATCTGGATAAAATTTCTTTCTTTTTCCAAATCTGTTAATTCCAATAATTTCTGACGCACTTGCGTGCCCACAACCGCACTTTCAGCTTTGTATTTTTCCATTTCCGCGCGGCTAAACAAAATTTCACCGCGTTTTTCTTCTAACCGTTTTTCCACAATTCGCAAATCTTCGCGTAATCTTTCAACAACTTTTTGCGGATCATCACCACCCGCTTCCGGCGCTAACCATTTACCCGAAAATCCCGGGCCCCGACGATTACCTTTGCGATAACCACCACGCATCACGCCTTTACGCTCAATCACATCGCCGTCCAAAGTAACCATCCGAAATCGCCCAATTCCAATTCTCTGCGCTGTTTCCAAATTTTCTACCAACAAATTATCTCCCAAAACAAAGGAAAAAATTTCACGAAAACGATTATCGAATTTAATTAAATCAATTGCCCAACCGATTACACCCGCCTGCCCCAAAACATCATCTGTTTCTTGCCCCAACTCGCGCCCGCGGATTTTATTCATTGGCAAAAATGTCGCCACACCCATTCGCTCAGCGCGCAAAAATTGAATTGCGTTTTTTGCAGTCTCATCATCGCCTACAACAAGCGAAGACAAATGTGAACCAGCTGCGACTTCCAAAGCCAAACGATATTCTTCATTCACCTCGCCCAATTCCGACAACATTCCATATACCTTGCCCAATCGCGAGCGATTATCCAACACTGCCTTCACCGCCGACAACCCGCTCATTTCAAAATATTGACGTTCGGATTGCGCTTGATAGGTTTGGTGTTCAGCTTGTGATAATTTGACCGTTAATTCCGTGCGTTCAATTGATAAATTCTCTACTTCCCGATCTTTTTCCGCGATTATTCCATTCAATCGCGTCAACGCTAAATCCGCTTGCGCCTGACCAGTCTCCAAAACCGAACTTTCATTTTTTAAATCTAAAATCTTTTTTTCCAACCAGCCCAAATTTTGTTTACCGGCATCTGAATACGCGGTCTGTAATTTCCCAGACAAAATCGCCAACGATCTTTCAAAATCATTTTTTACTGCCATCGCTTGCTGATGTTTTTGTTGTAATTCCGCAAACACTTCCGCGCGCGTTGCCAATTGCGCTATCTGCGATAACTCATTTTGAATATTCGTTAAATTTTCAAACGCGGTGCGATATTCTTTTTCAATTTTATTTAATTGCGTGTCCAATAAATCTGTTTCTTTTTTATTGATCAAATACAACGATCCATAATATTTTTCTTGACACTCACGCAAAGCCAATTCCACTTCCTGACGTTTTTCTAATTTTTTAACTTGACGCGATAATAATTTTAAACGCGGTTCAATTTCGGCGAGTAGTCGTGTCGCCTGTTCAGAATTTTCACGCGTGCGCGCCAATTTCAAAGACGCTTGGTGTTCTTTAATTTGAAATTCTTTAATTCCCGATGCTTCGTCTAAAAAATCTTTACGTTCGGATGGTGTCACCACCAAAAGCCGATCAATCGTGCCCTGCGAAATAATACTATATGAATGTTGCCCAAATTGGGCGCGCGCCAAAAGCAAATGAATGTCAAGCAAACGCACCGGACTATTATTTATCAAATATTCACCTTCGCCCGAGCGATACAACCGACGCGTGATAACAATCTCCGGATAATCAATGCCAAACCCACTGCCGGTATTATCCAAAACCATCGTCACCGAACATGCCGACAACGCCCCTTTGTCAACCGAGCCATTAAAAATTACATCTTCACTTTTTTTCCCGCGCAATTGTTTCAGCGAGGTCTCACCCATCACCCACCGAATCGCGTCCACAACATTGGACTTGCCCGAACCATTCGGCCCCACGACCGCGGTAATACTAAAACGACCGTCCTTGGGCGGTATAAATTCCAAAATGGTCTGACGGGCAAATGATTTAAAGCCGTCAATTTCTAAGCGTTTGAGATACATATGTCATTGCGAGCGAAGCGAAGCAATCTCTACGTCAATAATTATATCACAATTTAAAAACTCAATCAAATAAAAACACCTCGCGCAATAAAAAACGATACTGTTAATAAGTTTATTGACAAAAATCAATCAAATCTGCTATAATAATTTTGTAGCGTAAGCTATCCTGCCCGCGGATGCGGGTCCGAGATCTAAATCTCGCCTTCACAGGCGAGGTTTTATTTTTTTGAAAGTTATCTGCTTTTTGATGGCTTGGCCGTTAATATTCAAATCAACTTTATCTTTTAACCAATACGAGACATAACCGGAACTAAATAAAATTACTTTTTTATTTTTCGCCCTTTTTAGATAATCGGTCAATGAAGCGAAATCAGAGTCACTGGAAAATAAACAAAAAGTATCATAATTATCCGCCAACCGAATAGCGTCCACGCACATTTCCACGTCAAAATTACACTTCGGTAAATAAATATATTGGCCACGCGCGTCGCTGTTTCTTTCCCAACCAACTTTCACGTTTTCTCCGTCGGACAGATAGTGTTTTATTTTCTGAATCGGTTTAGTAACTGTCTTACTAAAAAATTTTCTCGCTTTAGCAATAATAGCGATTGATTTATTCTGCTTGGGGTCAAGTCCAAAATAAAAACGTGAGTGGACGGAAAATGTCTTAACATAAGTGGCCAACTGCTCTATGCCGATAACCAATTTTTCCCCCTTAAACAATTCCCGACCATTGCCGTCACGTTCGTCACGTTCATACCAATAATTAACATTGCCAAAATCAATAAAAGTAAAAATTCGGCCATACTGCAACCAATCGCCAGGCAAATTTGATTTTGTGTTATCCATTTTAATAAATCGTTTGACTGGTGAATATTTAAAACTGTCGTATTATACCACAATCTAAAAATACTGGCAAAAATTCGCTTGAAGGACATTTTTCACATATCAACGAAATTATTGCTGTGCATAGAGGACTATCTCGCCCTCAAAAACAAAAAGTTCTAAATACAATTTTCCTAGCGTCATCGATCGCCCCAACCAAAGGCAAACTTAGGCATATTCTGTGAAATTAGGTACCCGTTTATGTACCTTATGCCGAAATATGCGTTGCGTCTTCCAGAACACCACCCGTTGAATACTCTTCGGGTTGAATAGAATTTGAAGAAGTTATCTCCCTAACACCACGCACCGAGTATCTTCATTTTTAGTCACTTTATTTTTACTCTGCGACAAGCAGTAGCCGGTCACACTTTGAAAAATAAAATGGCGAGATTTTACACGCCCAAACCTTGGCCGGAGCGTTTTGGTAAAATCTAAATTTAGTATACCAAAATATTTATTAAAACAGAAGACCCCCGCTCGGACATCCACCTATTTAAGGGTGAACGCCGAGCGAGGGTCACGAGGGACCAAGTAGCCGAGCACTTGCCAAAAGAGCCAAGTGCCCGAGCGTCCAAGCCCCTTACTCGCGACAGGCGAACCGAGCGCCGCCGCGCCAGTCGCAGCCGAGCCAGCTGAAACGGAGCACCCAGCGGTCGCCGTGCCAGCGGAGGCAGGCCACGCGCCGGAGGCCGTCGGAATCGCACAGAACCGTGCCAGCGAGGGGGATGTAGAATCCCCGGAACTCGGCCGACAACTTGTCCTGCTCGGCCAGGATCCGCTGGCCGTCGGCGAGGCCGAGATTGGCCCCCATGCTCACCGCGCGGCGACGCATCTCGTCGCCGGCGATGCCCGACTCCCCAGCCTTGAGGAAGGCGCGGGGACGGAGCGACGCCACGTCGAACTGCGACGCGACGACGTCCTCCACCACCGTCCAGTCGGTGGGGACGAGGCCGGTGGCGAGGGCCGGAGACTTCACGCCGACGACCAGCGTCTTGACGCCGGCCCAGAACTCCTTGGAAGTAAGGACGTTCTGCACGTCCTCAATGTTGAACTCGAGCGACTTGAACAAGCCGCCCATCAACTTCGCAAATTCGCGAAGCTGGCCAGACGTGAACCGTTTCGCGGCCATCGTCTTGCTCCTTGCCATGCAGTTTGCCTTTGCCAAGCGATATGCTCGGTTGGGGTTTACCGCGAACTATGTGTATATAAGCATAAATTTAGGTAAATGTCAATATTAAAAAATAAAAACACCGCGCGAATATGGCGAAGCGTTTAAAAATGATTACCCTTAATTTTTAATTTTCAAAAAATTCTTGCCCGACACAATCGGCCGGCCAATCTTTCTTTCAATTTGTTTTCTGGTCGTCCCCGCGATTTGCCCGCCCACCCGCGCGTCATCTTTTAATCTTGGCACACCCTTCGTATCTTTGGTGCGATGAATTTCGGTCGTGGTCCTTTCTCCCAACATCGTCAAAATCAATTCAAAATCATCCATGTGATCGCGCAAATTGTGTTTTTTTAACCCTTTTAATTTTTTATATTCCGCCGGCGTTACGCCAAAAGTCGCCTTAGAAATTTCCGCTGTTAAAATTTCATAATCTTTTTCTTCTTGCGCCCCGCGCTTTTGCCATTCGTCGGTTAATTCTTCGCGCACGGCAATCCCACGCATCCTTTTTTCTATCCAATCTTCCGGATAGCCCTTTAATTTGTACAATAATTTTGTGCGCTTAGTCGCCAACTCCGGATTTTCAATTTCTTGGACGCGTTCGTAACCAACTTTGGCGAGCCAACGCTTAAACGGTTCGGCTTTGGGCGAGGGAATGGATTGGATAATACGAAAAATTCCTTCAGTATCAGCGCAGTCGGTTTCGTACTTTTTACCATCACTGGCCTCTAATTTCAGTTGTAGACAAATTGTCGACAACTCAACTTTTTCCTCATCTTTAAGACGAATTTTCATTTTATACCAATAATCGCGAGGATTAACACTGTCCGTTAATGCCTCAACAACATCAATAACCGAAAACCACCATTCTTTATTAAACAATGTTCTCCGTATCATTTTGCCCTTAAACAAAGCAATACCATTATTTTGGCTTGAAATATCCCCCATATTTCTATAATTAAAAATAAAGTGCTATAATTATACCACAATCTAAAAACTCAATCAAATAAAAACGCCTCGCAAATGGCGCGAAGCGTTGATTGTGACGCGGACAATCCACTGCTATGCGATGTAATTCATTTAGTTTTTTTGAAGAATCTAAACTCCGGCAATTCTACGGGCTCTTCTCCCAATTCTTTTTTTCCACCCAGCTCTCGTCGGAGTGCGAAAATTATAGATGCTTTAATTCCTTCGGTAACTTTTACGTTTGCTCCAGTTTCTGCGTCCACGCACTCTGTGATTTCATCGACCTCTATGTCGTGGGTTGGCCCCGATGCCTCAGGATCTCTATTTAATTGATCTTCGGAGTAGTCCCAATCTACATACGCAGTTAGCTCCCGCCCGTCATGCTCGAAGTTTATTTTGTGGCTCATAAATTTTACGTTAAAAAAAATAAATGAATTATATTTTTTACCCTGATATTATACCACCAAATATCTACCAAGGGAATAGCCGATTATAAAGTAAACCTGCGATAATGTCAAGATGCTTGACAACCGCCGACAATAGGTATATAATCACCTGTTATATAAATATCAAAATGAAAATATCAAAAATCAAAATTTTAGTGTCGCTTCGCGACCGATTACACTAATTTTACATTTTACACTGTCATTTTCCATTTTGATTTTTACATTTTAAATTCACTACCGTGCAAACAATCGCCAAACAAATATACAGCCGGCTCCTGTCGGCCAATAAAATCCTCATCGTCTCGCACCAAAATCCGGACGGCGATACTTTGGGCGCGGGCACCGGACTTTTGGAAACTTTAAAAAACGCGGGCAAATCGGCGCGCCTTTTTTGCGCCACGCCCGCGCCGGCCAAATTTAATTATCTTCCCCATCACGACACTATCACTTCCGACCCGAGTGTATTTACCGACACAGACGTGGATACGGTCGTTGTGCTGGACTCCGGCGACTTGCGCTATGCCGGCGTGCATCATCATTTATATAACCACCGCGCTGAAATTATCAATATTGACCACCACCCGACCAACGAAAACTACGGCGCGTATAATTTAGTGCGCACGGACTATTCATCCACTTCGGAAATTATTTTCCATTTTTTGCGTTTCAATGGCGCGCGCTTAAATCATTTATCCGCCACCGCCCTACTCACTGGCATTATCACCGACACCGATAATTTCACCAACGCCGCAACCAGTGCCCGCGCTATGGCCGTTGCTTCGGAATTAATCGCCACCGGCGCCAATTTAAATTTAATTAACGCCCGCACAGTCCAAAACAAAACCGTCGGCAGTTTGCGTTTGTGGGGATTGGTGTTGTCACGCTTGGTCAAACACTCCGATGACCTGGCCTCTACTTATGTCAAGAATGAAGATTGGAAAAATCACGATGTGCCCGAAAGTGAAGCCGAAGGCATTGCGAATTTTTTAAATAATTTAGACAGCGCCAAGGCCGCCTTAATTTTAAAAGAAACCCCCGACGGCAAAATCAAAGGCAGTTTTCGCACCACCCGCGATGATACCGATGTGGCGGCGATGGCCAAACGTTTGGGTGGTGGTGGGCATAAAAAAGCGGCGGGGTTTACAGTAGAGGGGACGGTTGAGAGTGTGTTAGCGCGAATTTTGACAAATACATAAATAGTTGATAAAATATACTTAATAAATGTCAAAATCCAAATTTCCAATTTCCAATCAAATCCTAATATCAAATGTCAAAATTTGAACTTTGGACTTTGAAATTGATTTGACATTGGAAATTTGACATTTGAAATTAACATTATGAACTCCCAAATCCTCATCCCCACCGTCATCGAAAAATCCTCTATGGGCGAACGCGCCTATGACATTTATTCGCGTCTACTTTTGGATCGCATAATTTTCTTAGGCCAAGCCATTGACGACCATGTCGCCAACATCGTCATCGCCCAACTATTATTTTTAGAAAACCAATCGCCGGAAAAAGATATTAAATTATATATCAATTCCCCGGGCGGATCCGTTACGGCCGGCCTCGCGATTTACGACACCATGCAATATATCAAACCAGATGTGTCTACCATTTGCGTGGGTATGGCGGCGTCAATGGGCGCGGTCTTACTTGCCGCCGGCGCCAAAGGCAAACGATTGGCTCTCCCCAATTCCGAAATTATGATTCACCAAGTAATGGGCGGAATGGAAGGCCAGGCCTCGGACATCAAAATCCACGCCGAAAGAATTTTAAAAACCAAAGACAGTTTAAATAAAATTTTAGTCAAACACACGGGCAAAGACTTGGCGACAGTGGAAAATGACACCGACCGTGATCACTTTTTGAGCGCTTTGGAAGCAAAAAATTACGGTTTAATTGATAAGGTGATTGAATAAAATTATATGTCCGGAAAAAATAACCTTGGACGTCTATCTGAATTGGCTGAAGAATTAAGGCGACCACCCAGCGAGCAAGCCGGTGACACTTGGGAGGACGGCACAAACATAGATTGGGGTGAATTAACAGCTGAAAACGACAAGTTAATGGCAAGTTTAAGAAAACGAGCGGAAAATGGCGACGAAGAAGCACGGCAGACATTGGAAGATTTTTATAAGAACCTACCATAAGCATAGCAATCATTCCGACTAAGTTGGGATGATTTTTATTTTCGCTTATTTTAGCCAAAAAAAGGCAATTATCCACCTTGTCAAGGGTGCAGGTCTTGACAAAACCTTAAAAATGTGCTATACTATGTAGTTGCTGATAACAGTGCCGTATTTGAATAAACGGAAGAACTGATAGCAAGAAGTATCCCATTAAATAACATTAACGGCAAGAACTGGATATAGGCGTTTATTCTTTTGAAAAAGAGCTTAAACGCCCGTATCCACGACAAGCATGGGGATGTGTTGGCGGATAGTACAGGCGCAAGCTCGTCTTCTCCATTAACACATCTTCTTGGATGCGGACTATTCCCACTGACTTTGTCGGCGGGAGCAAAAAAAACACCACGAACCCAATCAGGTTCGTGGTTTTATATTATTTTTTTAAACACTAAATACTAAACCCTAAATTCTAAACAAATTCAAAATCCAAATGTCCAAAAGTAATTGATTTGAATTTTTAAAATTTGAATTTGTTTAGAATTTAGTATTTAGAGTTTAGAATTTTTACTCTACGGCCGGCTCCGTGCTCAAAACAGTAGCCGGCGAACTACCACCACTAACTCCAATTGTTGTGCTACTTGTCGCCCCCACCAAACATATCTGAGGTAAAGCTCGATAAAAACTTTCAAACACGCGATCAATTTTTTCGCCTGCCGGGGTAATGCGACTATATTCAAAACTCGCGACCGCGCCTTTATACGCGCCTTGGCAGGTCTCCACGCCCGGTTTTAAATTTTCCGTATAAGTGATTTGTTTTGCTCCCGGCGAAATCCATTTGCTTACGATTGGATGCGTGTACCAACCTTTGCGTCCGTCTAATTTTCCCCATAACGTAAAAACCAATTCCATTTTTTTATAATCCGCTTCCGCTTGTAAAAGCAAATATCCACCCGTATCATTTAAAAATTTCAAATCCAAAGACGGCTCATACAAAGTGGCGTCTGTTCCCGGATTGCCATTGACCGGATCGGCGTAATAACTGACGACCAAAGAATGATTGCGCCGTTGGGTGATATCCATTCCCGAATTCATCGCCATCCGAAACATCGTCGTGCCGATTTGACACATCCCCCCACCCACCTCCGCTTTTATTTCATTGCCTTTGATAACCAATTCCGGCAGGTAGCCATTTTCTTCAGTATAAGGACTGGAATATTTATTGGTAGAAAAATCTTCACCCGGTTTTATCAAAATCCCATTTAATAATTTGACGGCATTGGCAATATTTTTAATCCGATTGGTATGACTGCCGACAAACGATGACACGCCCACGCCAATCACCCCTTCAATTCCCAAATCATTTAAGCTGGCCATCTGCACTTTTGGTTCCGCCACGGCAACGGTTAGGCCCACGGTTTTACTCAAACTGGCCGGATGATAATTACGCTCCTCAAACGCCTTGGCCAAATCCGTATAAGTTTTTTCTAAATCAATTCGCAATCCGACCGCGCTGGCCTGGAATTCTTTTACTTTATCATTTTCCATCACAAACTTGGCATCACGCGCCGGCACGTCCACGTCTTGGCGCTGTTGTTCCAAATATTCACCCATTTTTCCGCTATCCAAAGAAAAAATAATCACACCACTCGCGTCTTTTTTCAAGCGCAACCATTCCCCCATTTGCGTGGCAGTAATTACCCACTCTCGGCGCGCTTTGGTCTGCGGGGCAATATAATTTAACGATAGATTACCGTAATTCAAAATTTCCGAAACGCGGGGCGCGACCGCTTGCGCGTCTTTTAAAGTAATTGCCGGGTCAAAATATTTCGCTTCCAATTTAATCGTGTTAAAACGCAATTGTCCTAAATCAGTTTTTATTTGGTTGATTATCACCGGAATATCAAAATTTTGTCCGGCCATTTCCGGAATTATTTCCATCTGTCCCGTCGGCCAATCGTGAAACACCACACCGGCATCGCGCGGATCATCGGATAATTTTTTTAAATTGTCGCGCAAAATTTCCGTAGCGGACAAATCATTGATAACCACGGGCGCGACCAATACCACTTTTTTAAAACGTAAAAATAACGGGTAAAATAATTTTTCATACCACGCCCCGGCGCGACCGACACCCAAAGATAAATCAACCAAACTGTCGCCGTCAAACGCCAATATTTCCGCGACCGTATCGCTGTCTGAAACCGTGTTGATTTTAAAAGACATATCGGCGCGCGCGGTGTGAGCGTCAAACGCCACCCCCTCTTTGGCCAAGCGATCATTCAAATCTTCAATAAATTTTTTAACTTCCGCACCGGTGCTTCCACCCAAATGGTACGATCCGACCGAAACCCCCGGATAAACTTCGTCTTGATAAATTGAGACATACGCGGCGCTCGCGCCAAACACAACAGCAATAAACACCGCGACAATTAACAAAAAAACACCGGCGAATTTAAAAATTCTCCGACCACGCGTGGGTGGTGTTGATAACAAAGGAGTTAAATTTTCTAGAATATCTGACATAAAAATTATTCTTCCACCACAAAAATTGGTATCTTATTATCCGCTTGTTTTTTTGGTAAACGCACTGTTAATACACCGTTACGATATTCGGCTTTGGCAAATTCCGGCGCGACATCGGTCGGCAACACAATCGTGCGAGAAAATTTTCCCCAATAACATTCTTCATAAAAATGTTCCGCGCCATTTGGAATTGGCGTGGCACGTTCACCTCGAATTGTTAAAACATCGTTATGTAAATGCAATTCTACTTTATCGGGAGTGGCACCCGCCATCGTAGCAACAATGATTAACTCTTCGGCGGTTTGCGCCACATCAATTGATAATTGCCCTTCAGATTCATGGCGTGCGCCCGACGGCGCGAGTTGCGCTGCTAATTCAATCCCCTCCTCCATTGGCACATTATCTGATAAAAATACCGATTGATTGTTAGTGAACATATAATTAATTATTCTACGATTGTCCCTTTAAATTTTTCATTTTTAATCGCTTGGCGCGCGCTGGCTAAATCCGTGCCTTTGACAAATTTCAAAGTAATCCCTAAACGTGTTCCTAATTTGGTCGCGATCGGATCAAACGGCACGTGCGCGCCCGGCGACCAGGTGGTGCCGACAATTTTTTGCAAATCTTTCCAATTCATTGTTTCAATTTTTTTTGCGCCCGGCAATTCTGGGTCGCGATCATAAACATAATCAACATTGGATAAATTAATTACTGTGTCCGCGCCAAAATTTTCGGCCAAGCGGACCGCGTCATCATCGGTTGATCGCCCCGGCTTCCAACCACCGGCCATTAAAATCGGTTTGTTCCATTTTATTTTTTTAGTGGGATCAACAATGATTTCCGGATAGGCCAAACTGCCAAAAATCACTTTCATAAAATTAGCATTGAGCCAGGTGGCATAAATTCCAACCCAATCCATTGCCGTACCCGATAATCCGACCGCTCTCTGCCCCGCGTTTTGATACGCGCGCGCGGTTGTGCCCCCACCGCAAACAATAATAAACCGATAGCCATTTTTAATTAATTTAAAAATCATGCCCAGAAATTTTTTAATAAAAATAGCATCCACTCCGCCGGCTGGCGCGATTAAAGATCCGCCCAATGATAAAACAACTATCTCACTTTTGCTTGCCATATTTTAAACTATTTTCAAAATTTATATTTTGTTTAACCGGCTTTTCAAACGGGCGCAACGCCAGACGTCGACTCGGAGTGCGATAAGCGGTCTTGCCTTTTTGCGCGCGATTGGATGAATAATTTTTCACACTGGTTAAATTAATCTTTTTTTAACAACTCACCAACCAACCAACTTACCACTACCATAATCAAAGCTCCCCAAAACGCCGGTCCAAATCCAGCCACTTCAAAACCTTTTACAATCGAAGACGCCAACCAAAACATCAGGGCGTTGATTACCAAAGTAAATAATCCTAATGTCAAAATATTTATCGGCAACGTCAGCACCACTAAAATCGGACGAATAAGCGCATTAACCAATCCTAACACCAGCGCGGCGATAAGCGCGGAATAAAAACCAGACACGGCTATACCCGGTAAATAATACGCGATTGCCATGAGCGCGCCGGCATTGATTAACCAACGTAAAATAAGTCTCATAGAAAAATTTAATTTAACAATAAATTAAATAACCAATTAATAATCGGGGAAATTAAATTAGATAAGAAAAAAATAAAAACCATCAACAGCATGAATCCATAGCGATCCAAAAATATTTTTATATGCTGCATTGAATCAGGTAAAATTGCGTATAAAATTTTGGAACCATCCAGTGGCGGGATCGGGACTAAATTAAATACCATCAAAACTAAATTGGCCTGAACAACGACCGCGAGTAATTGTGAGAAATTCGTTACCGGTAAAACGCGAATTAGCAACGCAAATACTAACGCTAACATAAAATTGGCCAATGGCCCCGCTATTCCAACCATGGCCGGTCCCCACTTATGATAACGCAAATTATACGGATTAAACGGCACCGGTTTGGCATAAGCAAACAAAAACCGGCCACCAGACAATAGTCCCAGCACGAGTGGCATCGCAATCGTGCCAATCGGATCAATATGCACCCGCGGGTCAATGGTTAAACGCCCGGCCAAACGCGCCGTTGGATCACCCAAACGATCGGCCATCCAACCATGGGCATATTCGTGAATAATAGCGGAGGGAATGATGACTAAAAAGTAAAAAACCAAAGAAATGATACCCATATTGACAAAAACGATTAAATCCTATATACTTACCCACATATTATACCTTTAAAAATATAAATAAGCAACAATTATATGAGTAGATCCTGTGACTTGTGCGGCAAAAAATCTGTCCGCGCCAATTCAGTTAGTCATTCCAAACGCAAAGTGCCTCGTCGCCAGCACCCTAATTTACAGGCATTGACCATAAATGGAGTTACCAGCAAAGCGTGCTCCACTTGCCGTCGAACTTCGGCCAAAGGAAAAAAATAACTATATATTAAAAATCCGTCCCGACTTAACCGGGACGGATTTTTGTTTCATCATTTTTGCCTTGTCCTGCGTAGCCAAAGGCGAAGCGGGATTAGTTGCGTTCGTAAGGGAAAATCACTTGGCGATCTCCAAACCAATGTTTAATTTCATGCTCGGCTTCAGCGGCGGTTTCCGAAGCGTGCACCAAATTCATTACCGCGCGATGTTCGGCGTTAGCCACAGCCGGAGAATCAACCGAATAATCACCACGAATCGTTCCCATGTCAGCCATGTTTGGCAAAGTCGCACCGGCAATTTTTCGCACCATATCCACTGCGTGGACACCTTCCACCACCATCCGCACCAAAGGCGCGGAGATCATATAGCCAACAAGCCAACTACGAACCATTTTGCCAATTTCCAAATCATTGTCTGTGCCTAAATCTTTAATCGGATCAATGCCGTATTTGGCATAAGTACCTAAAGATTTCTGACCCAAACGAGCGATCCAGGTTTCGTCTTTCGGATAATGATTATCAATTTGCTCTTCGGTCGGTTGAAACATTTCCAAAGCCACCACTTTCAAATCGCGTTGCTCAAATCGGCGAATAATTTCGCCAATTAAGCCCTTTTTCACGCCATCCGGTTTAATCATCACATAAGTGCGTTCGGTCTTAAAATTCATATTGATTTTATTAATAATTAATTTGGTTAAATTATATCCGCTTTTCACAAAAAAGTCAACCCTTGGGCACTAAACGCAATTTGGCCGTGCCTTTTGACTTATCCACCGCGATAATTAACGCTGCTAATATTATTCCACCAACAACTCCATGCTTCCAGCAATACCGCCCAACAGTCTTTTCTAGCCGTCGCCATTTTTCACGTGTTATCGCCAAATCATTCGCCATCTCGCCGACTCGACGCGTCTTAACTTCTACAAAATAAAAATCATCGCCAAATTTAGCGATGATGTCAATTTCTCCAACGGTGGTATAAAAATTCCGCTCAATAATTTTAAAACCTTTTCGTTCCAACCATACGCACGCCAAATCTTCACCCCACTGCCCCATTTTTTTCTTTCCCCCCTTTGGCATATCTTATGGCAAATATTTTCCCTGCGCCACACGGTTTTGACTTTCAGTTTTAATTTTTGGAACGCGCACAATCGCATACCAAATAATTTTATAACCCCAAAAAATAACACCAATAATCCAAAATAACAACCAAAAACGCCACGACAAAAATGTCACTCGTTCTTGACGAAAGAAAAACCAGATCAAACCAAGCACGCCCATCGTCAATCCAAAATTCCCAATTCTACGCAAAATTTCATTCAGCCATTTTTCACTTTTATAAGCGCGCCCAATTTTGGCAGACAATCCTAACAAAACAAAAAATAAAAATAATACTACTAAAACCGTAAATGCTACACCGCGTGCGGTAAACGGCTGGGTAAACCAATATGACCAAGTTAAAAGATTTGTGAATGACATAAATTATAATTTCTTAAACACGACGCAGTAATGATAACTGCCCGCGGCAAAATTGTCAACTGCGGTAAAACCCGCCCCCAACGCTAAATCCAAAGCGCTGTCAAAAGATACCAATCCGCCTTTTTCCGGCCCAAGCGCACCCAAATTGCGCGTCCAATCAACTATAACGAGCCGTCCGCCACTTTTAAGCAAGCGCGCGGCTTCGCGCAAAGCGCCATTTTTATTTTTTAACATATAAAGAACATTGACCAAAAAACAAACATCCAAACTTTCGGCCGGAATTGGTGTTTTGCCCGGAACCTCAATGTCCGACCAAACCAACTGGATATTATCATAACCACCCGAACGCACTCGGCTACGCACATTATCTAAAACTTCTTTCAAAATATCTACCGCGTAAACCAACCCAACATCTTCCACCATTTTCGCCGCCGGAAAAATAAAATGACCGGTGCGACCGCAACCAAAATCAACCAACCGCATTCCGCGCGCCAGTCCTACACGCTGTAAAATTTTGCGCGAATCAATCAAGGCCTTACCGGCCGATTGGGCTTCGGTCATATTAACGCACTAACCACGAACCAACTGTGGCATTTAAAAATTGGGTGTGCAAATTGGTAATCGCTAAAAATCCGATAAAAATTCCGGCCAACCCCAAAAATTTTACCATAAGACGCGTGCCACCGCTCGTGCCCAGTTTGGCTTCGGCCCAAGCATTCGTCCCAAAATTTTCCACCACCCATTCGGTTTTAATGATTAAGCCGGAACTGATGGCAACGATTAGAAGACCGATTAAAATGCGAGACATAAATTTGATAATAATTATTGTAATTTTTTCTTACCATCGCCGCGTACTAATTTAGCAAGCGCGCCGACCGCGTCGCCTTCCGAATCCAGATCTAACAATCTCTTGGCGGCAAATTCCATGACCTTTGCCCATTTGACTCGACCGGACCCGTGAAAACGATCAACTAATTTATCATGATGCTTAGAACGCGCGCGCATTATTTCTTCAGAAGAAAAACACTCGGCTTTAATCCCCTTGCTTTTAAATATCCTATCGGCACGCGACAAATGAAACCCAACGGTTAGCAAAGCAACATTATCTAATCCGTGACTTTGTAGTAAAGACGACACCCCCTCAGCATTAGCAAAAGTATCAATTGATTCTGATTCTATCTCAATCGCACCCTCCGGTATTTCCGGAAATTTCTTTTTTAAATAATCACGCATCGCTTCGGCTTCAGACGCCCTATCGCCCCCGGCCGTGCGACCACCGGTAAAAATTAATCTTGTTGTTTTGCCGTCACGATACATTTGACCGGCCGCGAGCGCTGACATCTCGGATTCAATGCTCAAACGCGGTTTCCAATCCGGGGTAGCATCTTTAGGCGGACGTTCACGCCAATTTTTACCTAAAACAATCACCGCTTGAAAATTTTGCGGACGAGCTTCGGGATTAGCCGACTGTTCTAATCTTGGCGACATTTCATCTCCAATTTCAGATTGAAACCGAAAATTTGGAGCTCCCGGCGGGACATTACCATTTTCTACTCCCATATATTTATTGCTTATGCGTTCTTAAACTATTGAGTCGTCGTGCGCGGGAGAGGACTCGAACCTCCATGCCCTTGCGAGCGTTACCACCTCAAGGTAGTGCGTCTACCAGTTTCGCCACCCGCGCTTCTTGCCATGAACATTTAGGTTTATGGCTAAAACTTTCGATCCCTCCCTACCACCATGTCAATTTTGCCATGCGCTAATTTTATTTTTACTTTTATTTCTTTGGACGTTTTACCATCGGCTTCCACGGCAAAAGCGCTATCGCCCACAATTTCCATTTCTTCAAACGGAAACACGCTCGGACTCTCATAGTTATAGCCCCAGAAGCGCTTCTTTGTCAAGGGGCGAATAAACGCTTCTAATTTGCCGTCCTGGGGGTGGACTTCCTGTTGATTAGAATCTTTCTTGGTGCTTTTGTAATAAAATGGCTGTAAATTACAAACCACCACTTCCATTAAATCATTGGCCGACACGGTAAATTTACCATCATAAATAACTTTCACTTTTGCCGGCGGAACTTGCAGGCGCGACACAAAATACCGATTATTCATCCAACCAATATCTAATTTTTCCCGACGACGTTTGGCCAAAGTATCACACGCGCCCACTCCGACCGGAATTCCCAAGACCTTGGCAATGGTATTATCCGGTCCAATCGGCAAAAAACCAAAAACGCACTCACAGGTAGCGGCGCGCGATAAGACATGTCCAAAAGTATGATCGTTTCCAACTATTACCACCGTCTTCGCGCCTCGCTTAATTTCATCGTCAATAATCTGTTTCGCGTCAATGTAATTAGTTAAGCGCAAAATTTTTCCGGCAATACCATAATCGGTAAGACGCACCTCCATTGCTCTAATTTCCGAATCATACTTTTTCTGGCGTAAAAAATTGTCGTAAAGATAAATATACATAGTCACCAATCAAACCAGACAACGCCATTTGTCATCCTGAGAGAGCAACGCGACCGAAGGATCCCTTGGAGATTGTGTTAAGGGATTCTTCGTCTTACTCAGAATGACAACCGCAAACATCATCCTTCTAAATCCAAAATCTGGGCTTCGGCTCTTTTTCCGCCCACCCGGCCACGCGCGGCGCTTCTATTTTCAGAGACCGTCTGCTGTAAACCCGGCATCGAAACTTTGCCAAACAAAAGCGCGCCGGAATCAATTTTCAACACGGCCGCTTCAATATCGCCCACTACTTTAGCGGTGGACGCTAATTCTAAAGTATCTTTGACTTTAATATTTCCCCGCACATCACCGGCAATCGCCGCGCTTCCCGCTCGCACATTGGCCATAATTTTTGCGCCCGGTTCAACTGATAGATGACGGCTGGTGTGAACCGAACCGGCGACAGAACCTTTGACAATAATATTTCCTTCGGATGCAAAATCACCCTCAACATTCACCGATGGACCAACGACAGTTTCAATATCATCCGATGGGGGCGCGTAAACCGACGAATCGGACGGTTCATTTTCTAAAGCAACATTGGCTGAAGGTTTGGAAAAAAGCATATTTAATAAATAATTATGATAACAATAGTATTATACACTATTTTTTAAAAACCGAAAAGTGGACTACTTTTGTTTGGTCGGAATCCAAAACCCAAACTCACTCCCCTGGCCAATACCGGCTGATTTGGCCCATACTTCGCCTTTGTGCTCTTCGATAAAGTGGCGGCAAACAAACAAGCCAATACCGGTACCAGTAACATTAACTCCTTTGACATTGTCGCCACGAAAAAATTTCTGGAAAAAACGCGACTGGTCAACTTTTTCAAAACCCAAACCCTCGTCGGTAACGCGCACCTCCCATTTTTTATCATCTTTTTCCAAAGTTACTGTTATCAGTCCTTTTTCACTGTATTTAATGGCATTGTCCACAAAGTTAAATACCACGTGACGAATTTTATCTTTATCCACACTAACAAGTGCTTTCAATTTCTTAACCGGATTCCAAACTAAATTTAAACCTTTGTCTAACGCGCGCGGCTTTAATTCGTCAATCACGCTCGTGATAATTTCCACTAAATTTTCCGGTTTGAAATCAAATTTCGTGCGCCCCTGTTCAATGCGCGTAATATTCAAAAAACTATCTACCATGTCAATTAATCTCTGGTTGGCCATATCCATATTGGCAAAAATTGGAAGCATCTCCGGGTCGGGCTTGCCATAACCGCCATCTTCTAATAACTCCAAGTAGCCCTTGGAAATTGACAATGGGGTACGCAACTGATGGGTGGCAATTGATAAAAAGTCGGTTTTCTGTTCGTCTAGTTCTTTCAAACGAGCGTTAGCTTGTTTTAGTTTGGCATAAGCCGCGGTTTTATCAATGGCCACTGCCACCACATTAACCGCGCTCCCAATACTTTCACGCTCAAAAACACTTAATTTCGACGGGGCACGATTAAGCCCAATAATAAGCAACCCCATCGGACCGCGCTCAGTGGAAAGTGGATAAATAAATGTGCCAACTACGCCGATTTCTTGTAAATATTTTTTACGATTCTGCCTGGGGAAAAATGCGCCGGTAATGGATCCTGTCGGCACCACCACTAACGGCTCGCTATTACGCAACGCCTTAAACCCGGGGTAATTTTCATCGGTAACGCGAACACCGCGCGCGAACGATACTGAACCAGCTTGCTTTTCGGCATAACCAACCAAAGATAAACTCTTTTCGGTGATTTTATTTTTTATTTCCACTTCATCATAAAAAACAATCGCGATGTAGGCCGCTTCAAAAGTACCAACAATCTCCCGCGCCAATTGTTGCGCGGTTTTCTCCACCTCGTCACCATGAGTGGCAATAGTGTAAAGCCGATCAAGCAATGACAAAGTTTTATTGCGCGCCGCAAGTTCCGCTCCTTGCTTATAAAGCGCCTCATTGGCATGCTTTAATTGTTCAGAATCCAAAAGCACCCCGTTAACCGGGGCACTTTGGGTTTTGGTATTTTTAAAAAATCCTTCGAACATACACTAATATGTATGACAAAATTATTTCAGAGAGTCGGGGGTCTCACCGGTTTTGAGCGATGGCAGGAACGACGCGGCGGCGTCTTTGCACACCTGCACTGATGCTTGGCCGAAAAGACGTTCGTAGCGCGCGACCAGTTGATCGATAGCCGCTTTTTTATTATCGCCAGTCATAAGCACGGTCCCATTGTCGCGAACAACAATATTACTAACCCGGGCCGCTTCTTCACGCGCCAAAGGGCCGATTATCAATTCTTGTTCTTTGACGATGTGCTCCACGATTTGGGTGAGAGTATCCATATTTTACATTAATCTTGATAACCCAAGTTTATAATACCTAAAGCCATAATTGTAAAAGAGGTGGAATAGAGTAAATCAACCAAGCCACCATTATAATAAGTGCCTATCCCAACTTGGTAAAGAAAAGTATAATCAGTAATATATTGGAATATGAGAGCAAAAATAATAAACAATATCTTTGGCTTCATAATTCCTCCCAGTACATCTTTGGAGAGAGAGTATGTCAATATAGCTATAGAAACAGCGATAATTTCAAAACCGGGATAGCCAAAGTCCAAAAAAGTCTTTAGTGGGTCGGCGAAATCAAAAACAATGTTCTTAAAAAATAAAAAATATGCTATACCTACCATCAACAGCGGCACTACTATGGCCTGAATTTTACCAAAAAAACTTTTTAGGCCGATTTTTATACCCGCCACCTTCGAAAAATTATACATAGCATAGCTATACAGAGGGATTATGGCGAAATATCCCAAATCAGCAATTGATGGATATGGAATTTCAACGCTTTTCACCATCGTATAGTAACTCCAGGCCCATTGGCCAAATACTTCAGCCAAAAGCCCGAGAGATAGGAAAATTATTCCTCTCCCCATAACACTACGGTGCTTTCCCCACCTCTTAGAAATCCAAAAAATGCCATACAAGCCACCAATTAAAGAAATCAACGGGTAAAGTGCTCCATATAAATTATTATAGTCGCCTTCTATCAAATTATTAGTTAAAATCCAAATCCAAAAAAATACCAACATCGTATATATGGCAATGATAACTCGGACGACGTTATTTTGTAATAATTGTTTTAAATTTGCAAACATAATAATAAATTATACCACATTACTTATGACTTAATTTTATACCAATCTTTATTTTTTGTAAAGTGTACCCACAAAAGCAGCCCAGCCACACTCCCCTCGGCGAGCAGTATGTATAAAGGATAAATAACAATGTGAAATTGCCACTGTTCAATAGCTAACAAATTAATTATACCACCTAAAGTAAAAATACACCATGTTGGCAGATCCTCCGTCCAAGGTTCCTGGAAAGATTTTTTTATAGTTGGCAAAAAGGCAATAAAATCGGCCAATAAATTAAAGACCAGGCCAATAACCGGAGAATCATACAGTTGCCACAGTGCTATTGCAATTGCGGAAAATACCAAATACTTAAAATCGCCTTTCCCTTTCCACCCTTCTCCAAACTTAATGGCAAGAATAAAAACTACCAATGGACCAACCACATTGGCTAAAGCAACGCCGAGGGTCGCTTGAGCGCCGGCATCTCTGTAGACAATAAAAGTAATCGCGCCTATTAAAAATAGTACCAGCCAAGTGGTGCGATTTGGTTTCGTCCTATTCCTAAAAATACTCACAATGTAAGGGACATAAGCAATAACTGTAAACGCCATTGCTATTTCCCCCATTAGCGCGTGATTCATATAAATATAGGCTATTCAACTCTGTCGACCTTAAAATGATTGTAGCCGCCACCAAAAATATAACCAACTTTAATATTCACAACATCGCCAACTTCGACAGTAAATTCTTTAATTGGGATAAGCATTGGGGCGTTTAATGCTTCCGTATCTTTTACAGAAATGCCATCGGCTAAAAATGTCTCGCTGGTTAAATAAACACTGTTAACTATGCCGCCCTTTTTTACTTTAAAAGAAATTAAACCGGTAAATACCTCTTCAATCTTATTATTAAACATCACGGAATTCAATAGCGTCGGTTCTGTAATTTTTTTCACTTTTAAATTGCTCCAATCATGCCATTTCCAAAGGTGTGATACCATCGGAAATTTTAATCCATAAACGGTAAAATCCGTATTGGTGAGAGTGATATGTGTATCCTGTTTATAGGGCAAAAAAGTGGTTGCTTGACCGACTACTCCTTGGTTGTGAATATTGTTGATTGCCTGGACTTGATACTCTTCTACCATCCCAGTAGTCAGCATCTCCGCAATAACCACATCAAATTTTGTCTTTACCGGAAAAACACATTTCTTGGCGTCCTCAGTAACAAGTGAAATAACATCTGCAAATTTATTTAGGGCTATAGCGTTACGCGCTATCTGGGCTATGAATTTATCAAATTCAACTGCCACTACTTTTTTTGCTCCGGCCTGTGCCGCTAAGATAGCCATAATACCAGAGCCAGTACCCACATCAAAAACAACGTCTGTTTTTTTGACAATTTTGTTTATGGCTTTCTTAAATAACCTTGTCCGCTCTTCATCAACTAAACATTGACCGACGAAATCAATAGAACTAAACAAATTATCCGACATAAATATTATAAATAAAAATTAATTAATATTCTAAACTTCCACCGACCGTTGTTTTAAAAACCCACTATGATTAAAAAATGGCTTTGTCTCTCCGTCAATTCCGACAACCGCGCGCGTATCCTCAAAAACGGAACGTAATCTAATTACTCCCAAAATCATTAAAAAGTAAGCAACAAGATATAAGGCGTCACCTATCCCGGCCCACTGCCAGGTGTTTTGATAAAATTGAATAGAGAATAAATAATCCGATAGATATTGAACCACCAAAGCCCAAGAAATAATCCGAATGGAAGAACCAAAAATCCCAGCCATCAGCTCCGGCGAAGAGAAATTAAGCATAAACACAAGCGCCAAATACAAAGCACCAACCAACAAATATCCGATCTCTAACAACAACTCAAACCGTGATGATTGTAGCGCGCCGTATCCGTTACCATACAGCCAACTAATCGACGCCAGAGACAAAACCGCAAAAAAGACCAACAGGGCATTTAACTCAAATTTTGTGGCATGAGAAAGTTTTCGGACAATTTTCCATAAATAAATAATACCAGCCGCATAAAATACCGGTCCAAAAAAATATCCGACATCGCCAATTGAAGGATAGGGTATTTCTGGCCCAAAAATATGCAGGTACGCGGAATACATAATTTGACCGAAAGTTTCCAACAATAAACCAACCGAAAAAAACAAGATAGGCCGTCCAAATAAACTTTTGACGCCGCCACAGGCGCGCACGTTAATCAAGCCAAAAACCCCACCTATTAACGCGACAATTCCGTAAGTATCACTCCAAAAATCCCGCAAAAAAATCACATCTGCAAAAAATAAGTGAACTAAGAGCCAACTCACAGCCCACACTACAAAAAATAACATGATAATTTGTTTTTGCCTGACAACACCCATATTTAACAAAAATACTTTAAATAATGCCTTAAATTAAGGGTAATTTTACTATACCACATTTTTGGCGATTTGGCTATAAAAACTAATGGGCAAAAGTTACATCTCCCCAACCACTTCAATCCCCAAAATATCCAAAGATTTTGTCAAAACCGTCCGAACGGCGCCGGACAATTGCACCCGCGCGGAAATTAATTCTTTGCTTTCGGCTTGTAGGACACTATGTTTATTGTAAAATTCATTATATGCTTGCGCTAAATCAAAAGTGTATTTAATAACGACGGATGGATTATAATTATTGTACGCCTTTTGGATTATTTCGCCGTATTGTGATAGCAGTAATAACAATTTTTTTTCTTCGGGCGAAGTGAGTGGGACAGAGATCCCGATTTTCATCGGGATGACAGTTCGGTGAGAGGATTTTTTGATAATACTGTTGATGCGGGCGACCGTATACAAAACATACGGACCGGTAAAACCGTCAAAACTTGCGGCCGTGGCCGGATCAAAAACAATCACTTTTTCCGCTTCGTGTTTTAAAATTTCAAATTTTATGGCCGCTTGAGTAATGGTATGCGCGGTGGTGGCGATTTTCTTTTTAGACCAATCAGTGTGACGCTTGGCGGTTTCGCTCAATAATTTTTCATAAACTTCATCGCGTAAATCTTCGTACAGTAAAACATTGCCCAAACGCGAAGACATCTTGCCAGAAGTTGTACTCACGAGCCCATAACCAATATGTTTAGTTTGGTAATTAAATCCGGCTAATTCTAAAATTTTGAATAATTGTTTAAAATAAAAATTCTGCTCGATGCCAGTTAGGTGAACGCTTTGAAAAATTTTCGGAAATGTTTTATTGCGCAATTGCGCGAGGCCAAGATCGCTTGTTAAATACAATCCTAAACCATTGCTTTTACGCAATAATCCAATATCCAAATTATATTTATTTAGATCCACAATAATCGCTCCACCCTCGCCCACTTGTGCCACGCCTTTTTTCAATAATTCATCCACTAATTTTTGGCCGGCCTCTTTGACCTCATGTTCATACAAAACTGTTTTGTGTCGCACTCCCAATTCTTTAAAAATTATATTGAAACCGGCGATGCTCCACTGGCGCGTGGTTTTATACAACGGCCAAATGGTTTTATCGTGTTTTTCAATTTTATTTTGTATGATCGCGATTTCGTCTTTGGCTTCCGGATGTTCCGCTAAATAGATGCTCGCTTCCGTATAAATAGCCCCGAGCCAACGCTGTTTGTTGGCCGGCGGTTTTTCATTTTTATGGAATTTTAATAAACCCCACAAACATTTGGCCACATGCGCGCCAAAATCATTAAGGTAGTTGATGGGGATAATATTAAAACCATTGGCCTCAAAAATTTTAATCAGGGAATTTCCCAAACAGATATTGCGTAAATGACCAACATGAATTTCTTTGTGGGTATTGTTGGCCGGATATTCCACGAGAATTTTTTTGCCTTTGCCGAAATTGTTTGTGCCATATTTTTTATTCGCAACCGCTGGGATAATTTCTGACGCGAGCGCGCCGGTGTTTAGGAAAAAATTGACATAAGGGCCAAAGGCGGCGACACGGCCAACAATTCGATTGTCATCCCGAGCGTTTTTTACTGTCATTCCGAGCGAGCCCTTAAGGGGCGACGAGGAATCTCCACCGGACGAATTGAACGCTGACAGAGATTTCTCACCCTTCGGGTTCGAAATGACAATGGCGAGCTGTTTAGCTATTTCAACCGGATTCATTTTTAATTCTTTGGCCAAATTAAAACACGCAAACGCCAAATCCCCCATCTCCGGTTTGGGCGGGGTGGTTAAATCAATTTCGCCGGTAACCCCGGCAACGCGTAAAATTTTTATGATTTCGGATTTGATGTCCATACTATTGACTTATATATTGTATATGGTATTATATAATTATCACTATGTTAAAGACCCCTATACGGTTCCGTCCGTATCGGGGGCTTTTTCTTTTTAGGGGTAATTTAACCTATTTTTTTGAGCATCTAAATATACCAACGGAATATTTAATTTTCTAAGTAAAAATGAACATTTATTGCTGGGTGCTATTAGTGAACGAAAAACATTTTTTTCTTTAAAAAATTTCACTAACCCGGCGTAATCACCATCACTAGTTACCAGAACCGCTTGATTAAATTGTTTTTCAAAATAATCAACTACTGCTTTTAATACTAAATCAGCATCGCAATTTCCTTTAACTTTTCCTTCACTGTTACAAGTTGTTTCCTTAAAAACCAATGTGAAGCCGGCTTCTTGTAAAAAAGTATAAAGATCTTTATTTTTTGGCACTAAACCAATAAAAAGGTAAGCGCGCTCCACTGAATATTTTTCTTTAAGCCAAATTCTAAAACGTTTATAATCTAACCTCCACCCTAAATCAGCTACACCTTTGTGAAGATTGGCGCCATCAATATAAGCAAAATTATTCTCTTTCTTTATCATAATACTCGCACAAAATGACGACTGCCTTTTTGTATTATATCGCCGGCCTTTACTTTGGCGGAATAATCTTTGGCCTCAACTTTTTTGTCATTAATTTTCACACCACCCTGATCAACCGCACGACGCGCCTCGCCTTTACTCGCGCAAATTTTTGCTTCAACTAAAACTTCCACCACTTCATACTTGGCAGGTTTTAATTCAGGCATTTCGTCTGGTGTTTGTTTTTTACTGAATGTAGAAATAAAGTATTCTTGCGCGCTTACCGCGTCTTTTTCATTGTGATAAAATTTTACTAATTCAAAAGCTAATTTTATTTTATAATCGCGCGGATTGGCGCCCGATTTTAATTTTTGTTCAAATTCTTTTATTTCTGGAAGTGGCAACCGTGTCGTTAAAGTAAAATATTTAATTATTAACTCATCACTAATTGACATCACCTTACCAAACATATCATTGGGAACGGCCATTAAATCAATGGTATTGCCCCAGCTGGAGCTCATTTTACGGCCATCGGTTCCTTCTAAAAGCGGACCGACTAAAATATCTTGTGGCTCTTGTTTGTAAAATTTTTGCAATGTCCGGCCGGCCAGTAAATTAAACCACTGGTCAGTTCCGCCCAATTCCACATCAGCGCGAACGGCCACGGAATCATAGCCCTGCATCAAGGGATACAACAACTCCCGGAGCGACACCCTGGTGCCGGCATCAAGACGTTTTTTAATATTGTCGCGCGCGATAAATTCGGCCAACGAAAATTGGTCGGCCTGTGAACCAATCTCATGATAATTTAATTTACCAAGCCATTCGCTATTGTGACAAAATTCACATTTATCAATATCAATAACTTTCGCGGCTTGTCCTAAATATCCGGCCATGTTGGATTTTATTTTTTCCGCTTCCAGCATCGGACGTTCGCTGGTTTTATCAGAAGTATCGCCAATTACGCCGGTAAAATCACCAACAATAAAAACAACTTGGTGCCCCAACTCTTGGAAATCACGCAATTTTAAAAGTGGAATAGAGCGACCGATATGAATGTTTGGACTAGTTGGGTCAATCCCCAATTTTACGCGCAACTGACGACCGGATTTTAATTTCTTTTCCAAATTATCGCGGTCAACGATTTGATCCACTCCGCGTGTTAAAAGTTCTTCAATTTTTTGAGGGTCGGTGTTAATTTTTGGCATATTACTTCAAATTACTTAATTGCTCTTTTAGTTTAGACAATTTTTGCTCGGTCTCGGCCAATTTTTGGGTTTCTTTTTCAACGACGGCCGGTGGGGCGTTATTGACAAATTCGGCGTTGGCCAATTTATTTTTCATAACTGTCACAAATTTTTCCGCGGCTTCAACTTCTTTGGTCAAACGCGCGGTTTCTTTTTCAATGTCAACAGCGCCGGATAAATCTAAATAAATTTCCATATCACCGCACACCAGCGCCACAGCGTTTTCCGGTTTGACGGCCTTGGTCTCAATGGTTAGTTTTTCTAGACGCGCGAGGCCGGTGATAATAGCGCTATTTTCGGTTAACAATTTTTCTTTAGCGCCGGCACTGATTATCGCGTCAATTTTTTTGTTTGGTTCAATTTTATTGTCGGCGCGAGCGGAACGGATGGTGGTGATGATAAGTTGTATGGTATTAAAATCGTTAAGGGATTCCTCCACTACGGTCGGAATGACAAGGTGTGGCCACGATTCTACCATTAACATTCTATCGATGCCGAACATCTCACTCCAAATTTGTTCAGTAACAAACGGCATAAATGGATGCCACAATTTAAGTAATGTTTGCAAAATATACTGTAAAATCTCTTCTTTGTCACCCTCTATTTTCGCGATTTCTAAATACCAATCAGCCAATTCACTCCAAGTAAAATCGCGCAATTTTTCACCGGCCGCAGAAAATTGAAAATTTTCAATATTCTCGCTTACATCTTTAACGGTAGCATCTAAACGCGACAAAATCCATTTGTCAGCTAATGTCAAATTTTGAATTTTTAATTGTAATTTTGAATTTTGATTTTTAATTTTTGAATTCGCGATAATAAATCGCGCCATATTCCACAATTTATTTGTAAAATTCCGGAAGCCGGCGATTTTTTCTTCGGATAATCTAGTGTCATTACCGGGGGTATTTCCAAGTAGTAATGATAAACGTGTAGCATCAGCGCCATACTTAGCAATTGAATCCAACGGATCAATTACATTACCAAGCGACTTACTCATTTTGCGCCCTTGCTCATCGCGCACCAGTCCGTGCATATATACTTTTTCAAACGGAATATCACCCAAAGTATAAGTAGTCATGAGTACCATGCGCGCCACCCAGAAAAATAAAATATCATAACCGGTTTCCAACACGGAAGTTGGATGAAAAGTTTGTAAATCAACTGTTTTCTCTGGCCATCCCAAAGTAGAAAACGTCCACAAACCCGAAGAAAACCAGGTATCCAACGTGTCAGGATCTTGGTGCAAATCGCCACCATCAGTTTGGTTCCCACAATACGGACATACCGCTGGCTCGTCAATACTAACGATGGGATTTTCAGAAACTCCCGGCCCAACTTTTTCGGACACCTCTTGACAGGTGCCGTGGTACCACACCGGAATCTGATGACCATACCAAATCTGGCGCGAAATACACCAATCGCGCAAATTATCTATCCAGCTAAAATACGTTTTATTAAATCTTTCAGGAATAATTTCTATCTGCCCACTTGCGACCGCTTCAGACATTAACTTCTTTAAAGTCACTTTTTGACCGGCTTTAATATTTTTCAGTTTTGAATTAACAATTGAAAATTCTTTATTAACATCAATAAACCACTGCTTAGATGGCAACGGCTCAACCGCTGTACCACAACGATAACAGACGGACAAATTATGTATATAATTTTCATCCACTCTCTCAAGCAATCCCTTATCTGCTAAAATTTTAACGATCTCTTCCCGACTTGCCTGCGCGTTCTTACCGACAAAATCTCCCGCCGCATCCGTAAAATTGCCGTCTTCATCAATGATTTGAACAACATCTAAATTGTATTTTTTTGCCAATTCATAATCTTCAAAACTATGCGCCGGAGTAATAGTCATCGCACCCGTACCAAATTTAGGATCAGAGGCCTGGTCGGCGATAACTTTAGCTATAATTTTGCCACCGATCCAATCCATTTCAAATTTTGTGCCTTGCAATTTTTTGTAACGCTCATCATCTGGGTGGACGACAATAACCTTATCTAAAAATTTCGTTTCCGGACGCGCCGTGCCAATAATTACCGGACCGTATTTAAAATAATAAAATTTTGTTTTTTGTTCCTTGTATTCCACCTCATCATCCGCCAAAGTGGAGTGGCACCTCGGGCACCAATTTACAATTCTGTATCCACGATAAATCAAACCGTCGTCATACATTTTTTTAAAAACCGTGCGCACTGCTAAATTTCGCGGTTCGTCCAAAGTAAACGCCTCACGACTCCAATCTAACGACGAACCCATTTTTTTACATTGATTTACAATCGTATCGTGCGACGCCTGCGCAAATTTATTAACTTCGTCTAAAAATTTTTCACGCCCTAATTCTTTTTTTGGATCCTTAATTCCTTTTTCAATCAATAATTTTTCTACTTTTGTTTGAGTCGCGATTGCCGCGTGATCCGTCCCAGGCAACCACAAAGTTTTATCACCTTTCATGCGATGATATCGAATCATCAAATCCTCTATTGCAAGCATCATGGCATGACCAATGTGAAGTGTGCCAGTTACATTTGGCGGGGGTAAAACTATTGTAAACGGTTTGGCATTTGCATCTGTTCCACCTTTCTCAACACATACATCCGGATTAAAAAATCCGCTCTCTTCCCAGCGTTTATAAATCGCATCCTCGTAATTTTGGGGCTCGTAGGCCTTGGGTAGTTCTTTATTCATAGTATTATTAGTGCTGATATTTTATACCAAAACTAAGAAAAAGGCAAGAAAATGGCTTAATTTTGACAAATTTGCCCCAAAAATGGCTTACATACTATTGACAAATATTGGAATAATTGGTAAGATTACCCGTTATTTCACACTGAAAGATTGCCGCGCCCTTTGGGCTCGCAATGACATTAACACCGATATGGCTTTGACCGAAATTGAACAATTTAAACAGCTCGTTAGCGACAGCAAACATATTTTAATTGCCCTGCCGGCGCAAGCGGAAACGGACGCAACTGCGAGTGCTTTGGCTCTGCAATTATTTTTGACCGCTTCCCACAAGCAAGTTGACATTGTGTCGGCTGATTTTGTCATGCCAAAAAATTTAAAATTTTTAACCGGCGTGGAAAAAATTAAACCGGAATTGGAACATTTACAAAAATTTATTATTAAAGTGGATGTGTCCAAAGCAAAGATTGACTCCATCAGTTATGATATCAAAGATAGTTGGCTTTCCATTTATTTAACCCCTCGCTCCGGCACCGTGGGCGCCTCGGATTTACGCACGGCTCAAACTACTTACCGCTATGATTTTGTAATTACTCTGGGCGCGCCCGACTTAGCGAGTTTGGGCGAGGTGTTTGCCAACAACACCGATTTATTTTATCGTTTGCCGATTATTAACATCGACACGAACGCGGGTAACGAACGATTTGGAAAAATCAACTTCGTGGATTTGAGCGCCGCCGGCGTGGCCGAAATGCTTTTTAAATTATTACAACAAATTAATGAACCGCAAATCACGGCCGAAATCGCGACCGCGCTTTTAACCGGCATTACCGCCGCGACGCACAGTTTTAAATCACCACATGTTTCGCCGTTGTCTTTAAAACACGCGAGCACGCTCGTGTCTATGGGCGCGGATCGGGAAAAAATTATCACTCATTTATACCGCACCAAAACTTTATCCGCGCTGAAAATGTGGGGGCAGGCCTTGGCGCATTTGAAATTTAATCCCGAATTAAAATTGGCCTCGGTGGTAATTACCCGCGATGATTTCACCCGTGCCGGCGCGCGCGCTGAAGAGTTGGCTGGTCTCGCTGAAGAATTAATTGGCAGTGCTCCCGAAGCGGAATTGACATTGTTAATGTATGAAGATCCGACTGATGGGGTAGTCAACGGCTTGCTTCACGCTAATTCTAAATATGATGCCAAACAATTGACCGCGGCCTTTGGAAGTGAAGGCAATAAAAAGCAGGCGCGGTTTATTTTGACCGGGGTGGATTTGGTGGGGGCGGAGGAGAAAGTGGTTGAGCAGCTGAAAAATTTAAATTCTAAATCTTAAGCAAATTAAAAAACTAACTTGTCATTCCGACGACGAAGGAGGAATCTCTGTCCATTAGTAATCCGAAAAATTAATAATCCACCCCGACGTTACATCGGGGTGGATTTTTTGTGTTCCAATACATAGCCTTGACATTCATATATATATGTTAATAATAAGTGGTTGAGTCGGACAGTCTGACTCGCAAAACAACCTACACGAGGAGGCAGTCGTGAAAATGACCCTTGGTCAAATCGCCACGGACAGAAAAAAGACAGTCGTCGTCGTTCCGATCGGAGATGGCAAAAACCTGTCTCTCGAAGACGAGGAGTGGCTGACACTGGGAGCATTCCCCGACGTCATCATCGAGATCGACTCAGAGCGGGCCTTGCCGCTCGAGGCCTATCTGGTCAACGCCGACCAGCGACACCTGCTCATCTGCCCGAAGCACGGCCACACCATCAAGACGGCTGACGGTAAGCCCTGCGAATACGAGAATGGCCAGCGCAAGCTGTCCATTCAACCTACCAACCTGTACGCGGACAGCTGAACTACACGCGACTCCTGCCAGAACCCCCAGGGCCTGCACATCGTTCTTTCCCACCTTCACATCCCAGGCCCGCCCATTCTTTACAATAAAAATTGCAAAGAGTGATAATCCTGGAATGTGAATAAGTTTAAAAAAACGCTGTCAATTTTGACGGCGTTTTTTTGGGGGAAATTTTGAAATTTTAAATTTGTTTAGAATCAGGAACAATCAGTTATCCACAGCTTAATTGATTAAACATTGACAAAATGCACTTTTTTAGGTATAATACATGTGTAAGTTGGAAACAGCTTACAAACAAATCGTTGGCTTGAGGGTCCCCAAAGGATCCTTTTGGCTTTTTATAATAGCAACTAACCTAATTTTCGGGCATCCTTATAATAATTTATTCTTAAAATCGGCCGTAATTTCAGAAGATAATTCTTTAGAACGACAAATAAACTCTTTAATTTTCCGAATATCAAAAATACCCGCTTGACTTTGACCAAGCTCAACTGACACTCTCCTTGCGACCGCAAAAATCATCACCTTCTTATTGTCATCTACCAACTGTTGGATTGGATCGGCAAAATCGCTATCCCCACTCCACAATATAAAATTATCAATATCGCCTTGGCTGTAATCCAAAAGCATATCACGACCAATCTCAACGTCAAAATTACACTTCAACACTTTAAGTGCTTTGACACCACCGCGATTCATTTCCAGCAATTTAGAATTTAAAAATTCAATTGTCTCAACATCTAATTTATACAGAAACGGTTTAGCAATAAAATTGGCAATTACCGTCGGCGACCCAGGATCAATACCGGATACATCAATTGACCAATTCATTACTTTAACCGGCTTCGTCTTTACTTCATAGCCGCAATCCGTGGCTGTTTTTGTATATACATTTTCTAACGGATCATTTTCCAACGTACCATAATAAAATTTTACAATTTTTACCATCTCAAAAGAATCAAGTAGTTGCTTTAATCTTTTTAAATCAATGTGCCACCCTAACTTTTTTTGCCAATGTTTAACGTTAGCAAAATCAATATAAACATTAGTGGGCTTATCAAAAATCGCATCTAACTGTCTAATAATATCCGAAAATTTTTTAGCCAATTCAGCCACACGCGGCGTTTTTGGTTTGAACATAAAAAAATGACAGAATTTTATATCAACGGCACACCGGTCATTTCAGACGGCTTCTCCACTTCCATCAATTTCAAAACTGTCGGCGCGATATCAGCCAACACCCCGACCGGATGCATTAAGGACAAATCCCCTTCGGGCGGATCACCGGCCGGGCCGGCTTGGCCTTGAAAATCTTTGCCGATTATTAAAAGTGGCACCGGATTAGTGGTGTGCTCTTTATCAATTTCGCCGGTTTGTAAATTGATGGTTTCTTCGGCATTGCCATGATCGGCGGTCATAAGCATTACTCCGCCGGCGGCCAAAGTGTGTTCCACAATTTCACCCAACGCCTTGTCGGCGGCTTCACACCCCTTGATGGTCGCGTTCACGTCGCCGGTGTGCCCGACCATATCGGGGTTGGCCAAATTAACAATTACCAAATCATATTTTCCGCTATCAATCGCTTTGGACGCTTCTTTGGCCACGCCCGCGGCTGACATCTGGGGCTCTTCGTTATAACTGGACACTTGCGGAGAAGGGATAAGCGAACGCTCTTCGCCCGGAAACGGATCTTCCACCGCGCCATTTAAAAAGTAAGTAACATGCGCGTATTTTTCCGTTTCGGCCACATGAAATTGGGTCTTGCTTGCCTTACTAACTGTTTCAGCTAAACTGTTAATCACCACGACCGGTGGAAACGCTACACCAGACACAGGTAAATCTTTTTCATATTCAGTCATGGATACAAACCGCAAATCCCGCAAATATGGCCGATCAAATTTATCAAAACCGGGCAGGACAAACGCCTTGGTTAATTGCCGACCGCGGTCAGGCCGAAAATTAAAAAATATCGCGCTATCCCCTTCTTTAAAAATTCCAATCGGTTCGCCTTTTTTGGTGATGACTGTAGGAATGAATTCCTCATCATAAACTTTTTTCGCGTAAGAATCAGTAACGGCTTTAAGCGCGTCTTCGGCCGTTTGTTTGCTTTCGCCCAACGCCATCGCGCGATAGGCCTTTTCCACTCTGTCCCAACGGTTATCGCGGTCCATCGCATAATACCGGCCACAGACAGACGCGATTTTCCCAACTTTTAAACTATTCATTTTATCTTGTAACCGACGCACAAAATCCGCGCCGGAATTATAAGGCGCATCGCGGCCGTCTAAAATTACGTGAATAAAAACATGATTTTTTAAAGTGGTGGAAATTTTTTGCTGACGGCATAAATCCAACAGCGCGTAGAGGTGGCTTTCGGCCGCGTGAATATTGCCGGCGGACAGTAATCCAATTAAATGCAAATCAGATTTTTTTTCTTTAACTTGATTTAAGGCGCGCGTAAAAGCGGTGTTGGTAAAAAAAGTGCCATCGGCAATGGTTTGGTTAATGCGCGGACAGGATTGATAATACACTCGGCCAGCACCGATATTTAAATGCCCTACTTCGGAATTGCCCATTTCGCCAAACATAAGACCAACCTCATTGCCAGACGCAAACAAAGTCATCGCCGGATATTCTTTAATATACTTATTAAAGTTTTTCATCTGGGCGCGCGTAACCGCGTTGCCTTCTCCAGGTGGAGCAACGCCGAGGCCGTCGAAAATTGTGAGGACTACGGGTTTATAGGACATAGTGTTATCAAATTCTAAACTCTAAATACTAAATTCTAAACAATTTCAAAATTCAAAATTCAAAAAGCTTAAAATTTAAATTTGGAACATTAGGGTTTATTTAGAATTTAGGGTTTAGTATTTAGAGCTTAATACAATGGTCTTCCCGTCATCTCCTTCGCTTTCGCAATATTCATCATTTTTAAAAGTGTCGGTGCCACATCAGCCAAAATGCCGTTTCTTAGGCGCTTCGCTTTTCCACCAATTAAAATACATGGCACCGGACTAAAAGTATGTTCATTCATTTTTTCTTTGGTTTTGTGATTGATCATTACTTCGGCATTGCCATGATCGGCGACGATTAACGCCTGGCCGTGAATTTCCTTCAAAGTATTAATAATTTTTTTAACGGCCACGTCCATAGTCGCAATCCCTTTTTTGGCCGCGGCTAAATTGCCAGTGTGGCCCAACATGTCGGCGTTGGGGAAATTTACGCAGATAAAATTATATTTCCCGGTTTTAAAATAATGGGAAATTTTTTGCGCCAATTGGGGCGCGTGCATTTGGGGTTTTTGCGCGTAAGAATGAATTTTGTCCGAATGAATTAATTCGCGCTGTTCACCATTTAAGGCGTCAGGGTACCCGCCGTTGATAAAGTAAGTAACATGCGCGTATTTTTCCGTTTCCGAAATATATAATTGTTTATAATGACCATCGATTACCGCCGGCAAACAATTTTTAATGTCTTCGGAGGGGAACGCTGTCAAAACATTGGGCAAGTCCGGTCCAAAATCCGTCATGGCCACAAAGCGAATATCTTTCGGAACATGGCAACGCGTGAATGACCCGGGATTTTTTTTATTAAAATCGGGCTGGACAAAGGATTTGGTAATTTGACGAGCGCGATCACTCCGAGCGTTGAAAAAGAAAATCACGTCATTGTCTTGGACTTTTGTCACTGGATGACCATGTTCGGTAATTACCGTCGGGGTAATATATTCATCGGTTTCGCCCCGGTTATACGCCTGAGCTATTGCGTCTTCGGCCGACACGGCTGTGTTGCCAACACAACCCACCAGCGCGTCGTGCGCTAATTTTATCCGTTCCCAAATTTTATTCCGATCCATGGCATAAAATCGCCCCATCACCGTGGCAATTTTTTCTGCGCCTTGCATTTTAGCGCGCAATGCAACTAAATATTTAGCGGCGGCATGCGGAGGAGAATCGCGGCCATCGGTAAATAAATGTAAATAAACTTTTTTCTGTTCTTCTCGGCGGAATAATTCCAATAAAGCGTAAAGGTGTTCAGGATACGAATGCGCGCTCGCCCCGTCGGTCAACATCCCCATCACATGCACGGCGCTGTTATATTTTTTAGCGTGATACAACGCCTGTTTAAAAGCGGTATTTTTAAAGAATGTTCCATCGTGAATGGCTTCAGAAATTATTACTAAATCCTGTTTGACAATCCGACCGGCGCCGATGTTTAAATGCCCGGCTTCGGAATTTCCTACTTGCTTCGGAAATAAACCGGCATATTGGCCGTAAGTTTTTAAAGTGGAATGAGGATATTTTTTAAAATATGAAAAGAGATTGGGCGCAGTCGCGGATGTAATCGCGTTGCCCGGATCGTCTTTTTTTCCAAACCCAAAACCATCCAAGATTATGAGGGCGGTTGATGGACGGATTATTTTAGATTTAGAGTTAATTTTAATCATACTATTTGACATTGGAAATTGGAAATTTGACATTTCGCACACCTTATCTTCCCAACTCCAATTCAATTTCCATCAACCGATTATACTTTTCCGTGCGCTCGGAACGCGAAATTGATGTTTTAATAAATTCAGCGTTGACGGCTACTGCTAAATCAGCAATAAAAGTATCGGACGTCTCGCCACCGCGATGCGAAATAGTAACCTGATAGCCACTGTTTTTAACCAGCTGAATTGCCACCATAGTTTCGGTTACCGTGCCGATTTGATTCGGTTTGATAAGTACCGCGTTGGCAATTTTTTCTTTAACACCACGCGTGATCCGCTCGACATTAGTCACAAACAAATCATCGCCAATAAGTGAAACTTTACCACCCAATTCTTTAGTTAAAATTTTCCAATTTTCCCAATCATCTTCGGCCAAACCGTCTTCAATGGAAAATAAGGGATATTTTTTCACCCATTGCTTAAAGGTCTCAATCATTTTCGCCGCGCGCCACGGTTGTTTTTTACTGATGAAATAATAATTGCCCTTGCTATACAATTCCGAAGCGGCCACATCTACCCCCAAAAAAACCTGCTTACCCGGTTCCCAACCGGCGGATTTAATCGCTTCAATCATAATTTGCAAAGCGCGTTCGTTGCTGGACAATTCAGCCGCATAGCCACCCTCATCACCCACGGAAGTATGATAACCCTTGCGCGCGAGCAAAGTGCCAAGAGCATGAAAAATTTGCGAGCCCATGCGCACGCGTTCACTGAAAATTTTATTGCGGGGAATAATTAAAAATTCCTGAATTGTCAACCCGCTGTCCGCGTGCCGGCCACCTTCAATTACCATCATCATGGGTACGGGCAAACGATATTCTTTTTCTTTTATGCCATAAACTTTGCGCAAATAGATATAAAGCGGCAAACGAGCGGCAGACGCACCCGCGCGCGCGAGCGCGAGTGAAACCGCCAAAGTAGCGTTGGCCCCTAGATTGGATTTATTTTTAGTGCCATCAAGTGTAATTAACATTTGGTCCAAAGCCGGCAAATCTTCCACTTCAAAACCGACTAATTTTTTAGCAATTATGGTATTAACATTTTTCACCGCGCGCAATACTCCTTGCCCGCCATAGCGCTTGCCCCCATCGCGCAATTCCCGCGCTTCATGAACACCGGTCGAAACGCCGGATGGAACTTTGGCCACGGCCATAAGCCCATTTTCCAAAATAACTTTCGCCTCCACGGTCGGATTACCGCGTGAGTCCAAAATTTCGCGAGCGGTGATTTGTTTGATTTTCATAGAATAATTAAAAAAGTATCAACAATATTATACCATAATCTCGCCAAATAAAAAAGAGCGCCTTCGACGCCCTTTTTTGACTGATAACTACTGTAAAATCTCGTAGGTAATGCTCACATTCATCGCCACATCTTGACTGCCAGAGGCCACCCCCGGCTCGCCGCCGCCTTTTTCCGCGCCCATCATGCTATACACCGGATATGGCCCGGGTGACGCGTCCCACTCTGAAAAACTAATCACTCCACCCAAGCGTACTCCCAAAGCGACCGCCATTTGACCAGCTTTTATTTGGGCATCTTCTAACGCCTTTTTGCGCGCCTCATTTTTTAAATTTTCCGGGTCATCAATGGTAAAATTTAAGCCCGAAACTTCTGTCGCGCCGTATTTGCCAGCCAACCCCAACACCGCGCTCACTTTGCTTAAATCGCGAATTTTAACAGTGAGTTGATTGGAAACGCGATACCCTTGCAACACCTGGCCTTTTTCTTCAGTATAATTATAATCGGGATAAATCGTATAATTGCTTTGCAAATCTTTATCAGCCACGCCCATAGTTTGTAAGTCCGCCAAAATTTGATCCATTACTTTTTTATTTTCCGCCTGCGCTTTAGAAACATCTTTGTCAGTGTTAGAGTGGCCAATCGTGGTAACAGCGATATCATTACTGCCACTCACTTTGCCATAACCATTAATCGCGATTTGGCGTTCAAATTTATCGGCCTTGCCAATAAAATCATACTGCTTAATGTTATTACGAATAGTCGTGCCCAGCCAAAAAATCGCGTAGACCAATAGTACGCCAGCAAAAGTCCACAGCACTTTTTTGCCAAAATCCGCGCCCCAGCAACCGCCGCAGGCCTTATCGGCATTGACGGCGCAGCAATTTTCTTTTACTTCTTTGACAAAATTATTTGCCATATGATTATAGATTATCCCGCCTACGGGATCCCGCTTGGCGGGAAAAATTAAGTTTTTTTTAGTATTTTTATTCCCGGTAAAATTTTCCCAGATAAATATTCCAACATCGCCCCCCCGCCGGTTGAAACTAAATCAATCTCACCGGCTAATTTTAATTTTTCTAAAATTTCAATGGTTTCGCCGCCACCCGCTACGCCAAACGCTTGGCCTTTGGAGCGTGCCGCGAATAACCGCGCGAGCGAATAGGTGCCATATTGATAGGGGTGTTGTTCAAACCGTCCCATCGCTCCATTCCAAATTAAAGTTTTCGCTTTTTTTATATACTGACTGAATAATTTTACTGTCGCTGGACCGATGTCAAAAATCCCTTCATTTTTGGATAATTTTAATGGCTTGAGCAAAGATACAATTCTGGCTTTTGTGCCATTGGCACACCCAACGACCACATCCACCGGCATTATTATTTTTTTATGTGCACCCAATCGCTTCATCAATTTGATATAATCTTTATCAATTAACGACGCACCCAATTGATGCCCATGTCCGGCTAAATAGGTATTAACTATCCCGCCCCCGACTAAAATATAATCGGCCTTAGTTAAAAAATTTTGTAAAATGGGAATCTTGGTCTCAATTTTCGCTCCGCCTAAAATTAATACGAGTGGTTTTTTGGCTTTGGCAGTCGCGTGCTCTAACCCTTCAATTTCTGCGCTTATCAGTAGTCCGGCGTAAGCAGGCAAATATTTGGCCACGCCTGATACTGAAGCGGACGCCCGATGCGCCACGGCAAAACCGTCTAAAACAAACAGGTCGGCAAGCCCAGCCAATTGCTTTGATAGTATTATACCACATTTTTCTTCTTCCGGAAAGAAACGGATGTTTTCTAGAAGGACAAGACGCGCACCACTGTCATCCCGACGAAAGTCGGGATCTCTGTCCAGTCGCACTTTCTCTCCCAACAATTTTTCCAAACACTTTGCCACCGGCGCCAAAGATAATTTTTTATCAACTCCTTTTGGCCGGCCCAAGTGCGACACCAAAATCACCCGCGCGCCTTTGCTTAATAAATATTTTATCGTCGGCAAACTTTTAATAATTTTAAAATCTTCTTTTACTTTCCCCTTTTCAACCGGCACATTAAAATCCACCCGCACTAAAACGCGTTTGTCTTTCAAATTTTTTACTTCGGTAATTTTACGCAAACGCATAATTGGCTATTTTTGAAATTGGAAATTGGAAATTTGACATTTCGCCAATATATTATACCATTTATTCCGCCAACTCGCCATATCCCGCATCCTCCGGCCAAACATAATTCGCGAGCGCCCACACTCCCAAATCGCGTGCTTCGGTAAAACGAGTTTCATTGGTGGTGGCGCCTAAAACTACCACGCGCACTCCCCGCCCGCTCGCATCACCTAATTTTACCGCAAAATTATAACCCGACTCGCCAATATATCCGGTCTTGCCGGCAATCTGATCGTTATCAAATTTATGCGGAATCCAGCCGGTCAAAAGCCAATCCGTGCTCCAAACACGCGTCGGTTTTTTGGCTCCCACTGATTGAGCGTAATATTCCGGCGTTTGCAAAGCGCGATAAATTTTATCCTCGCGCAACGCAAATTTTAATAACCGCGCGATATCCCGGCTGTTGCCAACATTGCCCGCATCTAATCCGGTCGGGTCGGTAAAACGCAAAGAATCCAACCGCCAAATTTTTGCTTTCGCATTCATCCGCGCCACAAATTCCGTTTTGGTCAGTCCGGTTAAACGCGCGAGCGCGTTCACCGCGCCGTTAGAAGATCCAACCAACGCTAAATTCCAAAGTTCAGTCGCCGTATATTTCTCGCCCGCAGTAGCGACACGGCTCCCAACGGCCTCATCATCGCTAAATTCCGCTGTGGCCTGCCAATCAAATTTTCTTTCTAAAATAACGAGCACGCTCATTAATTTTGTGATACTCGCGAGCGCACGCACCGCGTCCGGATTTTTAGAAAATAATTCCGTGTCCGTGCGATTGTCCACTACCAAAACCGCTTCGGCTGTTAGTGGTAAATTAAAATCTTTTTTATCGGGCTTGACCAAAGGCACAAGCGGATGGCTCACTGGTAAGACCGCTGGTTTTATATCGCCACCTACAAGCAAAGTTTGACGTGGTGTTAATTTTGGCAATTCTGGCGGTGTCACCACATTCGGCACAATCGAAACCGTACTAAAAAAAAGTCCGCCTATCCCCAAAAAGGCAAGCGAAAAAGAAAAAAATCCGTCTTTTAAATTGGAATTATTTTCAGGTGTCATAATTATACGGTCGGTTGCGTCGCGCGCGCGGCCGTCAGATACTCGTGATTATGCAAAGTCGCATAATCCGGCAATTCATGTAAAGAATTTAATCCTAAGCGGCGCAAATAATCCATCGTCACTTCGTAAGTTGGTAATAAATTAGTCGCATCATCGCGCTCTTTCACCAGTCCCCGCATCATTAAATTACGCAAAATCAAAGCGCAATTCACACCGCGAATTTGTTCTAATTCCGGTTTGGTTATCGGCCCGCAATACGAAATCACGGTTAGAGTTTCTAATTGCGGGCGAGTTAATTCCCCCGACACTTCGGCTTTGATAAAATTTTCCGCCACCGTTTGATTATCCGGACTCGCAACCATTTGGTATTCATCATTATTTTCCACAATCACCACGCCAGAATTTTCCACATTATATTTTGCGCGCAATTCAGTGACAACAGTCAAAACTTCTTCAGCCGAAACATTTAATGCCTTGGCTAATTTTTTAACGCCAAGCGGTTTAGACGCTACGAATAGGATTGATTCTAATTGAGAGACAAGCATAAAATAAAATTAAATTTTTACAATTTCCATATCGCCAAACGCGCTCGTCTGTCGCGCCGACGCTTTGGCTTCTTTTAATAAATCTAACACCGCCAAAAATGTCACTATTACATCGGTGCGACTTTCGGCTTTTTCTAAAACACTTCTAAAATTAAAACTTTTGTGCGTTTTTAAAATTTCCCACAGTGCGACTACTCTTTCTTTTACGGATAATCCCCTGTCAATTTGCACACGTGGCAGTGGATTAATCGGTTTCAAACGCGTTAACAATTTTTCAAACGACGCGCGCAAATCTTCTATTTTTGCATTCGCCGGTAAAACAAATTCTTTTAATTTAATTGGCGGTTCAACGCGACCATACGCCACTCTGCCTTCATTCCATTTACCTTCAATAATTTTACTCGCCTCCACATATTGGCGATACAATTTTAATTGGTCAGCGAGGTTAGGGCCGTCATCTTCTTCGGGATATAAATATGGCAGTAAAGTGCGTGATTTTAAATATACCAATTTTGTGGCGACAACTAAAAAATCCGCCAACTGCTCGGAACGCTCGCCGTCTAATTTATCCAAGTATTTAATAAACTGCTCGGTCACTTGCGAAAGAGAAACTTCGGTAATATTTAATTTCTCCTCGTCAATTAATTGGAGGAGTAAATCTAACGGCCCTTCAAATTTTTCTAGTTTTAGTTCGTGGATCATAATAGTTAACTGTCATCCCGAGCGTAGCCGAGGGATCCCTTAATGTTGACATTGTTTTTGATGTTGACTATAAGGGATTCCTCCGCTCCCTGCGACGGTCGGTCGGAATGACAAGTGATATTACTGTTTATACTCCGGCGGAGAAATTTGTAAATCTATTCTATTTAAATCACGCGGAAATAGGGTAGCGTATTTTACATTATCAATTTCCAGCAAGCGCGCTGTCAAACGCTCTAATCCCAAACCAAATCCGCCTTCTGGGGGCATACCGTATTTAAACGCTTCCAAATAAAATTTAAAATCCTCCGGATTCAATCCTTTATTTTCCATACTTTTAACAAGCGCATTGTAATCGTTGTGACGCTGTCCGCCGGAAGTAATTTCAATTCCACGAAACAACAAATCAAAACTTTTGGTAAATTCCGGATTTTTTTCATCAGGATACGTATACATCGGACGCTTGGAGGTCGGATAATGTGTGACAAAAATAAAATCAGAATTAAAGATGGTTTTAGCATATTCACCAAGCCATTTTTCTTCACTTGGTTCCAAATCCGGCTCGCTAATGTGATCTACGCCGGTTTTTTCTTTGATTAATTGCTGAACTTCGCGCAAAGTCATAAACGGAACTTTTTCCGGCAAGAGTGGGCGCGCATATTTCCATATTTTTAATTCACTGGAAACGGTCGCATCCAAATGATTTAAAATGTGGCGCATCATTGCCATTTCCAAATCCATCACATCATGGTGATCGGTAATCATCCCCATTTCCAAATCCAATCCGGTAAATTCATTCAAGTGGCGCGTGGTGGCGTGCTGTTCCGCGCGAAAACAATTTCCCACCGCGAATACGCGTTCAAAAACTCCGACCATAATTTGCTTATAAAATTGCGGACTTTGCGCGAGAGTCGCTTTATTTTTTAAATATGATACTTCAAACACATCGGCTCCACCCTCGGCCGCGGCCGCCACAATTTTAGGCGCTTGAATTTCGGTAAAACCTTGCGTATTTAAATAATCACGAAAGCCACGGACAATTTCCGCTTGAATTTTAAACACCGCGCGATATTTATCCGCACGCAAAGTCAAAGGTAAATAATCCAAATGCACATCCATGCCAATTTTTTCATCTTCCAAATCCAACGGCAATGGCTCGGCCTCGGCTAAAACTTTTAACTCCTTGGCTAAAACTTCCACCATCCCAGTCGGCATTTCCGGATTTTGTTGTTTGGCGCCACGCGCGTTTACGACACCGCGAATTTCCACGACCCATTCCGGGCGCACGGTTTTTAATTTTTCTTGACTCGCTTCGTCCAATTCTGCCGGCACGCCGACAACCTGAACAATTCCAGCGCGGTCGCGCAAATCCAAAAATACGATTTTTCCCATGTTGCGGCGGGCATTGACCCAGCCTTTTAGTGTTACCTCTTGGCCGATTTTGTTATTGGTTTCTACAGATAATGTTCTCATATTTAATTTTTTCTTGATTTCATTATTAATTTTTTAAACATTTGATAATTTTCTTCTGTTTCTTTTTTACAAATATCAAGCGATAATATTTTATGTTTTTCGTCAATTTTTGATTCCATAAACTGTAAATTTTTATCCAAATCTTCCGAATCACGTTTCCCCAATAATGTCATATACGCAAAAAATCCCCTGGCGCTTAAAAATCGATAGCAATCGGCATTGGCACAGATTTCTGCTTCTAGACAGCTAAAAGGAACTGCGCCGTGGTGCGCTTCTATGCAATTTATTACTTTATTTTTTAAATCATCGTCAACTCGTAATTCTGATAGCCACTCACTACCCCATTTAGAACTCATTGCCACATGGTCTTGAATTTTGCCTTCTTTTAAGGCCTGGCCCAATTTACAATCCATCAAATAACAACCGGCCTTTACAATATTAACGTCGACACCTAATTTTTCCGCTAATTCTATCCCCTTTTGTTCGGAAATTACAAAATGTTCTGGAATTGGCGTACCATATTTTTCCGTCTCCGCCCAGGCTAATTGTCTTAATTTTTGTAAAACTTCTTCACTCAAAGACATATTGATTTAAATCATGGTATCTTATTTCTCGCCGCCATTGCAAACTCAAAAAAATATTTTTCCATTTTTTCCGGTGTGTCGCCATATTGCCTGTCGCCATAAAAAGTGTCAGCTAACACCTCACGCGCCCGACAAATTTCTTTCAATTTCGGACCATGCCAACGAATATCCGCAATTGTTAAATCTAGCAATTCAAAACCACGCTCAAGCGCTTTATCGCGCATTTCCCGCATCCCTTTTACCTCCCATTTAGCCGCCCGGCCAACTTCACTGCCAACATTGCCTAACTGTTCGCACAGCGTCAAAGTTTGCCATTTGCCAGTCGCTTGGTCAGCGTGAATAAAATCTGCCATATCAATCAACAATTAATTTACCAACCAATGCCAAAATCTGCTCACGAATTTGCTCATCTTCCACACTACGCGAACGATTATTTTGACGCGGACGAATATTTATCATTGAATCGAATTCAATCCTATCCGCAACCGGCAAATCCGGATAAATATTTATCCCCCACAAATCATTTTGCTTAGAACCATCTTCTAATAATAATTGCTCTTCATCAGCGTGCATTTCCCCGCCCAAAGCCATTTTTCCACGCGACAAATCAACCACAATCTTAACCATATCACCCATTCTTTGGCTGGCGATTTCTTTTATTTTTGCTATGGTAATTGGTTGATCAGTAATCAATATTTCACTCATATTTTTATAATTATTTCCACCACCGCGGTAAGATATCAGAACATATCTGCCATCTTTCCACGTCAATTAAATCACGGTGATTGCGTAAAATAAATGGGAGATTTCGAACGCGCGATCCCGGATATATGCCAACAATTTTACCATTCGCGTCGGCAATCGTAATTACACGTTCTTTTCCCGAAGCCACATCGGCAATCGATAAATCAATATTACCATCTAACATCTGAGCCTGTCTATATGCCGAAATCCAACCACCTAAACAATCAATAAAATATCCACCGATACCACACATCGCGCCGATACAAAATGACTCATCGCCAAAAGCCCGAACATAAAAACTGGAAATTGGGACGTGATCGTCCGGTGGCGCCCAACCGGTAGATTCTCCCGCCTTTTCAAAGGTATTCATGCCTAATATTATCCCTTTATAACTTCTAACACCAAATGGATAACGCCAAGCTACAACAATAACCACAGTCGTAATAACCACTGCTAATATTATAATAATTTTTTTATGATTGAATTTCATATCATTCAACAACCTCTAATACCCCAACACTTTGACTGTCGCCCTTGCGCGCTTTGACCAACATATCATAAATTTCACCCCATTTCTTTTGATCTAACACCGTAATACAACCCAAAGAATGTCGGCCAGTATGAATATAACGCTCACCACTATGCCAATGATTAACCAAACAACTCCGCCATTTCTATCATGCGATGGGCGTAGCCACATTCATTATCATACCATGCCACCACTTTTACCAAATTGCCACCGACGACATTCGTAAGCGCGCTATCCACAATTGCCGAGTAAGTATTGCCGACATAATCAGACGACACTAGTGGCTCTGATGATACTGCCAATACACCAGCAAAACGCGCGGTTTGCGAAGCGGCCAATAACGCCAAATTAACTTCTTCTTTGGTCACATTTTTTTTCAAAACCGCGGTAATATCGGACAAGGAACAAGTTGGTACTGGCACACGAAACGCTACGCCATCAAAAATTCCTTTTAAATTTGCCTTTGCTTCCCCCACAGCTTTGGCTGCACCAGTAGAAGTCGGCACGATATTTTCCGCGGCCGCGCGCGCCCGGCGCAAGTCCTTGTGCGGACCGTCTTGTAAATTTTGGTCGGCGGTGTAACCGTGCACCGTGCTCATCAAAGCTTTTTCAATGCCAAATTTTTCGTCTAATACGGCCATTACCGGGCCAATACAATTAGTAGTGCAAGAAGCGTTGTTAATTACACGAGATTTTTCCTGGCTAACCTTGCCACAATTTACCGCGCGGACATAGGTCGGGACATCGGCGCCTTTAGCCGGAGCGGAAATTATTACTTTGCCGGCACCGGCGGTCAAATGCGCCGAAGCGGAAATTTTATCGGTAAATCGGCCAGTGCATTCCAGAACTATATCTACTTTTAATTTTTTCCATGGCAACATCGCCGGATCTTTTTCCGCAAACACCGGAATTTTTTTACCCTTAACAATTAAATTTTTTTCATCATACGAAACTTCCACCTCCCATTTTCCATAGGCAGTATCATATTGCAAAAGATGCGCCAAAGTTTTCGTATCGGTCAAATCATTAACCGCGACAACTTTAACATTTTTACGACCCCAAGCGGCTTTAAACGCCTGGCGACCGATACGACCGAAGCCGTTGATTGCGATGTTCATAGATAATAATTAGAAATAAGATAGACAGAGATCCCGATTTTCATCGGGATGACAGATATATTTTACCTCATCATTAAAACAAAAACAAGGGCGTTATTAGTACCCTTGTTTTTAAGTTATTTATTCTACCTTGCGTTCAACGCCGCTCGCGTGGCCGGACCCAAATGGCCAGGATATGGCTTCAAATCCTTAGCTTTTTGGAATTTAACCACCGCCGCTTTGGTAACCGCGCCATAGTAACCGGTGATGGTTGGGTAAGTGAAATAACCTAAATCTTTCAACACTTGCTGTAATTGTTTCACTTCTTCACCAGTCGCGCCCATTCCCAAATACTTGGTAAATTTGTAGCCCGAGGACACAACTGGTGCTGGTGTTGTGACAATCGGCGCCGATCCATTTAATTTTTCACAAGTGGCCGTATTCAACTTACCATTTATCGGCAAGCCCTTGGCCTTTTGATAAGCGCTTACCGCTTTTGCTGTCACCGCACCGTAATAACCGGTGTTAGAAGGGTAAGTAAAATATCCTAATTCTTTCAAATGCGCCTGTAAATCTTTGACCGCGTTACCTCGCGCGCCCGGATTTAGATTGCCTTTACACCTGATGATGGTAACTGCTGGTGTTACTACGACGGCGACCGGTTGAGTTGTGGTCGACACAACTACTGGTGGTGGCGTCGTAGTTACCGGGGAAATCAAAGTGATCGTATCTGACACGGCATTGGAGACATTTCCAGAATCGTCGCGGAATTTAGCGTATACGGTCTTGACACCGTCGCCCACAGCCAATACCCACGCTTTCGTCGTAGAATATGTCGTCCAGACGCCACCAGCAAATGCGCTATCATTAGCAACCATCATATGCGATGCGCCAGTCGCGGCTAAAGCCAGATTAACGCTTGTAGTCGCGATAGAAGTCGCGCCGTCCGCTATTACAACTGAAGTGTTGGTCGGTGGAGTGGTGTCAGATGAACCGCCGCCACCGCCACTCGATGCTGAATCATTATCAGTGATAGCAACGGTAATATCGTTAATTACTAAACCATTATAATCTGAATCATCACTTGTTACCGCGTGAGTAATGGTGGTGCTATGTGACCCCTCAACCGTGCTATCATCGGTAGCGGTAACGATTATTGATTGAGGTGTGGCATAATTGCCCGAAGTAAATGTCAAACTGGACGGCGACCGAGTGGCCTGACTGGCGATTGATGGGGTAATTACCACATTGGCTGTGGGCTCGCTAGTCAAAACATAACTTACCGTGTCGGTGGTTCCACCTTCGGTAACTGCGGTCACCTCATCTGATTGAGTAACAGTAATACCGGCACTACCTTGTGTATAAGTAATCACGAAATCCGTAAAGTGGCTGGTCAAACCGGTGATAGTATTATTAGCCGTATCAATGGTAAACCCGCCCTCTACCGGCACATAATCGCCTTTTTCTGGAGAGTAATAAGCTAATTTCAAATCTGATTCCGAAACCCCTTCCGGCAAATCAGCCAATAAACTGGCGTAATCGATTTGAATTTCCGCGTTGCCGGATAAAGTTTTAATACTGGAATCTCCGGTAGCGTTGATACTGAAGTTGGCGTTACCCAACGCTTGATAGTTAGCGGTATCAGGAGCGTTATAACTCTTTTCAAAATTTAAGGTAACATCGCCCGAACCGGTTTCCAACACGCCCGCGCCGGCTGTTAATTTAAGCCCGGTGCCGGAACTATCATTCACCGAACCACCGGCCGAAGCGGTCAAAATCCCCGAGGTAGAAGTAGCAACATTACTAGCATCGGCAGTCAAAACGAAACTGGCAATTTCATCACCGCCACTTACGATAACCGCGCCACCACTATTAGTAGTTTCAGTATGACTCTCACCCACACCTTTAAGGGTCCAAGTACCGGTGGCAACAGCCAAAGAATACGAACCATCAGCATTAACCGGAGCCGTAACTACGGTACCGGAAGCATTGGTCGCCCAGACATAACCCTCATCCATAGCCACGCCGGCTGAACTGCTCACCGTGCCGGAAATAGTGTAAGGCGCGCTTGTAAGGGCGGCTTGGCCATCGTTGTCCGTGCCACCTTCACTCGTGCCAAAATCATACCCAGCAGTACTAGTGGCGAACTCTACACTGGTATCTTTAGTAGGCAAATATCCGGCCAAAGAATCACTCACGCTGTAATCACCGGCTTTTAATTGCGCGCTATATTGTCCGTTGGAATCAGTCGTTGCCGTAATCGTGCTACTGGCATTGGTAAAGGTGATAAGAGCGCCGGATTTGGCGTTACCACTGTCATCATAAACCGTACCGGTAACAGTAAGCAGAGTGGCACCACTTAAATTAATGGCAACTTCCGCTTCACCCTCTAAGAAATTTAAAATCGTACCGGTAAACTTACCAATACCAAAAACATCGGCAAAATAAGTGTAGGTCGCACTATCATTTGGAACTGATATGGTGGTGGCGGAATCCAAACCGTTAATTTGTTTGGCGATTTTTTTATTTTTATCAGCGTTATTTTTTAATTCAATAAACGCGTCCATATCAGCGGCACCACCCGTAAAGGTGAAAATAACAGAGCCATTGCTAACTGTTAAATTTTTAGTAGTATTAGCGGCAACTGTTACTGTGTCGCTTAACTCTCCATAAGTGGAACTCCAAGAACCAACCCGATAGGTCCCGGCACCGACTTTGACTGAATAATCACCGGCACTATCAGTAGAGCCACCGACTCGGATACCGGCCGGAGCTGGACGATTGTTATCCGCGTCCCACTCTTCAATAAATATCGGGGCATTGGCAATATCAGCAACATTACCACTTAAAGTATAACAAGTTGAAACCGACGGAGTAATATTTTGGCTGGATTGATTGGCGCCACTAACCGTAACGGATTTGGAGAAAGAGCCACAGGTGTCTGATTTACTCGGCGGTAATTGCGCCCGCACGGTCCAAGTGCCATTATCAACAAACAAAGTATAACTACCGTCCGAAGAGGTCATACCAAAGACACTGGTACCACTCGCGCTCACTGCTGAAATGGGGGCGTAGCCAATAGCGCTATTGTTGCCGTCTAAAACCTTACCGGAAATAGTGTAATCGGCTTTTTTCATTGTCAAAACAAAATTGCTGGTTTTATCCTGACCGTCAACATAAATTTTATTCAATTCTCCCACCGCTCGTAATTCTATATTTTTCATAACTTCCGGCATACCATCTTTATGCGCCCCAATTTCATAACTGCCATAATCAGTAACATTCAAACTAAATGTACCAGAAGCGTTGGTTTGAGTAAATACCGGCTGGCTAAAACCTTGGCGATGTAAAAACACTTCCACATTCGCCAAACCATTACCGGCGACATCTTTTACCGTGCCGGATATGGTTTTGTTAGCCGCAGCAAAAGTAAATGTTACCGTGCCATTGGAATAAGATACTCCGGGTGGCGCGAATTGATTGCCCAGTGCTATTACCGGCGTAGTCGCAATATTACTGACACTCAAATTAACCGATGGTGGTGGCATTACTCCCAAACTGGCCGGCTTACCGCCGGACGCGCTTTTAGACATCCCCGGACCCATCCCAACAAACCAGTATCCATCAGAATTTAATTTTACTTGATAACCGGCCGACAGCGAAGTAGTAACATTGGTTAAATTTTTCACCACAAATTTACCAGGGCCACCGGCAAAAATATCAATATCCTTGCCACCAAAATTATATGGGTCGCCGCTACTGTTTACAAATTTAACAGTCAAAGTGGCGGTAGAACCACCGCTGGCCGAAGTTAAATTGATTGTTTTGCTACTTGATTGGCCACCGCTTAAACAAGCCGGCTCGGGCGACATTTGGCCATAATAATCAGTGCTACCCAAAGTAACATACGGATCAGTGCCTAAGAAATAACAACCATCCGGCAAGCTGGCATAAATAACCGAAGTCGCGCTGGTGCCATCAACTTTGTCAATAATACCATCAGCCAAAGTAAGCAATTTATCCATCGGCCCACCCGGACCACCGCCGTGTAAATACACGGTGCCATTGGCGCCGGCCGCTCCACCACCGGCAGTAACATTAACCGTCAAAGTATTGCTACCACCGGCCATAATAAAGTACGGCATTGATGTTTTGGTGGTAACCGCGGCGCCACCGCGCAACACTTTAATACCAACCGTATAACCACCGGAGGATGGATCTTTTGGAATAGACGGGTTGAGAATTTTTTTCAAATCAACGGAAATCGGATCAGAAGCATTAGGCGAACCGGAAACAGCCAAAGTGATAGTAACTTTGTTATTAGCGCTATCCACCGCCACACCGGAACCGGTAATTGTGCCGGCCATAAACTGATTAAAATCAGTATAAAATGGCGACTGTGTATCTAAGGTCGCATTGGTAATCGTCGTGCCATTGGGGAATGTTAAAACCACCTGATCACCCTCTATCAAAACAACATTTGGCACAAATTTAATTTGAAACACATTGGAATCGGCGCTGGCTGTCGGATTAAACGGAAACGCCATATCGGCCTGCCCAAACGAAAATTGATCAGCCGTGAAACTACCAAAACCCATTGGTTTAAATTCACCACTGCCAATATTACCCTCACCCATAAAACTTTCCGTTGGTGGCCCAAACATCCCCATATCGCCAAATGAGCCAAAAGTGATTTTACTGTCTTCTACTTTACCAACAACTGTACGGACGGTCGTAGAAACCGCGTTATCTGATAAATCAGTGGTGGAAGTGGCAATGGTAGTGGTAACGGTTACGCCCACCGTTAACCCCAAACCGGTAATACTCACCGCATGGCGCATTGGATCATAACTTAACGGCTTATCGGACAAACTAACCGTACTGCCACCGCTCGTAATTGTAAAATTATCAGAGTTTAAAACACTGGCCAACCAACGACTATCGGATTGCGAATCCGCCACCATCGGCTCGTTAAACACCAATTCGCAACGGTAATCATCACAACGCGCTTCGCGCAATTGCGGAGCGGTGGAATCAGTGCCGCCGGTAGTATATGCATAGGTGGTGGTGGCGAGAGTGTTTCCGGCCAAGTCAGTTACACTGGGGCTAAAAGTAATCGTGTAAGCGGTATTAGGCGCCAAGACATTGCTCGGAACCACAGAAATACTATTTTTACCTGGGTCATAAGCAATGCTAACACTTACAGCCGTAGAACCGCGCGTCATAGTAACGTTGGAATTGCTCACAGTGCTAAACGCCAACTGTTCGTTAAAACCAAATTCAAAAATTTTATTAGTCGGCACACCGGTAGAATTATTAGTAAGAGCGGGGTAAATTGTCGGAGCGGTGGAATCGTTGGAACCGGAAACAGTAAATCTGGAACTAAACGCTGTTTGCGCCGCCTGTTCCCCGGTGCGCATCGGCACATTACTAATGTTGCTAGCCGCGCCTAAAACACGCACTTCATATTCACCGGCTGATAAAGCGCTATGACTCACAGTAACAAAACGTTTTTCGTTGGAATCCAGTGACGCGGTCGTGCCGGCCACAAGCGAACCGCCGACCGTATATAATTTTACCGAACTGGTTACGCTCGCACTCATCGCGTCGTTAAACTCCACTAAAACCGGAATATTGGGAGCGGCAGTTATCCCGGGAGACGGAGCAACCGAACGAACATACGGAGGCATATATTGGCCACCGGTGCCGAACTGTCCGGATATTTGGCTAAAATCAACAAACTGGTCGCCAATAGTGGTAAAAGTTATTTTGTGCCCGCCACCGGAACGATTACCTTCTACCGCTTGTCCGCCTTGGCTTTTTACTTTTTCGGTAATTACGAGAGTATATTGAGTGCTGGTTGATAAATCAGCGGTTGGGTTAAACAGAATCACGTTGGTGTCCATACTAAACAACAGCTCACACCCCGCGGCCTGATTATTAGAACAATAAGTTACCGAACCGGCCACATTTTCACCGGTGGCGGTTTTTACTAAATAAACATTACTGCTGGTAGCCGAGCTTACTGTTGTAATTGAAGTGGCATCCATTGGCTGATTAAAACCGGCCCGCAACGATTCGGAAATATTAAATCCTTGCATGCCATCCGGCGGACCGGAAAATACCACGCGTGGCGCGCCACCCCCATCCATACCGCCACCATCAAAAAAACCAAAGGATCCAAAATTCAAATACATGTTAACCCCGGTTTTGTTGCTGGTGCCGATAGTTTCCAATTTACTTGCTTTACCATAACCAACTTTGGTGGCGGAAAAATCAAAACCACTATTGTTCGGCAAACTGCCAATACTGTAATCGCCACTACCATCGGTAGTTACACCCGCTCCACCAAAACCGGCGGCAAATACAAACGCGTCCGATAAATTGCCCTCTTGATTGGTAATTTTCCCGGAAACAGTTCTGCCCCCGGCCGTAACGGTATTAATCACAAACGGACTGGCTTTACAAGTGGAAGTGACGGAAGCAGTGCCATCGGCGCAAATAAATCTTTTATTGCCACCGGCATCTTGAGCGATTAAATAATATTCCAAAGTATTACCGGCCGCTGGTACTGAACCCACCGAAATGGTAAAAGAATATAATTCACCGGCATCGGCAACGGCAACAGCATCTACACTGGCCTCGCTCGCGGAAACATCAGTGCCGTAAAACGCTTTAAAAAATTCCGCTCCGCCATCCCCGGTATTGCCAAAGGCAACGGAATTAGTCTGGTCGTCAAAAACAAAAGCATACAGAGTGGCGGTTGCCGCTTCGGTAGCCGTATGAACCGAAATATGATCAACTTGCGGGGCGTTAATATCCGGAACAACATCAAAAGATTCGGCATAAGACACCGCGCTGGAAGATGCGATTGATGAGGCAGTGGCGGAAGTAAACACCCAAGCCACATAACTAGAACTGGTGGCATAATTTTGTCGACAACTATCAACATTAGGAAAATTCGGCAAAGTAAAGGTGGCCATGCCTAAAAATTGATTAAAAAAACCACGGGGCTCGGGGGCAATATCACCACATCCATTGGTGGTAACATTGCTGGCGGTTAATTGCACACCGCTCGTGGTAATATATATATGAGTAGATTGATAACCGGCCGGCGCGCTGGAAGTCGGTGTCCAAGTTACTGTAAAATCCCGGCCATCCAAACCATAACCGGCGGCATTGCCCAAAGTGCTGGTAGAATCGTTATCAGCCAAAACTACATTGGAAACAGCAGCCGGGGTATCACCAACATCCTCTTCAACTGTAGAAGTGGTTAAAGACAGTGTCGTAGTGGCAGAAAATTTCTCCACGACATAGCTGCTAATTGGCGCGTTTAAAGTATCTAAAGTGCCGGCGCTAACTTCAAACAATAAATCCGCGACTTGACTTTGAATGCCGGAGGCATTAGTAATACCGGTAAAAGTAAAAGTTAAAGGCGTGCCAGTGGCGATGGTGGAAGTGATATAACCGTAAATTGTTAGGTTTGAACCCAAAATATCACCGGCGAAACCGTTATTATTTGCTTTTTTAATATTCAAATTATCAATAATTATCGATTTGGAAGCATCGCCAACAATACCCCAGTTAGGAGTAATCTCGCCCCCAATAGTGCTGGTAACTGATACCAAAAATGTTTCCCAAGCGGTGGTGGACACGTTGGCAAACTGATAAAAATTGGCCAAACCGGGCATACCACCGGTATCCTCGAATGTGCTACTGACAAAATTCCACCAAACGTTCGTGCCAACGATCGAAAAACCAAAATATAAATTGGAACTATCCGTGAGAGCGCGAGCTGTAGCTGAATAGCTATAAACTGAACTGGTAACAACCGTTATGGCTTGAGACATAAAAACCAAATTACCATCACCATCACTCGTAACAACACTGGCCAAATTACCATCATAGGACGTGGTGGTGGGCGTAGTAGTGGACAGTCCTACATAGGCCGACTCCCATTGATCTGGTAATTCTCCGGACCATTCTTCCAAACTTGAATTTAAAAGTAAATCAAACGGCGAACGATAAAATGTTGAGACGCTTGACGGTATAGCCGGCAAAACAAACGGGGAAGACGTCCCGACCGCGGCCGGAAATTTAAATTTAATTATGTCGTTTTCAACAAGAGCTTCCGTTGTGGTTACGTTAAATATCCAACTGGCGTTAGTTGCTCCGCTTTCCATATTAGACGGAGTTAAACGGATATTCATATTACCATCCGAACTAACGGCCACTATCGGCGGTAAAATTGCGCTGGCTTTGTTAAAAGAAAAAAACACGCCCATGATTATACCGACAACAGCAATCGGCATAAATATTGGCGCGAAGCGACGAAAATTTCCCATATGTTTATAGGTTAATAAATTTTAATAAAAATTTTTGATGAATGATTTTTCATCTTATTTATATTATACCACATTTTTTATTGTCAAGCGAGGGGGATGTGGATAATTGCAAATAACCGAAGACTAAAGAATGAAGATTAAAAAAGCCACCCAATTACGGATGGCTTCAATCGCTAATCTTTAGTCTTCGATCTTTATTCTTTCACCAATTTAAGCCATCTGCTCTGCCACCTCGGCCGCAAAGTCCTTCACCACCTTTTCAATCCCCTCACCCAATTCAAATCGATAAAAAGTTTTTACCGTTATGCCTGGGCCCTTGGAATCTAAGAATTTCTGGACGGATTTTTCTTCGTCTTTGATAAATGGTTGTTCCAACAAACACGCCTCGCTGTAAAATTTTTCCATTTTACCTTTCACAATATTTTCAATAATATTTTCCGGTTTGTTTTGGGCTTTTAATTGCACAACGTAAACTTCTTTTTCTTTTTCTAGAATACTCGCGTCAACTTCATCGCGACGAGTAGCGCGCGGATTACTGGCGGCAACTTGCATGCCGATTTCACGAGCTAACGCACTGTCGGTAGTGCCAGTCAAAATTGTCAACACGGAAATTTTTCCACCCATGTGGACGTAATCACCAAACGCTTCGCCATCAGATTTTTCAACAACTTGAAAACGGCGTAAAGCAATTTTTTCGCCGATTTTACCGGTCAAAGCGGTTAATTTGTCGTTAATTCCAGAAGCGAGTGCCACGTCTAAATTTGCTGGATTTTTTGCGAGCAAATCAGTCGCTACTTCGTCAGCCAATTTAACAAAATCATCACCTTGAGCAACGAAATCAGTTTCAGAATTTAATTCCAGAATAACCGCGCGATTGCCGGCAATTTTAATTTTGGTCGCGCCTTCGGCGGCAATTTTATCTGCGCGTTTGGCGGCCTTAAGAACTCCTTTTTTACGCAAGATGTCTATGGCTTTTTCAGAATCGCCACCCGCTTCTTCTAAAGCGGCCTTACAATCCATCATACCGGCACCGGTGGAAGTGCGCAAAGCGGAGATTTGTGATGCTGTGATCATATGTTTAAATTTGTCATCCCGATGCGCCCGAGTGTAGCGACAAGTGCCCTTGGGGTGAAAATCGGGATCTCTGTCAGTTATCCCATTGGATAGGGATCCCGAATCAGGTTCGGGATGACAGTGAAGTAATTATAAAATTTATTTTTTTATACGCTTTCCGCTACCACCACTTTACGTTCTTTACTTTCATCCTTGGCTACGGGCTTTGTTTTTGACGCCACCGGTTTGCTAACTGGTTTACCGGCAACAGCCACCTTAATCTCCGGTTTAACGGCAGCCATGACCAACTTATTTTTCTCCCATTCCGCTTTTCCTTCTTTCACCGCTTCGGCCATTAAATTAACGATCAACCTAATACTGTTAACCGCGTCATCATTAGCCGGAATCGGATAAGCCGCTTTTTCTGGATTAACATTGGTATCACAAATACCGATAATCGGCACATTGGTTTTGGTAGCTTCAACTACCGCGGTTTTACCAGCGCGCATGTCGGTGATAAAAATCGCGTCCGGTAATTTGTCCAAATTGGCCAAACCATTTAAGTATTTATCCATCTTGTCCAATTTCTTTTTAAATTCACCCTGTTCTTTTTTGATATATTTTTCAATTTCGCCGGTCGCCACTTCTTCTTTCATTTTTAAATATTTTTTTAAACGAATTTTGGCTTCATCAAAATTAGTCAACAGTCCGCCAATCCAACGTTCGGTTAAAAAGGGCGCGCCACAATCGGTAGCGGCCGCCTTAACTATCGCCTGCGCTTGGCGTTTGGTACCGACAAACAAAACTGTTTTACCGTTCGCCACCAAACTTCTAACAAAATCCAAGGCCTCTTGTAATTTAGCCTGGGTCTTTTCTAAATCGACGACGTGCACGCCACCGCGCGCGCCAAAAATATACTGCTCCATTTTCGGGTGCCAGCGAGATTTTTGATGACCGAAGTGTACCCCGGCTTTCAACATCTCTAAAAGAGAAGGCATTTTTGCCATATTTGCATTTTCCTTAAATCCTCCCCGCTTGCGCTCGCGAGTGGTCGCGAGAGGAAAACATCTCCCGACTAAGTCGGGATCCCAAAATAAGGGAAAACGGGTGGGTGATTAAATATGCGGACAGTATATCTGAAAACGAAACAACTGTCAAGGGTGCGGGTATTGACATTTTCCCGACTTTGTACTAATATATAGCAATTAACTTAATAAACCAATCTCTTCAACTATGAAAAAGGAAATCCACCCAAAATATTACAACGATTGTAAGGTCACCTGCGCCTGTGGCAATGCTTTTGTTACTGGCTCAACCATGCCGGAAATTCGCACTGAATTATGCAACAAATGCCATCCTTTTTATACTGGCAAACAGAAGTTCGTTGACACCGCCCGTCGCGTGGAAAAATTCCAAGAAAAAGCAACCCGCGTGGCCAAAACTGCTGCTGTCCGCAAAGGCAAAAAAGTAAAGAAGGCGACTGCCGCCGCCAAAAAAGCCAAAAAGGTGGAGAAGGCCGAGGCCTAGATATTAAATTAAAAACAGACCGAGAGTATCTTTTTGGTCTGTTTTTTTGTATAATAGATGAAACCCTAAATTCTAAACTCTAAATCCTAAACAAACCCAAATATTAAAATTCAAAGTTTAAAACATTTATATTTTGAATTTCGAACTTGTTTAGAGCTTAGTGTTTAGAGTTTAGAATTTAATAATTGTATGTTACCAAAATTTGAAGAAATCAAAAATCGTTTTAGCCAGCTGGAATCTGATTTACAATCCCCGGCCGTTCTTAATGATCCAAAAAAATTAAAAGAGGTATCACAGGAATATTCCGATTTGAAAGAAACTGCGGATCATGTCAATGAACTGGCGAAGGTGGAAAAAAATCTTACCGATGCCGAACTCATGCTCACCACCGAAACCGACGAAGAAATGCTCACTATCGCCGCTTCCGAAATTTTGGAATTAAAAGAAAAACAATCCGCCTTGCAAAAAATCTTAAAAGAGTTGACACACCCACGCGACCCGATGGACAAAAAAAATATTATCGTGGAAATCCGGGCGGCCGCCGGTGGTGACGAGTCGGGATTATTCGCGGCTGAATTGTATCGCATGTATGCCAAATATGCCGAAAGCAAACATTGGAAAGTTAGCGTGTTGGATTCAAGCGAAAGTGGCATCGGCGGATTTAAAGAAATTACTTTTGGGATCAAAGGCCAGAACGCTTACCGCGATTTAAAATATGAAATGGGCGTGCATCGTGTGCAACGAGTGCCAGACACGGAAAAAACCGGACGCATCCACACCTCCACTGTCACCGTCGCGGTCTTGCCGGAAATTGAAGAAACCGAATTAAAAATTGAAGCCAAAGATTTGCGCATCGATACTTTTTGCGCCGGTGGCGCGGGCGGACAAAGTGTGAACACGACTTACTCGGCCGTGCGCATCGTGCACATTCCAACCGGCACAATGGTACAATGCCAAGACGAACGTTCCCAAACTGCTAATCGCGAAAAAGCCATGGCAGTTTTGCGCTCCCGTTTATACGAATTAGAACGCGAGAAAAAAGCCAAAGAATACACCGACAAACGCCGTTCCCAAATTGGCTCGGGCGATCGCAGTGAAAAAATTCGTACTTACAATTTTCCTCAAGACCGAATTTCCGACCACCGCGTCCACCAAAATTGGAACAATATTAGTACCATTATGAACGGCGATTTAGATCCGATAATCAACGCGCTTCATACCGCTGATTATGCGCAAGAGTAAATTTTTTTTGAATTTAGGGCAAATAAAAAATTCTTGGAGCGATAAAATTCCGGCTTTGGATTTGGATTTGATTTTGGCTGATGCGATAAACCAACCGAGAGAATTTATAATCACCCATCCGGAATTTCGCCCAAACCCGTGGCAACTTCTAAAAATTTATATTAATTTGTCACGCCGAAACAACGACGTGCCTATCGCCTACATAACAGGCCACAAAGAATTTTTTGGCCTTGATTTTTTTGTTAATAAAAATGTCTTAGTGCCACGACCAGATACGGAAATACTCGTCGAAACGGCAATATCGCTAATATCCAATATCTTTAAATCGCAAAACTTATCTGTCATTCCGACGGCGAAGGAGGAATCTCTATCCGGTTCGCCACATCCAATAACACTCATCGACGTCGGCACCGGCTCCGGCTGTATTCCAATCGCGATAAATAAAACACTGCAACAATTAAACACTGCAACAAACAAACAGACCGGCATCACAACCCACGCGATTGATATCTCGCATCGCGCACTTAGAGTCGTCAAAAAAAATGCCAAAAAACATAACGTAAAAATAAATTTTCACCAAGGCAATTTGATTGAGCCAATCGCAAAATCTTCAATCTTCAGTCTTCAATCTTCGCTCATCATCACCGCCAATCTCCCCTACCTCACTCAATCGCAATTTGATAATGAACAGTCAATAAAAAAAGAGCCGAAACTGGCTCTAGTCGCGGATAATCAAAACGGACTATCCCTCTACGAAAAATTACTCACACAGTTAAAATCTTCAATCTTCAATCTTCAATCTTCCATTACGCTACTCCTCGAAATCGACCCCAGCCAAACCACTGACATTCGTACACTCGTAAAAAACATCTTCCCATCTGCCCAAATAGAAATCAAAAAAGATTTGGCCGGACTTGATCGCGTGGTAATAATTCAATTGATCACTTCAACCACCACCTCCCACGGCACAATTTGAATCCAAGTAACCCCCGGTTTAAATTTAATTTCTTCTCCGTTTAAATCCGAAAAAATCGTCCGACTTTCGGTTGCGTCTTTTTGCCATTGCGCGTAAATTATCCGACCATCGCGCAACACCCGCGCCGAACCACTGCCAATCGTCACAATTTCTTTGCGATCAACTTCATCTAGTGAGCGGATTTTTACATATTGAATTACCACATTATTCGCATTGATAATTTCGCTTGACGCGTCCGAATACAAAACATTATTCAATAATCGCTCATACACACTCTGACTGCTATCAAATTTCCAACCGATGTGATAACCGGAATTATATTTTATCAAAACCGAAGACGCGGGCGATGAGCTGGCCGGGGCGTTATTATCAAATTTACGACCAGACCAAACAATAGTTGTTGTCGAAAATTTCAGCGCTAATTTATTCCATAACTCACTACTGGTAAATAAATTATGCGGAGCATAACTATCGGACGTGCGCCAATAATATTGTCCAAAATAAAATTCATTCGCGTCAAAATAATCACTCTTTTTGATTAGCGACAGCGCCTCGGGCGAACCGCCAGAGTGCATGTAGAGCGGTTTACCATACTCCGCCTGCCAATCCAAAAAATACGGCCGAGCGCTACGTACCGGCCCAACTCGAGCGATATTGGTACCCCTATCAAACATTGCCATAAACCGCGTCAGCCCACCTTCAACCGGCACTTCATAAACCACTTTCGCCTGCGCCAACCCATACTGCGGACGCGCCACTGGAAAATTATCAATCATCACCGCCACCACGCCCGGAGTTTGCGCTTCCGTACTCGTTACCGGCAGGCCATCTAACACACTAAAAAATTTTGGCCCGTGATTAACAGTCAAAAAATTAACATCTGTTTTGACATTGCCAAACGTCAATAAAAGCCAAACTACCAAAATCAATAAAACAAACAACCCGGCGCCGGCAATGATTAAATTTTTACGAGACCGATTCGGCCAACAAATATTACCCAAAGAAATATATTTCATATTGGATATTTTAACACAAAACCCCTCCGGCACGCAACCGAAGGGGTTTTAAAACATCTAAATTACTTTTTCTCTTCTTTTTTATCGCCCTTATCACCATCTTTCTTGTCTTCCTTCTTCTCACCATCCTTGGCTTCCGCGCCCTCTTCACCTTCGACTGGCTCTTCTTTCTTGCCGGCCACCTCAATCTTGCTAATATCGGCGGTCTTAGACGCTTCTTCCATGGCTTTAATCTGGTCTTCAGTCAAAGCCGGCTTGGCCGTAGCAATGACGCTCTCGCCTTGCGGTCTTGTTACTACCACACCGGCCGGCGCCTTCAGATCCTTCACACGAATAGAATCCTCAAAAGTTTTCAACACGCTCAAATCCACCTCAACATATTCCACCAAGTCATTCGGCAGACATTTAACCTCCACACGGTCAAGATTTTTTACCAAAGTGCCACCCGATGATTTAACTATCGGCGATTCACCGACAAATTTCAATTCCACAAATACCGTAAGCTCTTTTTTCATATCAATCCGACGCAAATCAACATGCGTAATTTTACCAGAAACCGGCTCAAATTGCAACTCTTGCACCAACACCTTACCGGCGTCCTTACCGTCAACTGTCAAATCCAACAAACTGGATTCGGAAGCATCCTTATAAATTTTGAAAAATTCATTGTATGGCAAAACCAAACTTTGATTTTCCTTCGTCACCCCGTACACTTCAGCCGGGATTCCATGTTCGGCGCGAACTGTTTCAGGTTTTTTCACCCGTAACATCGCAGACAACTGATAAGTCATAAAATATTTTTAATTAATACCATTTTTGTTTTAAAAATTCGTAGCCCTCGATTACTTCATCCATCGTAATCTCTTCTTTATTATGCAGGCGCATCGCGTCGCCATAATTCAAATCCGTAACCATTCCTACCGAACTTAGTCCGGCCGGCGACACCATCACCATCGCGATAAACCCACCGCTACATTTCTCGCAAGTCAAATGCACCAAATTCGCCGCGCCGGCAGAATTTAATTTCTGTGCGCTGTTGGGGGAATAAATCCCGTTACAAAGCGGGCAATGCCCCATGAATTTTAACGCTTCCTTCCAGGAATCCGGTTGGATTTTGCCGATTGGCATATAGGCAACAGTTTAATATATTTTTAATAAAATGTCAATACCTTTGCTCATTCTTTCTTCTTTTCCAATTTAAGCAAATAAACAGAAATGAAAACAGCCACCAATGTGATAATCAACGCATAAATCAGTTTTGCCCAAATACCATTGGCTTCCAAAGGGAATAATTGTTCAATAATTGCTTTAATAGCCTCATTCCACGCTAAACCAGAAACCAGCCCCAACGCGGCCAATATATAACCTAAAGTTTTCTTTTTTACTTCATCGCCCAATTCTTTGCCTTGAGACACAAATTTTTCTTTAAGATCCATATTAATTTACCTTTGAAGTGTAATTATATTCTACCACTGATACCATTTTTTGTCCAAATTATTTATTATCTTTAATCTTTCGCTTTTCACGTTGAAATTTAATGGCAAACCGATGGGCTTCATCGCGCACTTTAATTAAAACCTCTAAATTTTTTTGCGCCCATTTAGGTACGGGCATGTCTTGTATTTTAGCATTAGTGCCGACCACCACCAAATCATTGCGCTTCCGTTTTGCGCCTTTGGCAATACCCACAACCGGAATATCTATTTTCAAATTATTTAACACTGATTTTACCGCGTTCACCTGGGGCACGCCGCCATCAATTAAAAATACAGCTGGCATCGGCCACTCGCTATGTTTCAATCGGCGCGACAAAACTTCCTTTAAACAATCAACATCGCTTTGGCCAACCACGGTTTTAATATTAAATTTGCGATAATCGGTTTTAGACGGCACACCACCTTTAAATACTACCATACTCCCAACCTTGCCAGTAGCGCCCAAATTGGAAATATCATAACCTTCAATCCGCATCTCACCGCTCTGCCCGGACGGATCAATGGTAAAACTTTTATTCAAAAGCGCGATATCCTGAATTCTATTTAACGCTTTAATTTGATTTCGCAATCTCCCCGCTTCTTCAAAATTTTCCACGCGCGATGCTTGAACCATTTTTGTATTCAAGCTCCGCAGAAGCGATTTTTTTTGGCCACTTAAAAATAATTTCAAAGGATTGATAACTTTCTGACGATATTCAGCTGGCGTGATTCCCCCATCGCAAACGCCCAAACACAAACCAATCTGCCGATAAAAACACGGACGCGTTTGCCCGGGCGAACAAGTAGAATACAAAAATAAACTCCGCAAAATTTTCAAAGTCGCCGCCGTATTTAATCCTGGGTACGGGCCAAACACGTTTTTCCTTCCCCTGCCCGAGGGGAGGGCGAGGGTGAGGTGGGAGCGGGCGCCGTTTTTTGTCATTCCGAGCGAAGCTCGCGCCGACGAGGAATCTCCATCCAACTCATGCTGTCGCACCACCAAAACCTTCGGAAATTTATCCTTTGTAACCACCAAATAATTCCAACTTTTATCATCTCTCCAATCAACATTATACTTCGGCTGTTTTTCCTTAATATATTTCCCCTCCAAAATAATCGCCTCCAAAACCGAATCTGTCACTTCTACTTTTATATCCACGACTTCATGCATCATTTGTTCGATTGGGCGACTACTGCGCGCGCCCCGAAAATACGACCGCACCCGTGAACGCAAACTCGTTGCCTTGCCAACATAAATTAATTCTTTTTTTGAATTATAAAATAGATATACGCCGGGTGCATCGGGTAATTTTTTTAATTTTTTCTGGATATCTAACATACTAATTTAATTGACATAACATACCATTTAATTATATAATCCCAGCGAACCCCAACTCTTCGGAGGAAGACATGTTGCACGCATTGTTCGCATGTGGAGCGGCGGTTCTCCTTGGCCTCACCATTGGCTTCGTCTCGGCGACGTACTTCAACCGACGCGCCCGCGCCAAGATGAACAAGCTGTTCGAACAGAAGCCCAACGCTAGCGATCAGCTCATCTGACCACGAACTCCACCCGGGGCCACCAGAAAGGAGGTTCCAAGAACCACCCGCGCCCCACTTTGGCTGTAAAGTATATCATGATTTAAGTCATGATATAAATATATATTTTACAATCAAAGTGGCGGGTGGTTTTTGTTTTGCTATATAACTCTTTTTAAATAAGCCCCCGTAAAACTCGCCGCCTTTTTCGCCACCTCCTCCGGCGTCCCCACCGCCACCACCTGCCCGCCCTTATCGCCCCCTTCCGGCCCCAAATCAATCACCCAATCCGCCGCTTTTATTATATCCAAATTATGCTCAATTACCAAAATCGTATTTCCTTGCGATACCAAACGCTGTAAAACTTCTAATAACTTCCGCACATCATCGTAATGCAAACCGGTCGTCGGCTCATCTAACAAATACAAAGTTTTCGTCGTGCCATAACGCGCCAACTCCCGTGACAATTTAATTCGTTGCGCTTCCCCACCCGACAAAGTCGTGGCCGATTGCCCCAAAGTTAAATAATCCAAACCCACTTCGTTTAAAATTTTCAACTTGTCATAAATCATCGGAATATCGCGGAAAAATTCCTCGGCGTCTTCAATCGTCATTGCCAAGACCTCGGCAATATTTTTTCCGTTATAACTCACAGCCAATGTCTCATTCGTAAACCGCAAACCCTTACACACATCACAAGTCACTTCCACACTCGGCAAAAAATGCATTTCAATTTCCAGCACGCCTTTGCCCTCGCAATTTTCGCACCGGCCGGCATTTTTGACATTAAAACTAAACCGCGAAGCCGTGTACCCCCGCATGCGCGCCTCGGCCGTTTCGGCAAACAACGCCCGAATATGGTCAAAACATTTGGTATAAGTCGCCGGGTTACTGCGCGAAGTCCGACCAATGGACGACTGGTCAATCGTTATCACACCATCCAAATATTCCAAGCCGGAAACTTCCAAACAATTTTCCAATTTCTTTTTCTGGCGAAATATTTTGTTCATGACAGCCGGCCGCAAAACTTCATTCATCAAAGTTGACTTACCCGAACCCGACACGCCGGTCAAACAGACAAACCGGCGCAACGGAATTTCCACATTAATATTTTTTAAATTATGCAAATTCGCTTTTTTAATTTTTAATTTCGGCGTCGCGCGATCAACCTCACGCCGTTTCAATGGCATGGGAATAGTTACTTCGCCACGCAGATACTTGCCGGTTAAAGAACTGCTTTTGTGTTTCGCTGACAGCAAATCTTTCACCGTGCCAGAATACACAATCTCGCCCCCATGCTTCCCCGCCCCGGGACCAATATCCACAATCCAATCACTCACCTTAATTGTATCCTCGTCGTGTTCTACTACTATTATCGTATTTCCCGCATCGCACAACGCCCGCAAAGTTTTCACCAACCGGTCATTATCACGTTGATGCAAACCAATTGTCGGCTCATCCAATACATACAACGCCCCCACAAGGCGCGTCCCCACCTGCGACGCCAGTCGTATCCGTTGCGCTTCCCCGCCCGACAAAGTCCCGGCCTTACGATTCAAAGTTAAATAATGCAACCCCACGTCATACATAAACTGCAATCGATTTTGAATTTCTTTCAAAACCATTCCGCAAATTTGCATCGTACGTTCAGGCAAATCTAATTCCAACGCCGCGAAAAACTCGCGCGCCTCACTAATAGACAAATTCGTAATTTCCCAAATATTTTTCCCGCCAATTTTTACGCTTAGCGCGTTAACATTCAAACGCTTACCCAAACACACCGGGCAATCTTCCACTGAAAATAATTCTTTCGTGCCAAGCCCAGTACACGCCTCGCAATATCCATACGGACTATTAAACGAAAAAAGTCGTGGCTCAATTTCCGGAAAACTAAAACCATCTTTCGGACAAGAATACAAAGTAGAGAATGTCTGTTCTTCGCCGTCCGCATAGATCACAGCGCACAACCCCTTAGACAAATTCACCGCCGCCTCCACCGCTTCGGCAAGTCGTTGGTTATCTGTCATCCCGAGCGAGCCCTTAAGGGGCGACGAGGGATCTCCATCCGCCGGTAATTGGGATAGAGATTTCTCCTTCGTCGTCGAAATGACAGCGAGTGGCACTCGATCAACCACCACCTCAATCGTATGCTTAAAATTCTTTTCCAAAATTATCCGCTCGCGCAAACTTTTTATTTTCCCATCCACCCGCACTTCCAAATACCCAGAATTATACAAATCATAAAGCATCTGATAATACTCCCCCTTCCTGCCTCGCACCACCGGCGACAAAACAACAATCTCTTTACTGTCATTTCGAGCGAGGCCTTTTGGCCGACGAGAAATCTTCGCGTCTTCGTCCGTCACTTTGGAAATTGGAAATTGGAAATTGGAAATTCTCGCACCCATCTCATCCACCGTCATCTTCTCAATCTTACTCCCACAATCCGGACAATGTGGCACCCCCACACGCGCAAAAAGAACCCGCAAATAATCATAAATTTCCGTAATCGTCGCCACGGTCGAACGCGGATTCGCACTATGCGCCTTTTGATCAATCGAAATCGCCGGCGACAACCCTTCAATTTCATCCACATCCGGCTTTTGCATCCCACCCAAAAACTGCCGAGCGTAAGCCGACAATGACTCAATATACCGCCTCTGCCCCTCGGCAAAAATCGTATCAAACGCCAAAGAAGACTTGCCCGATCCCGACAACCCCGTAAAAACAATCATCTGATTGCGAGGCAACTCCAAATTAACATTTTTCAAATTGTGTTCGCGTGCGCCTTTGATAATAATTTTGTTTTGCATACATTACAATATTGTCATCCCGATGAAAATCGGGATCTCTGTCCAACGTTCACTCAATTTTCCCCTCCTTTTCAAGGAGGGGCGAGGGGGTGGTTATCACCAAACGCCAAAATGACCCAAAAGTGGGTCGCAATATATAAGTTGGAATAAAAGAACTACCTATACCATACCAATTTTGTCTTAAAAAGTCAATTGACCGTATGGTGAATTTAAGGTAAAATTAAGTAAACTTATTATATATTATTATGTCTGAATCAATAAACAATAATATATCCTTTAAACCGCTTTCTGCTGTTGATCTTCCACTCACCCACAAGTGGCTTACTTCATCACATGTTAAAGAAGGATATGGTCACGGCAAACAAACAATCGCGGACATAGAAAAGAAATATATTCCGCGAATCAACGGCGAAACACCCACATCCTGTTTTATTATTTTTTATGATAATGCGCCCATCGGACAAATTCAAATGTATAAAATAAATGATTATCCCGATTACAAAAAAATAATTCAAATCGATCAAAGCGCCGCCGGTATTGATTTGTTTATCGGAGAGAAAGATTTTCAACACAAAGGTCTCGGCAGTGTCATTATCCAAAAATTTTTAAAAGATTTTGTATTTAAAAAATTAAATGTTGAGAGTTGCATCATCGGACCAAACCCAAACAACATCGCCGCAATTAAAGCATACGAAAAAGCGGGGTTTAAATATTTAAAAACGATAATCAATCCGGATGGTGAAGATGAATATTTAATGGAAAAAGAAAAATAATTCTATAAAAATCTAACAACCAAAAATGCAAAACTTCGCCCTAATCGGCACAATCCTATCCATCCACGTCATGGCCTGGCTCACACCCGGCCCTCTTTTTGTATTGATAATCCGAAATTCTCTCGTTTATTCGCGAAAGATCGGCTTTTGGACTGCGCTCGGATTTGCTCTAGGCAATTTTATCCATATTACACTCGCCGTTTTTGGGATCTCGCTTATTATCCAAAGTTCGCCACTCGCATTCAGCACTGTCAAATTTTTAGGCGCTGGCTATCTAATATATTTGGGTATCAAAACCTTACTGATGAAAATTAGAACGCAGAAAACCGATACGCCCACTGAACACGATAACATCACGGTGCCCCAAGCAATAAAAATTGGCTTCTTAACCAACATCTTAAGCGCGGGCGCATATTTATTCTTCGCCAGCATTTTTGCCACCGTGTTATCAACGGCTACTTCATCATGGGTAGTGGCAATATTAGCAATTGCGATGCCACTAAATACTTTTGTTATGGCCTCAATTTTATCCCTATTTTTTACCCACCACAAAATTAAATCAATATATATCAAATTCCAATATATTTTAAATAAATGTTTGGGCGTGGCACTAATATTATTCGCCTTAACAATTGCTTTTAAATAATAAATTTATTACCGCTTCTAAACAAATTTACGTCCACCCCGAACATACCGAACATGCTTTTGATTTGCCTTTTTGGCGAGACAACGAAAAACTATGGGCTCTCAAAGTTCCGGTGGAAGAAATAAATATCAGCGAATTACTGTGGATTTTTGATATTCCATTTTGGGAAGATGTCGATGGTAACATTGTAATTACTCCTAACGAAGTTATTAATAACCCAGATCAATTTATAGAACACTACAACAAAATTCAGGCCACAGACACTTCTTATCCGATTGACATAATGAAAAACAAAAAGGGAAAATGGCTAACTTTGGACGGGCTACACCGATTGGTAAAATTATTTTTAAATAAGAAAACGAAAATTCGCGTCCGAAAAATTCCACCTGAATTAATCCACCTTACGGCACGAGACGAATAAATTAAAGAAATCAAATATGAACGGCATCGTTATCACGACAATAAAAAACCAAGACGAAATCGAATTCCTGCGTGGCCGGCAATCATTTGAATATACTTATAACGATGAAACCATTGATTCACTTAAAAAACATTTTGACCCGGAAAACAGTTTATATTTGCTCGCAAAAAAAGGAAGTGAATTTGCAGCTTTTTGTTCGATTGATAGAGGCTGGTGGGAAGAAAATATCTTTTTCATTCGTGAAATTTTAGTAGACCAGAATTTTCAAAAACTTGGAATAGGAGAAAAATTAATGCAAAAATGTATAGAATACGCCAAAAGTAAAGGCACAATTGGAGTAGTCACAGAAACTGATTTTAAAAATAAACCGATGCAAGGATTGTGCAAAAAACTCGGCTTCAAAGAATGGAATAACCCCCAGTGGAAAAATGGTATTGCTTATAGATTAATATTTTGACCCATGCCCAAAATAATCGTAATCCGCGGCCCACTCGGCGTTGGCAAAACCACGGTCGCCAAAATTTTAGCGCAAAAACTTGACGCTCAATATTTATCGTTGGACAAAATTTTGGATGATAATGATTTAGCGCCCGCGGACGGAATTCCGATTGAAAATTTTTTAAAAGCCAACGAAATAATTTTGGATTTAGTTGGGCAAAGTAATGAAACTTTTATAATTGACGGCTGTTTTTACTACCAAGAACAAATTGACGACTTGCAAAAAAAATTTAACGACCAAGTGGTATTTTTTACACTCATGAGTACGGTGGAAAAATGTATTGAGAGAGATGCCAAACGTGAAAAAATTTACGGCGAGGATTCGGCTCGGTATGTGTATGATATTACCAGTAAAATTCATACTGGCCAGGAAATTGATAATACTAATTTGACCGCGAAAGAAACGGTGGACAAAATAATGAAGTATTTAAAATAAAATTATGGACAATCCCACTATTCAATCATCGGCTACTGCCTTTGCCAGAAAAAATAGAAAAAGAATCGCGAAGGAACGAACGGACAAAAATAAATATCAACCGGACGAAACGCCGGTCTCGGTATTTATGGCCGGATCCCCTGGCGCCGGAAAAACTGAATTTTCTAAAAACATCATCTCCATTCTTGAGAAAGGCAGAAAACACCAGGTAATCCGAATTGATGGCGACGACATCCGCCACGAACTACCTGGATATACTGGCAACAATTCCTATTTATTTCAAAGCGCCATATCATTGATTGTGGAAAAAATTCATGACTTTGTTTTAACACAAAAACAAAGTTTCGTCCTAGACGGAACTTTTTCAAAACATACCAAAGCCGCTGAAAATATTAAACGTTCTTTAGACAAAGGACGCGGGGTGTTTATTTTCTATGTCTATCAACATCCAGCCACCGCTTGGAAATTTACGGAAAAACGCGAACAAGCCGAGGGACGCAATATACCAAAAGAATCATTTATTGAACAATTTATCGGGGCCAAGGAAACGATAAACCAAATTATAGAAAAATTTGGTGAAAAAGTGACTGTTTTTCTTGTAAAAAAGGACTATGAAAAAAATACAGTCGAAGAAGTTGTAAAAATAGAACCAAACGACCAGCCGATTGACGAATATATCAAAGAACGGTATAATAAAGAAGACCTAGAAAAAATGATATGAGTATATTTAGTTTTTTTGCGGCAACAAAAGAAAAACAAAAAACCGGCGAATTCGCCAGATTCTTTTTGCACGCTTCTGAAAAAGAAAAAAAGCAAGTATTCAAAGACGCGGCCAGACGAGCAAACGAAGACCAACGCGCACTCGTTAAAAACGTCAAAGAACTTCAACATAAGGCCACCTGACAAGGTGGCCTTTCTTGATATTATATACGGATAAAAAAATAACATGCTTTTCAAAACCGTCAATCACGTCGCCATTATCGCCTCCGATTTGGAAATTTCCAGAAATTTTTACATTGGCAAACTTGGTTTTAAATTAATTAAAACAATTGACCGGTCAGAAAGACAATCAACGATTTTATATTTAGACGCGGGAAACATTATAATTGAATTAATGTCTTTCCCCAATCCCCCAAAACGCCCGGCCTGGCCAGAAGCTTGCGGTTTGCGACACTTAGCATTTGATGTGGAAAATTTTGATGAAATGATAACGAAATTAAACGAGCTTGGTATCACGACCGAACAACCTCGCGTTGACGCGCGCACGGGAAAAAGATTGACTTTTTTTAATGATCCGGATAATTTACCGCTGGAAATTTGTGAGATGTAATTTTATGAAAAAACTTAAATGGATATTACCAATATTAATCTTCACGACTCTCGCTATCATTTGGCTTGCCGATTTTAAAATTGAACACGCTACCAATGATTTAACATATAATGACGCCACCGAAATCCCCCACAACAAAGTCGGCCTACTTTTAGGAACCACAAAATACGCCCCATCCGGACAATTAAACGGCTACTTTGTTTACCGCATCCAAGCGGCCGTTGACTTGTTTAATAACCAAAAAATTGATAACATTGTGATTAGTGGCGATAACGGCACCAAAAAATATAACGAGCCGGAGGATATGAAAAATGAATTAGTGGCGCGTGGCATTCCGGAGAACAAAATATATTTGGACTACGCCGGTTTTCGGACTTATGATTCGGTCGTGCGATTAAATAAAATTTTTGGCCAAGATAAATTTACGATTATATCCCAAGAATTTCACAACCGGCGCGCAATATATATCGCCCAAGCCAAAAATTTAGAAGCCGTCGGGTATAACGCGAAAGATATCAATACTTACCGCGGATTGCGGACAAAATTGCGCGAAAAATTAGCGCGCGTCAAGGTATTTATTGATCTACTGACAAATAAACAACCAAAATTTTTAGGCGAAGAAATTGAAATAAAATAATTAAAACAAAAAAATCAGCTGACACACGCGCTGATTTTTTAATATATTTTTTAGATCCCGTAAGTAAACAAGCTAATCAACGCGAAACCAATCGCGAACCCAAACAGCCAAAAAGCGACCGCAAATAACAATGGGAAATCCAACAAAAGCGCGAGCAAAACCAAAAATGTCGCCACCACTTGTAGCCACATTTTTATTTTCCCCCAAACATTCGCCATCCGCGTAATGTGAAAATATTGATGCGAAATATACGCGGCGATAATAAACAAAATTTCTACGACCAAAATTGTCAAACCCAACCAATCGGGAAAATAACGAAACACCAAAAGCAAAACCATTGAACCGATCAATAGTTTATCGGCCAAAGGATCAAATAATTTGCCAAAATCGGTAATTTGACCACGCATCCGCGCCATTGAGCCATCCATGGCATCGGTAAAAGCGGTTAAAATAAACAGAGTCGCGCCCCAAGCGTAATGATTGAACAACACCAACAAAAATACCGGCGGAGTCATAATTATGCGCAAAACCGTTAAGCGGTTGGGGGTGACGCTCGGTGGCAGATAACGCAATAAATACCGATACAAAAAAACATCGTGAACATGGCGTTCAGTTGATTTTTGATAAACAAACAGATCGTCGTGATGATTTTTGAAATTATCAATCCATTCCATACGATAATTAGTATATCAAATTATAGACGTTTCTTCAATTCTCCAATCTCATCCCGCAAAATCGCGGCCAATTCAAATTCCAATTCTTTGGCGGCTTTGCGCATTTCCATTTCTTTTTCTTTGATTATTTCCGGCAAGGGCCGCGTGTCGCCTTTTAGGTCTAATTCCAAAATTTTCTTGGCCCTACTGTGCCCGCGTTTGCCCGCGCCCGCCGTCCGCGTCAAACCAAACTCACTTAAAATATCGCGAATATTTTTTTGAATGGTTTTGGGCGTGATATTATGTTTTTTGTTATAGGCAATTTGCACGGTTCGCCGCCGATCAGTTTCCGACAACGCGCGTTTAATTGAACCGGTGATACTGTCGGCATACAGCACTACTTGGCCATTGACATTGCGCGCCGCCCGGCCGATAGTTTGAATTAAACTCGTTTCAGAACGCAAAAACCCTTCTTTGTCCGCATCCAAAATAGCCACCAGCGACACCTCGGGCAAATCCAAACCCTCGCGCAACAAATTCACCCCGACAATCACATCAATTTTCCCGCGCCGCAGATCAGTAATAATTTCAATACGTTCCAAAGTATCAATTTCACTGTGAAGATACTTTACTTTCACACCTTTTTTCAACAAATAATCATTTAAATCCTCGGCCATTTTTTTGGTGAGCGTCGTGACCAAAACGCGCTCATTAATTTTTACGCGCTCGTCGATACGAATAATTAAATCATCAATTTGAGACAAGCCACTCTCGCTATTTTTGATTTTTGATATTTTATTTTTGATATTTCCCCCCGTCACCGGCCTAATAATCACCTCCGGATCAATCAACCCCGTCGGACGCACAATTTGTTCCACCACTTGTTCACTTTCTTTAATTTCAAACACCGACGGCGTGGCCGAAACAAAAATCATTTTGTTCACGCGCTTTTCAAATTCCGGATAAGTAAGCGGACGATTGTCGCGCGCTGACGGCAATCTAAACCCATGCTCAATCAAAGTGTTTTTACGCGCCCGATCGCCATTAAACATTCCGCCGATTTGCGGAATAGTAACATGCGATTCATCCACCACTGTTAAAAAATCCTTATCGCACTCGCGAAAATAATCCAACAAAGTAAACGGCGCGTCCCCAACAGCGCGCCCATCAAAATATCGCGAATAATTTTCAATCCCACTGCAATAACCAATATTTTTTATCATCTCCAAATCATAACGCGTCCGGCGTTTTAGACGTTCGTGTTCCAAAACTTTGCCTGCGTCTTCAAAATATTTTAATTGATCTTCCAAATCACTGCGAATTTGCGCAAAAGCCCGTTCGGTATCTGACGGCGATGCTACATAATGTTTGGTGGAATACAGCCAAACCTCACTCGCATCGCGCACCACTTTTCGCGTTACCACATCCAAAATTTCCACACGCGCAATTTTATCCGAAATTTCTAAACGATAAATTTTTTCTTCATGCGCCGGCACAATTTCTAATACGGGACCTCGCAAACGAAATTGTCCGCGCGCCAAATCCCCATTCGTCCGTTCAAATTGCAAATCCACTAATTTTCGCACAACACCATTGCGATCAATTTTCTGTCCCAATTCCAACCGCAAAGCCGAACGCAAATATTCCGTGGGTGAGCCCAGACTGTAAATCGCCGACACGGACGAAACCACAATCACATCTTTGCGCGACAGTAACGCCTGCGTGCACGCATGACGCAAACGATCAATTTCTTGGTTAATCATCGCCTCTTTTTCAATATAGGTGTCTGAACCCGGCATATATGCCTCGGGCTGGTAATAATCATAATAAGAAACAAAATATTCCACGGCGCTACCCGGAAAAAATTCGCGGAATTCATTACACAACTGCGCGGCCAAAGTTTTGTTGTGCGCCATTACCAAAGTCGGCAACTGCGTTTTTTCAATGACGTTGGCAATCGTAAAAGTTTTGCCCGAACCCGTTACACCCAACAATGTCTGTCGACTCATACCCGAATCCAAACCAGCGGTTAATTTCTTAATCGCTTGTGGTTGGTCGCCGGCCGGCTTCATTTTTGTTTTAAGTTTAAATTTCATTTGATATTTGAATTTTGAAATTGATTGGAAATTGGAAATTTGGATTTTGACATTATCACTAATATCTTCGCACCACCATACTCTCCACCATCCCAATCATCAACAAATTAACAATCAAAGAAGAACCACCATAAGACACAAACGGCAAGGTAACACCGGTAACCGGCAATAACCCTAAATTCGCCCCCACATTAACAATAAATTGCCCGAACAACGCCACGGCCACACCGGAAATAAAAACAGCGTAAAAGTCGTCGCCACTTGAAGCCGCCAAGCGCAACAAACGCCACAATAAAAATCCAAACAAGACAATCACGGCCGCCGCGCCGGCAAAACCCAATTCTTCGGCAATGGACGCGAAAATAAAATCGGTCTGCGCTTCTGGCAAAAATTTTAATTGCGACTGCGAACCAAAACCCAAGCCCCTCCCAAACAAACGTCCGGAACCAATGGCAATAGTGGCTTGGGCGGTATTATAACCGGCACCCAGCGGATCACGCGCCGGATCAATAAAAGTAAGCACCCGATCTTTTTGATAAGGCGCGAGTAAAAAAAACCAAGTTGCCACGCCCACGCCCACTAACAAAATCAATAACCCCATAATATATGAACGACGCACACCCACAAGTACCATTGTTCCAAACCAAATCATGCCGGCAATAACCGCTGATCCCAAATCCGGTTGGAATAAAATTAAAATCACCGCGCTACCGGTAATGATAGCCGTACCAAAGAAAAATAACGGGCGTTCAAAGCGACGACCGAAATTAGCCACCACATAAGCCAAAATTAAAATCAAACCCAGTTTAGCCAATTCCACCGGTTGGAAACTAAAACCATAAAAAGTAAACCAACCGGTCGTACCGCGAATATTTTCGCCAAAAAAAAGCACGGCCAAAAGTAAAATTAAACAAAAACCATAAAACCATTTAGCATAAGCGCGCCAAAAATTCGGCGCGGTCGCGCTTGCCCCAAAAAATAATACCAAACCAATCCCGACCGCCAACAATTGCCTTTTTAATAAAACCAATTCCGTCCCCCGCGACAAGTCAATACTATAAATTGCCGTTAAGCCCACGGCCGAAAGCAAAAAAACAGCCAACGCGAGCGGCCAATCAAAATTACGCCAAGAATATTTTGCAAAAAAACCCATAGTGATAATATTCTCGGTTTACCGCGCTGGAACAATATATTCTGATTTATTGTATAAATTAATCAGCGGATAAACCACCACTTCGGACGCGGAAATATTGTCGGCAAAAGTGCGAATATCAACCGCCCGCCGACTTTGCGCCGTAAAGTTAGAAATTTGTAAAGGAGAAACCCCGGTCAAATCATTATTTTGCAAAAAAGCCACATAAAAATCCGGCTCGGTATAACCATAAGCAGAATTATTGGTTAAACTGAATTGCACCACGCCGGCATTGGCCTGACCATAAGTGGCCGGCACAAAAGTAAGATCAGACACGCTAAAATTCAACCGCTCGCTCTGCCAAGTAATACTATCAGGTATAGTGTGGCTGTCAATCCTTTGCCAGCGCACATTTTGAATAATAATATCACCTACCCCCGGACTAAAACTCTCATAACCAAAAAATACCAACGGCCGGGACTCGCCCGCCATAAACACTGCCGACTGCGCCGGCGTGGACGTACCATCTACCGCGAAAAAATAATCAAACGCTACCCTAAAACGAGCGTTGGGATTAGTAACTGTCGAAATTAAATCATATTTACCCACCCCACCCGGCAAACCCAGCGGACTGCCAATTTGTAAAGGGGCGGCCCCGTAATGTTCATGCAAAACTGTATAATCTGGAAATTGCGATAACTGTAACGCTAAATTTTCATCGCTTCTTAACCCCACAACGGCGTAAGTTACCCAATGAATTAAGCTGGGTACCCAAAGTAAAATGTTGACGCCAATAATAATTCCAAACAGCCACTTACGCAAAGTAAATTTATGTTTTACATACCACATCGCTCGCTCAAATTCTTTTTCTTTAAACTCTCCGGTCGGGTCTTCATACTTGGAAAAATGGGTCGTCGCTGTCGGTAATCCAACACCGGTCGCGCCGGGTTTATTGGTAAATTTATCGTCTAATTGACTATACATAATAATTAGTAATTTATACAATACCTATATTATACACGAAAAACACCGTAAAGAAAACCCTTGTGCGTGGACTTAAAATATGATAGAATATAGTTGTTAAAATCTGTCGCCAAAGCGACACTTTAATTTTGACTTTTTAGTTTTGAATTTTGAATTATTTTATATTATGCCAACAAGAAAAGTAATCGGAGGAATTTCTGCAAAAGCAAAACCGGTTAAAAAAAAATTAGAACCGGTTGCCCAGATTGTAAAAGCAACACCAACGCCGACAATCGCGCAAAAAATAAATAAAACCGCGCCTGCCAAAGACAACAAAGCGACTTCGGGCTATAACGCGAAAAGTATTACAGTTTTGGAAGGGCTAGAAGCGGTCCGTCGTCGCCCTGGCATGTACATCGGTTCCACCGGCCCAACCGGCTTGCATCATTTGATTTGGGAAGTTGTTGATAACGCTGTTGACGAAGCCATGGCTGGACATTGCGACCGCATCGAAGTAACATTACTCCCCGACCACACTGTGTCCGTACGCGATAACGGGCGCGGTATCCCAGTCGACATCCATCCTCAAACCGGCACCAGCGCTTTGGAAGTTGTCTTAACCAAATTACACGCCGGCGGTAAATTCGGTGGTGATGGTTATAAAATTTCCGGTGGTTTGCACGGCGTCGGTGTTTCGGTCGTCAACGCGCTTTCGACCGACCTTAGAGCTGAAGTCCATCTGGGCGGTGAAATTTGGGAACAAAATTTTAAAATTGGCAATCCACAAAAAAAAGCCAAAGCCATTGGCAAATGTAAAGACCATGGCACGACCATTACTTTTCGTCCGGATAGTTCCATTTTTGAAACTTTAAATTTTGAATGGAAAACAATTATTGACCATCTGCGTCAATACGCGTATTTATCCAAAGGCATTCATATAATCATCGCTGATAACCGTTCGCCCGAAGAAAAAGCCGTTGACAAAACCGCGCTAGATTTTCCCCATCCAATTTATCAATTTTATTTCGAAGGGGGCGTGGCTTCATATGTGCGCTACATCAACCAAAACAAAGTCATCAAAAATGACACAATTTTTTATACGGAAAAAGAAGCCGAAGGCGTCAATGTTGAAATCGCTTTACAATACAGCGACGAATATACTGAATCGCTTTTCGCTTTCACAAATAATATCCACAACCCCGACGGCGGTACCCACGTGCAAGGTTTTCGCACCGCCTTAACGCGCGCGTTAAATACCTACGCCCGCAACAAAACTATTTTAAAAGAAAAAGATGCCAATTTAACCGGCGAAGATGTGCGCGAAGGTTTGTCGGCCGTAATTTCCATTAAACTACGCGAGCCCCAATTTGAAGGCCAGACCAAAGGCAAATTAGGAAACACCGAAGCCAAGACCGCGGTGGAAACGGTTTTAAACGAACAATTGGCCATATTTTTAGAAGAACACCCACGCGATGCCGAAGGCATAATCGGCAAATGTTTGCTCGCTTCCCGCGCGCGCAATGCCGCCAAAATCGCCCGCGACACAATCCTGCGCAAAGGCGCTTTGGAAGGTTTTACATTGCCTGGTAAATTAGCTGATTGTTCTTCGCGCGACGCGACTTCTTCCGAGTTATATATAGTAGAGGGAGATTCCGCCGGCGGGTCGGCCAAACAAGGCCGTAACCGCGAAAACCAAGCCATCCTACCACTGCGCGGTAAAGTATTAAACGTAGAACGCGCGCGCTTGGATAAAATTTTAACCAACAACGAATTGAAAAATTTAATTATCGCGCTGGGCACTAATATCGGCGAACAATTTGATATTTCCAAATTACGCTATCACCGTGTTATTATCATGACCGATGCGGACGTTGACGGCGCGCATATCCGCACCTTGCTGTTAACTTTCTTTTACCGCTACTTCCCGCTTCTGCTTACCGGCGGTCATATTTACATTGCCCAACCACCACTCTATGGCGTGAAATATGGCAAAGATCTTATCTATGCTTTTAACGACGAAGAAAAAGAAAAAGCGTTAAAAGAATTAGAGACCAAGCATGGTGGCAAAGGACGCGCGGTGTCTCCCCCTGCCCGAGGGGGAGAAGCAGAGGGGGTGGGAGCGGACACCGACGCCGGTTCAGACGACGAAGCCGAAGCCAAAACTACCATTCAAATTGGTGGTATCAAAGTTAATATCCAACGTTACAAAGGTTTGGGTGAAATGAACCCGGAACAATTATGGGAAACAACTATGGACCCGGAACGACGGATAATGTTACAAGTAACCGTAGAAGACTCCGAACTTGCCAATGAAACTTTTGAAATCCTCATGGGCGACGACGTTGCCCAACGCCGTAAATTTATCCAAACCAACGCTAAGAATGTGAGTAATTTGGATATTTAATGCCACTCTTGACTTCTCGGCCAAAGTATGCTATACTATATCCATACTATAAAACGGCCTCAAGGGCTGTTTTAAAATAGAAAATAACAAAAATCTATGAACATCGTAACTTCTACCAAAAACTATCTCCTCGGCTCTTACGAAGAAATGAAAAAGGTCTCTTGGCCCACTAAAAAACAAACCATCAATTACAGTTGGCTGGTTGTTGGCTTGTCTGTCGGCGTGGCCATATTTTTCGCTGTGCTGGATTATATTTTCAATCTCGGCATCGAGCAAATCATCGTTCTTTAAATCGTTTTTTGAGTTTAGAATTTTTTAAAAGCTATGGCCAAGCAAACCCTAAACCTCGGCAAACGCTGGTATGTGCTCCACACTTACAGTGGCTACGAGGAAAATGTTAAACAAAATTTAGAAACTCGTATTGAGTCCTTTGACATGCAGGACAAAGTTTTTGGCGTCATCGTTCCAAAAGAAAAAAAGATTAAAATTAAAAATGGCAAACGCACCACTGTCGAAGAAAAAATTTTCCCGGGTTATGTTTTAATTGAAATGCTTGTTACGGATGATTCTTGGTATATGGTGCGCAACACCCCCAATGTTACCGGCTTCGTCGGCTCGGGCACTACTCCCACTCCGATTGATCAAAAAGAAGTTGATAAATTGTTAAAACGCGTCAACGCCACCGAAGCCCAACACAAAATTGATGTGGCGGTTAACGATGTGGTGCGCATTACGGACGGTCCATTTAAGAATTTTGAAGGCAAGGTCTCTAATGTGGATGAAGAACGCGGTAAAATCAAAGTCATGGTTACCATGTTCGGCCGTGAAACGCCAGTGGAATTGGACGCCTTACAAGTTAAAAAAATCTAATAATCTATCCGGTTGGCCAACGGGGCGCTTCTCAATCGTATTAGAATTTAGAGTTTAGTATTTAGAATTTAAAAATATTATGGCAAAAAAATTACTTACCCAAATCAAATTGCAAATCGTCGGTGGAGCGGCCAATCCCGCGCCTCCAATCGGTCCAGCTTTAGGCCAGCACGGTTTGAACATTCAAGGATTCTGCAAAGAATTCAACGATAAAACTCAAGACAAAAAAGGCGAAGTGGTGCCGGTGGTTATCAATGTATATGCCGACCGTACCTACGATTTTGTCATGAAAACCCCGCCGGTCGCGGAACTCATCAAAAAAGCGGCCAAAATTACCAAAGGTTCCGCCAAGCCCCTGCAAGATAAGGTTGGTAAAATCACCAAAGCGCAAGTCCGCGAAATCGCGGAAAAGAAAATGCCTGACTTGAACGCCAACGACGTTGAAGGCGCGATGAAAATGGTAGAAGGCACAGCGCGACAAATGGGTGTGGTGGTTGAATAGAATTAAATAAAAAACAAAAAAATATCCCTACTGGGATATTTTTTTGTTTAAATTATTAACATTGCATCCCCAAAACTATAAAAACGATATTTGGCTTTAATCGCTTCGGCGTAACATTTTAAAACAAACTCTCTGTCCCCGGCAAACGCGGACACAAGCATCAACAGTGTGGACTCGGGCAAATGAAAATTGGTGATAAGCGCGTCCACCACTTGAAATTTAAAACCGGGGGTAATAAAAATATTAATATCGCCATCGTACGGCGTGACTTGTCCGTCAAATTTTTGCGCCACTCCTTCCAACGTCCGCACCGTTGTCGTGCCAACCGCTACCACGCGTCGGCCACTGGCCTTGGCCGCGTTAATTAACCCGGCATTTTTATCAGTAATTTCTACCCACTCGGCGTGCATTTTATGATCTTCAACTTTTTCGGTTTTAACTGGTAAAAATGTCCCTAACCCAACATGCAAAGTAACTTCCGCAAACTCCACACCCTGTTTTTTCAATCGCTCAATCAATTCTTCAGTAAAGTGAAATCCGGCTGTCGGCGCGGCCACTGAACCTTCATATTTGGCATACACGGTCTGATACCGCTCTGCAACATACTCACTTGTCATCCCGAGCGAGGACTCCCGACTTAGTCGGGACGAGGGATCTCCACCAACAAATGATTGGGATAGAGATTCCTCCTTCGCCGTCGGAATGACAGAAATGTACGGTGGTGTCGGCACTTCGCCATATTTATTCGCCTTGGCGCGCACAATCGCGTCCGAATCATTAAACTGTAAATCCACCGTGCCATCATCATTTTTAAACATCACCTCGGCAAAAAAATCATCTGCAAAAACCACCCTCATCCCCAAGCGCAATTTTTTTCCCGGCTTAGCGAGCGCCCGCCACACCCCCGGATTTTCCATCGGCCGCGTTAAAAATATTTCGACTTTCGGCGCGTTAAAAATTACATCAGTACACTCAAATTTCCCCGTCCTTTTCAAGGAGGGGGCGAGGGGGTGGTTCGGCACACCCGCGACCTCCTCATCCAACATTACCGTCCCGCGCAAGCGCGCCTTAAAAACTTTCGTATTATTCCACACCACCAAATCCCCAGCACGCAAATACTTACAAATTTCCGCAAACGAATTTTCATGCTGAAAAATCTTGCGTTCGCGATCAACCAACATTAACCGCGAAGAATCGCGTGGCGTTGCCGGCGTTTGCGCAATTAGTTCTTTTGGTAAATTATAATTAAAATCCGAGGTGAGCATATTTTATCTAAGATATTTCGCCACATTAACATTATGCTCGTCCAAAGTTTTGGCAAAATGAGTATTACCTTCCGCATCACTCATAAAATACCAGTAATCGTTTTTAGTCGGATAAATCGTTGCCGCAATCGCCTTTAAACTCGGATTAGAAATCGGCCCGGGCGTTAATCCTAGATACTTATAGGTATTATACGGCGAATCAATCGCCCGATCAACCGCTGACACCGCCGGCGTATTTTTTCCGGTAATATAATTTACAGTCGCGCAAGATTGCAACGCCCAATTACGCTCATATCGGCGCCAAAAAATATCCGCCACCATCGCCATATCTGCACCCGCCGCTTCTTTTTCTACAATTGATGCCATTGTCAAAATTTCAAAAAAACTTTTCCCTTGCCGAGTAATTTCCGTACGCATTTCTGGTGTTATACTTTTATCCAATTGATGAAAAAATTTGTAAGCAATTTCTTCCAACCCCCCATCAACATAAACTGTGTGTGTCTCTGGTAATAAATACCCCTCATATGAAACTCCGCCTGGTTTACCAACCAATAATTCTCTTAGAGTATTAGTAGCCAAAAACTGCCAATCCGCAGCCGGCGCAACACCATGCGCGCCAACAGACGGTGGCATACCAAAATTATAAAAAAACTCCTGCTCTGATTTTATCAACCCCTTCGCTTTCCAATCTTCCGCAATTTGGCGCAAATTCCAACCCGGTTTAACAATAACATCTACGACCGGTCGCGGTGGTGGTGGAATATAGCGATGAGTATAATGCCAATAAAAAAAGAACCCAACCGGGGCAAGAATAATAATTAAAATAGAAGCTATTGTAATTTGTCGGACGGACATAGGTGATTAATGCCAAATTTCCAATTTCAAATTTCAAATCAATGTCAAAATCAAAATATCAAATTTGACCTTTGGCATTTGAAATTTGGATTTGATTTGACATTGGAAATTTGGATTTTGAAATTTAATTGATTAATTTACGAATCAAACCTTTGAAAAATTTATACCAGAAATTCCCTCTCTGCCTTCTGATATTTCTCCAACGTATCCGTCGGAAACCACTGCCCATTATGCCGATGCGCGAACATTTTCCCAAGCTTGGCGACTTTTTCAAAACAATCACGCTCAATTGACGAAACCCCAACCGGCAAAATGTCCAACACATCCGGCTCCATAATATACCCGCCGGCATTATTTAAATTTGACGGCGCTTTATCCGGTGTTGGTTTTTCCACAAATTCCAAAATTTTATCTCCTTCTAAGCGCGCGATACCATACTGAGTAACGTCTTCAACCGGAAATAAAGACAGGGTCAATTTGGCGTTATTTTTTTTGTGAACTTCAAGCGCCGAAGTCCAATCAAAATCCGCCAAATTATCCCCGTTAATTGCCAAAAACGTTTCCTTAATTCCTTCAGCCGCTTTTTTCAAAGCCCCACCGGTGCCGAGTGGTTCGCTTTCCACGCAATAACTGATTTTCATCCCCCACTTACTCCCATCGCCAAAATAATCTTTAATTTTGTCAGCCATATAACCGATAGACAAAACAATTTTGTCCACGCCATGCTTTTTAAAATTCAAAATCGCGTGCTCAACAATCGGCTTGCCGTGAATGGGCAAAAGCGGTTTTGGCGTTTCATAGGTTAGAGGGCGTAAACGTGTCCCGAGTCCTCCGGCCAAAATTATTGCTTTCATAATTATATCAATTGTCATTGCGAGGAGCCGTAGCGACGCGGCAATCCCAACGTTAGATTGCCACGCTTCGCTCGCAATGACAGTAAAAAATTAAAAACTTAAATCCACCACAATTAACAAATAATACGCCAAAACTGCCATAAGACCGGCCAAAGAGGCGCCCCCAACAATATCAAACGGATAATGCACTGCCGAATAAACGCGCCCCCAAGCCACCCAAAGCGCCAACCCCAAAAATATCCAAACACTCGGCAATCCATATACTAACGCCATAAAACAAAACAAAAACGCCGAAAAAGCGTGATCCGATGGAAAAGATTTCCAAATAGATAAAGGATGAAATAAAAGTCGCACCTCCGGATGTTTTAAATACGGCCGTGGCTCTTTGACAGCTAATCCAATTAAAATGCTAACAAATATCCCCAAGCCCCACATCGCTCCAAACAAAATCATTCCCAAAAATACCATTCTATTGTCTGCCTCAAAAACCCGAAATAAATCCACCCCAAACCACCAAGCCATCCCAAAAATCACCCACTGCGCGCCGGCGCGGGAAAACAAATCCAGCCAGCGATAACGGCCGGACAGTTTGTTGATGCATAAATAAAGTCGTGCGTTCCAATTCATATTTTTGTTTCTTAATTTTACCAGTTAATCCATTTTTACGCAACCCCAAAATAAGCCAATACTGCGCGATACCACTTGAATTTTTCCACAGAAATGGTATAAATAAATAGCCAGTTAAAATATAAGAAATCAAACTATGGCTGAACAGCCGTTAATTATTCCACCCGACGCTTTTTTAATCGGAAAACGCGGTAATAGCATCCGCCGGCCAACCGGCTTGCCTGGAATAAGTCAAGATGATAACCCCCTGGCCAGCGTTTTGAACCCATCTGGATTCGTAAGACAGGGCGATATTTTTATTAAAGACAAGCCAATTGGTGATTTGGGGGTAATTACGGATCTTGCCAGCGCGCCCAAAGATATTATACAGTCACGCCCTATCAGTACTGAAGAATATTTTGAATTCTCAAAAAATACCCTCACAAAAGTGTTGGCCGCCCACGAAAGCAAGGGGACATTGCTCGCTTCCGGCCACGACGACCAATTCGTCAATTACCTAGAAACGATACTGGTAGAATCCGGCTTGAAAAAACCCGAGAAACTGGTCCGAGAGATGACCCTTATCATTAAATCACTGTCATACCAACGAAACAAAGAACTTGAAGAAAAACCCGAAGAAGGCGAAAGAGAGGCGACCTTTTGGATGCGGGCGATGCCATTTGAACATCCCCAAGCAAAAATTACTAAACGAGACATCAAGGGTGCCGAGGTAATTAAAAAAGATTACCAAGGCGAAGGCACATATGATAATTTGAATATTTTATTACTACCGGAAATCTGGCTGTCGATGAACGCGCGCCAACAGGAACTACTTTTGTCCGGAATATTATTTTTATTCAGATACACTGAAAATACCGCGGATATCAACGCCCCCAGCTTGCTAATCCGTCTAAGCCAAATCACGCGAGAAACCCCAAGCCGTACAATCCGAGAAATGGCCTATGCGATAATGACTTCATTGCCATTTGAACAATTGCCCCAAACCGCCAAAGAAACGACTGCGGAAGTAATAATCAAAAACAATGAATATGGCAATGAACTGGCCACCGCGCTAATCTTTCACGATCGCACCAAAATAGGAGACCGTTTACGCGAGCAGGCTGACCGATTTGAAAAAGAAGTTTTAACCGAACTATCGGTCCCCGTGGATAATCTGGCCGCCTATACTCGCCCGCAATGGAACCGACTAACACGCCGATGCATGCAAGTAAATTTATTAAAATTTAACCACCCCGATCACGTTGGGATTGAAATTGAAATAGCGCCATTTGATAAAAATCCACAAAGCGGAGTAGCAGATATAGATCGTTTAAAGAAAAAAATTGGAGCCGACTCCCCTTTAAGTAGTTGTGGGGTTGATCGAGACTGTATTGAGGTTAGAAGCGGAAATAACGGATTCATACCGAATCTCAAAAACATGGAACATCTGGCAAATCACTTAAAAAGAATACTAAATACCGCACCCGGCGTACCTTCTACTTTGCATATTCACGTAGATTCTGACACAATAAGCGGTGAACATATTGAGCAAACCTTTTCAGACACACGAACACACACAACACAGCAAACACACGAAATACGCTCTTTGGGTATACCACTAATGCAAACTGGGACAGTGGGGCAAATGTGCGCTGTAAACGTAATCCAACTGCAACGAATATTAATTTTTTGCGCGCAATTGGGTAAAGTTACCGACGAAAACACTGCTAAATTAAAAAAACACCTGGAAACTACCGGATACCCGGATTTAGAAAAAATCAAAAAAATACTTACACTCACTTATTTAGCGACTGCCGACAACCCCATCCAAAGATTATCGGCTATGACAGTATTCCAACGACAAAAATGCTTTTTAAGCGGTGCCACTTACCTATCTATCTTAGAAGAATACGGGCTGTCGGAAAACATCGAAGCCGTGTTGGAATATTTACCATTAATGACGATGAAAGAATTTGTCGTGGATCTAACAGCTAAATTAGGTAAAGAAAAATTAAGGAAAATTCTACTCGACAATATAGATAATCCCAAGTTGACAGACAAAATCATTTTGTTAATCATCAATGATATTAAAAATTTTGAAAATGAAAAATTAATAATGGAATTTTACCCCAGAATATCAAACACGGCGGTCAGGGATGAAGCGATCTGGTTGTTAACTAACAGCACAGTAATCGATTCCATTAACTTTGCCATGTCTAAATATGCGGATTTAAGCAACGCCGAAATTCGCGATAAAGTTATCACAACAATCGCGCGCCACGAATATGAGCAAGCTTATTCTTTTGTGAGACACAAACATTCAGATGTAACAGGTGATAGTGAACAAATTAAATTAATTATTATTATCGGCGAATCAAACATGCCGGATAAATTTGAGATGCTTGGCGAAATATACACGGAAACGAAAAAAGATCACATACGCCGTTTCGTCATTGAAACAATTACACTAAACGGCAAACCACGCGTGGCAAAAATTTTGGAAAATATATATTTTTCAAAACAATTAACAATTGATCAATCCTTACCCATTATTTATACAATCATAAAAGTCGCTGAGCCGGATAAAATTGATATTTTGCTAAAAATCTATGCGCGCGAGAGCCAATCAATGCGAGCATACATTGTTTCAAAATTGATAGATGAAATCACAGAAAAACGAAAAGAAACTGGAGAAAAATTATTAGAAATAGAAACTGATGAAGATATCAAAAAGCGTATCGAATATATGATTAATTCTTTTCTTGTCCGCTACTCTTGATTTTTACCTGAAAAATGCTATAATACCTCCCAACAAATGCGCCTGTAGCTCATTTGGTTAGAGCAATGGTCTTATAAGCCGTAGGTAGATGGTTCGAGTCCATCCAGGCGCACCATCATATG
>MFQZ01000002.1:0-452 GCA_001784435.1 Candidatus Magasanikbacteria bacterium RIFOXYC2_FULL_42_28
GGGCATATTATACCGCCAGCAAACATCGCTTATGCCGGGACGTTATCGGAAATATTGCTCTTTTACAAAATGCTTTTAGAAGAAGGCCAACCGAAAAACGAAAGGAGGATGCTATGTTTCCTACACCGAATTACAGATGGAAGTGTAAAGATTGTGGCGAAGAATTAACTGCTCACCAAGATGAGGAATTTCCCCAGCTCGGCGCAGTTTCGTCAAAATGTCCAAAGTGTGGCGGTGAAATGGTCGGCAATCCGATTGTTCACCGCGGTCCTTTTCCTGAAAACCCTTTCAGAAAGGATTAGTTTTTTCGCCTTCTTGGAGGAGTGTCAAAAACGCTCCTCCCTTCTTCTAAAAGCATTTTAATAAGGAAGAAAACTATTTATAAAAAGAGCAATACATCCGATAACACGCAATATCTGCAAGGGCTAAAGCCACATCCGCTAAGGCGGACG
>MFQZ01000002.1:535-112349 GCA_001784435.1 Candidatus Magasanikbacteria bacterium RIFOXYC2_FULL_42_28
AAAAGTTTCTTGCGTCAGTTATCAATGTGGCTGTCGTCGGGATAGTTTTCTTTCCATTTATATTTTCAGATGTTAGCTCATTGATAAAAAAACTCATTCTCATTGTCATATTTCTGCTTTATAATCTACTTGTTCTTATATTCAACAAGAATAGGTGTATTGGAATGGTGTGTCTCAGGACAAGGTGGAAAGAAAACTATCCATTTGTTAACCAAGCGATCTATATATTGCTGTACACGCTTAGCTTTTCAACTCTTTTGTTTCATGTATATTTCCTGTTCGATTTATTTTTGTTGAATATGATTTTTCTTCAGCTCCCCATGGTGGTATTGAAAAAGAATACCTTGCATGGTTATTTATCTGGCAAGATGATTACTGTAAAAACGAGCCCTTAAAAATTACATCCGACTTTTTAGTTTTGCTGTAATTTAGAGTATAATGAGATTAACAATTAAGTAAGAATATTAAGGTTTTGTGCCTAGAAATCAAAGTGCAGGACTTCAGATATTCTTAACGTTATGTGAAATAGCCAGAAATTTCTTTGTTATTTTAGAATTTTTTGGCAATTTATTTCGGTCGAACATAGCTTGTGATAAAATATAAGCAGTTTAATATTTAACCAATATAATTATGAAATCACCAGAAATGGGCATGGGTTCGCCCGAACAAAAAACACCCGAACAAAAACAGCAAATGGTTACAGAATTGGGTAGCTTGCTTCACGACGAATGGCGAGCTCCCCGAAAACAGGAAGATGGTTCTTTCGAGCCAAGAATCAAAAAGACTAAAGATGAAGCATGGAAAGCGGCTCATGGAGCAGAAGAAGTAGATATCGCTAACACCTCATTTGCCGAACTTCCGGCAGACTGGCAAGGAGAAAATAGAGCCGCCGCAGAAGTTGCCATGAATGCGGTTTTTCAGGCAGCTGAAAATGGCCGTGCCTTGGATGAATCCTTTGTGGAAGAAGCCAGCGCAACAATTCATGACAAATGGCTCGAAAGAAATGGAGAATGGGCACCAGCAGAACAAAAGAAACCTTTCGGGGAGCTCTCCGAAGAGGAAAAAGAAAAAGATCGTGTACAAGTCAGAAAAGCAATCGGAATTTTTGAAGCAAGAAAATAAATTGCCAAAAAAATAATAAGAAAAAGAAATTTCCGTCTACATCACATAACAGCGTGTATCTGGCTACGGAAAATTGGCGTTATTAAATCCTTAAGGAATGCCAATTTTCCTCCGCCCAAATTTTCATCCCTTAATCAGATGAGGATTTGGGTGGGGTTCTGTTAAAAAGCGTGCGTCTGATAATCAATATTTATTCTGATAAATCGGGATAAAAACTTCAGATACACGCAAACGTTCGGCAAAATCGCTTCGCTCTTTTGCCGAATGGTTCGCGGGCTCCGCGAACCATTATATGCCATCGGATTTGTATTTTAATTTGGTATAGGGGGATTTTCTCTCTAAAATAATGCTATGAAGAAAAAAATTATTGGCGTATTGGGAGGCATGGGTCCTGAATCAACAGCAATTTATTATCATGCTTTGATCAAACAGTGTCAAAAACAATACGGAGCACAATACGATCAGGATTTTCCAGAGATTTTCATCTATAACCTTCCTATTCCTAACATTGTCGAAGGTTTAGAGAAACCCGAAGAAACGCTCGCACAACTGGTAAAAGGCGCTAAAAAAATCGACTCAATAGGAGTAGATTTTATGGTTATGCCCTGCAATACCGCACACTACTTCTATCCGGGAATGGCAAAATCAATTTCTATTCCTTTTATTTGTATATTTTTGGCAACCGCAAAAAAGATCAAAGCAAAAGGTTATAAAAAAGTTGGTTTTCTCGCCACAGAAACAACAATTAAGTATAAAAGTTTCGAAAAGGATTTTGAGAAAAATGACATAGAATTGATTTTGCCAGAGCAGGTTGACCAAGAAAGTCTGACAAAAATCATTATGAACATTCTTGCAGGGCGTAAACTCGACTCCGACAAAGAACAAATGAAACAAATAATCGAACGACTTAAGACAAAGGGAGCAGAAGCAGTTGTGCTCGCTTGTACCGACTTACCAATTTTGTTCAAACAAAAAGATATGGATATTGAAGTTTTTGACACTGTTGAAATTCTTGCAGAAGCAACTGTCCAATACGCCATTGGCAAAATAGGGAATGAAATCTTAGAACAAGACGAAAATTCCCCTATGTATTTTAAAAAATACAAATCCGACAGCATATAACACAGAATATGCGGTTTCGCTCCCGTCGGTCGCTACACCCATATTTGCCAGCGGTCGCCCTTCGGGCATATTATACCGCTGGCAAACATCGCATATTCTGGGACATTCGGCAAAATCGCTTCGCTCTTTTACTGAATGGTTCGCGGGCTCCGCGAACCATTAAACGAAATTTTACCCAACAAATAGTTTTTGAATATTTTGATTGAGCCATTTTGAAATCTTGTGATTGGATATACACTAACAATACTTTGCTTAATAATTTTGTACTAAATTTATGTCAAACAGTTTAAAAGATCACGCACAACGAATTTTAGATCTCGCCGATATCAAGATTAATGGAAACAGGCCGTGGGATATCAAGGTACATAATGAAAATACTTACAAAAGGGTTTTTGCCCAAGGCACAATGGGATTGGGTGAATCATACATGGACGGCTGGTGGGATGTTGAAAATTTAGATCAATTTGTTGACCGTATTATTAGAATACAGCTGAATAAAAAAATATTAACGCCAAGTCTGATTTTTAATGTATTCAAAGCAAAAATACTTAACCGTCAAAAAAAATCAAGAGCATTTGAAGTAGGAGAAAAACATTATGATGTTGGTAATGATTTATATAAATTAATGCTGGGAAAACGCATGATTTATACCAGCGGTTATTGGAAAAATACACAAGATTTGGACGAAGCAGAGAATGCAAAATTAGAATTGGTTTGTAAAAAAATTAATCTTGAAAAAGGAATGACTATTTTAGATATTGGATGTGGTTGGGCAAGTTTTGCAAAATACGCAGCTGAAAAATATGACGCCAAAGTTACAGGTGTTACTGTGTCCAAAGAGCAGGCGGAGTTGGGCAAAAAATTGTGCGCTGGTTTGCCTGTTGAAATAATATTACAAGATTATAGAGACATCGATACTACCAAAAAATATGATCGGGTAGTTTCAATAGGTATGATAGAGCATGTCGGCCCGAGAAATTATAAAAAATATTTTGAAATAATCAAAAAATGTCTTAAAGATGATGGACTATTTTTGTTGGAATCATTTAGTTGCTACTGGGGCATCAGCCAAAGCGACCCTTTTTCAGACAAATATATTTTCCCTAATGGCTCCATTCCTCAATTGGGTCAAATTGTTAAAGTAACAGAAAAATTGTTCGTAATAGAAGATTGCCATAATTTTGGCGACGATTACGACAAGACACTGATGGCTTGGTACCACAATTTTATAAACAACTGGGACAAAGTAAAAAATAATTATAATGAAAAATTTTTTAGAATGTGGTCATATTTTTTATTATCCTTTGCTGGATTATTCCGCTCACGCTCAGTGCAAAACTGGCATATTGTTTTTTCCAAAAAAGGTGTGCCTGGCGGTTATACGAGCATAAGATGAAAAATGATTTTTGAACAACCAAACGATAGTGAACGAAAGATTTCAAAAGGGCTCGAATAATAAGGTAACTATTTGTTGGGTAAAACATCGTTTAACTAATTATATCCCCGTCAAGTAAAAACTGTGGATAACCCAAGAGGCCGTCAGGCCTCTTTTAATTTAACACCGATTATTAATCTGATTCTCACTTGTAAAAGCACGTCATAAATGGTATCCTTTTATTATATGCACTGTCAAAATATACCCACCCACCATAATCATTATTTATCTAAAATCGGCTGCTTTATTTAAAGAAAAAAATATATGAAAGCCGCGCAGTTATTGGTCAAAGGATTGGAACAAGAGGGCGTGGAATATGTCTTCGGCGTGCCGGGTGAAGAAAATTTGGATTTTTTAGAAGCCCTGCGCCAATCCACTACTATTAAATTTATTGTCACCCGCCATGAACAGGCGGCCGGTTTTATGGCGGCTACTTATGGTCGTCTGACCGGCAAAGCGGGCGTGGCACTATCCACACTTGGCCCTGGAGCCACAAATCTGCTCACAGCCGCGGCTTATGCCCAACTGGGTGGTATGCCGCTGCTCATGATTACCGGTCAAAAACCTTTGCGCCGGTCTAAGCAAGGCCATTTTCAAATTATTAAAACGGTGGAGATGTTCCGGCCAGTAACAAAATTCAGCCGGCAGATTGCTTCGGCCGATTCTATCCCCTCATTACTGCGCGAAGCATTCCGGAGTGCGCAAGAAGAACGCCCGGGAGCCGTGCATTTGGAACTGCCCGAAGATATCGCGGCCGAAAATACCGAGGCCGTGCTTTATCCGCCCACTCACCATTTGCGCCCCTCACCCTACCACGAGGCCTTGGATCTGGCGATTAAATTAATTAATAATTCCAAACGCCCGCTACTTTTAATTGGCGCCGCCGGCAATCGCAAACGGGTGTCGCTGGCTTTAACGGAATTTATCAATAAAACCGGTATTCCATTTTTTACCACCCAATTAGGCAAAGGCGTAGTGGACGAACGCCACCCCAAATATTTAGGCACCGCGGCTTTGTCGCAAAACGATTATTTACATTGCGCAGTGGAACGCGCGGATTTAATTATCAATGTCGGCCATGATGTCGTGGAAAAACCGCCGTTTATAATGCACCAAAACGGCGCGCAAGTTATCCACATCAATTTTACGCCCGCGAGTATGGACGAAGTATATTTTCCCCAGCACGAGGTCGTGGGCGATATTGGTAATGGTTTAAAATATTTAACCGAACATTTGAACCAGCAACCGCAATGGGATTTTTCTTACTATGAAAAAGTGGCCAAGGGTCTGCGCGCGCATATCGTCGAACACGCCACTGACGCTGGCTGGCCGATTTTACCACAGCGATTAGTGGCGGATGTGCGCCGGGCCGTACCCGAAGACGGGATTGTATCGCTGGATAATGGGATGTATAAAATTTGGTTTGCGCGTAATTATGAAACTTATTTGCCTAATACATTACTCTTAGATAACGCGCTGGCCACGATGGGTGCCGGACTGCCAACCGCGATGATGGCCAAACTAAAATATCCGGACAAAATGGTCGTGGCGGTTTTGGGCGATGGTGGATTTATGATGAACTCACAAGAATTGGAAACAGCGATGCGCTTAAAATTAAATTTAGTGATTTTGATTTTAAATGATGGTGGTTTTGGGATGATTTCGTGGAAGCAAAAAATAATGAACTTGCCGGATTTTGGTTTAAAATTTAATAACCCCGATTTTGTAAAATACGCGGAGAGTTATGGTGCGGGCGGATATTTACTCAAAGCCGGCGATGATTTGGCCGAAATAATTAAAACCGCGCACGCTAAGGGCGGAGTACAAATAATTGAAGTGCCGATAGATTATTCGGAAAATGACCGCGTGTTGAATCAGGAATTGAAAAATAAAACTTGTTTGATTTAGTTATGCCTCTCACTTCCCACAATCCAGCGACCGGACAAAATCTAAAAACTTATCTGGAAATTTCGGACGCGGAATTGGAAAATAAAATTGCTAAAAGCGCGACAGCGTTTGAAAGTTGGCGCCAAACTTCGTTTGAGGAGCGCGCTCGTATTCTTTTGGCCGCGCAAGCGGAATTAACTAATCACGCCGAGTATTATGGTAAAATTATTACGACCGAAATGGGCAAACCAATTACCGAAGCAATTAATGAATCCAAAAAAAGCGGTTTAAATTGTGAGTATTACGCGAAAAATGGGGCGGACTTTTTAACACCGGAAAAAATTGCCAGTGAATATGCGGAAAGTTATCTGCGTTTTGATCCATTGGGCGCAATTTTATTTGTGATGCCCTGGAATTTCCCGTTTTGGCAAGTATTTCGCATGGCCGCGCCGACTTTAATAGCCGGCAACACTATTTTACTTAAACACGCGTCTAATGTGCCGGGTTGCGCGCTGGCCTGCGAAAAAGTGTGGCGTAAAGCCGGATTACCGGACGGAGTATTTCAAACACTTTTAGTTGGCACGGATAAAGTGGAAAAAATATTACGTGACGATAGAGTAAAAGGCGTGTCCTTAACCGGTAGCGAACGCGCTGGTTCGGCCGTGGCCAAAATCGCGGGCGCAGAAATTAAACCGGCCGTGATGGAACTCGGCGGTTCAGACCCGTTTATCGTCTGCGCGGACGCAAATTTAAATTTAGCGTTAAACGCCGCGCGCGCGACCCGATTATTAAACGCCGGACAAGTATGTCTCGCGGGCAAAAGATTTTTGGTGGCAGAAAAAATTTACGATGAATTTTGTGCCAGACTGACTAAATTATTCGCGGAATATAAAATCGGTGACCCGATGAATATGGACACGCAAATGGGCCCACTTGTGAGCGAACGCGCGCGAACAGAAATTGACCGCCAAGTAAAAGAATCGATTAAATTGGGCGCGAAAATTTTAATTGGCGGCTCTCCCCTATCCGGCCCGGGATATTTTTATCCACCCACGATATTATCCGAGCTGACAGCGAATATGCCGGCCTGGCAAGAAGAAACATTTGGGCCAGTGGCCGCGATTATGAAATTTTCCACTGACGACGAAGCGATAAAAATTGCCAACGACAGTCGTTATGGTTTAAGTGGTGCGGTATTTACGGCCTCACCCGAGCGCGCCCAAAAATTTATTTCCAAATTGCAAGTAGGCGGAATTTATGTCAATGACTTTTTCAAAAGTGACCCGCGCTTCCCAATTGGTGGCACCAAAAAATCCGGCTTGGGACGAGAATTGGCTAAATATGGCATTAGGGCGTTTGTGAATGTGAAGACGGTGATGGTAAAATAATTTACAAATTCTCAATTGGCATCCCGCTTTTCGCGTCCATCTTTTGCTGGGCGCGTAATTTTTCTAAATCCAGACGGTCAATGGTTTTGCCGTGGAGCAGAGTGGCCAAAAGTTCACCGCCGAGCAAATGCGTGCTCATAACATAATCAGCGCCGGCGGCATAGAGCCACTCGCGGTGTTTGGCTTCGGGCGCGTTGGCGATGATACTAACCGCGCGCGACTCTTTGCGCACCTGTTTGATGAATGCAGTTTGCGCTTCGGGCTCGGGTAAAGTTGAAATTATTAATTCGGCTTTTTCCAAAGGCAACTCGGCGACAAATTCCACGTCCGAAACATCGCCAAAATATACCGGCACCCCTTGTCGTTTTAATTCGCGTACCACTTCCGGATTGAAATCAATCACCGCGAAATTCACTTTGCGGTTTTTTAATACCTCCACAATTTTCCAACCGATGCGATGGTAGCCGATCACCCAAACATCATAAATTTTCTTAACTTCTTCTATCTGGCGCATACGGTCGCGACCAAAAATATTTAAGAGCGGTTCAAATAAATTATAGACCTTTTCGTTGTAAGTGATTAAATAAGAAGAAATAAAAATTGTGATTAAGGCGGCTAAAGTAAAAATTGTCATGTCAATTTCCGAAATTTTACCAAGCGCCAAACCGACAAACAATAACACAAAACCAAACTCGCTTACCTGCGTGGCGGTGAGACCGGCCAAAAAACTATTTTTACGGGTAAAACGCAACGCCCGGAAAAGCAAATACAAAATTATGGAATCGCCAAGCAAAATAAATACCGATAAAATAACGCTTGGGCCAACCGCGGCCATAAAGTTATCCACATTAACATTGGCGCCCAGTAAAACAAAAAATAAAATCAGGAAAAAATCCCGCAATGGTTTAACACGAGCGGCAATTTCCGGTTGAAAGGCCGATGAACCGAGAGCGACACCGGCTAAAATCGCCCCAATTTCATAGGATATCCCAAACATTCCGGCCAAAGAGGCCACGGCAAAACACCAGGCCAAAGAAAATAAAAATAAAAATTCAGCCGATTTGGCAATATAGTGCAAAGCCAATGGTAAAATATATTTGGCTAATAAATATGTAAGCGCCACGGCGAGCAGGCCTTTTACCGCGAGCAACCACAGAATATTTACCAAACTACCGGCGTCATTTTGCCCGCTCGCGATTAACACCGCCATAAGCGCTATCGCCACCGCGTCTTGCACGAGTAATATCCCCATCACATGCCGGCCATACAAAGAGTCCAAATGTTTTTTGTCTCCTAATAATTTACTGATAATAATGGTGCTGGAAAAAGTCGTGGCAATCGCGAGGTAAGCGGCTGACCAATAACTAAATCCAATTAAACGCAAAAGTACCACGCCGAGACCGGCCGTAACCAGTGCCTGCGCCAAACCAATTATCAAAGCGGTTCGGCCAATTTTTTTAACATAATTAAAATTGAGATTTAAACCAACGACAAACATCAAAAGAATAACACCTAATTTAGAAAAAAACCCAAACCAAGCCGCATCGGTAGATACAACATTTAACAACAACGGTCCGGCACAAATGCCGGCGATGATGTAAGAAATAATTAAGGGCTGACGCAAAATATTGGTTAATAACCCCACCAAAAGCGCGATGCCGAGAACAACGCTTAATTGGATAAAAATTTGATCGTACATAAAAATTAGAGTAAATAATTTCAAAATCCAAATTTCCAATTTCCAATCAATGTCAAAGCCAAAATTTCAAATTTGGTATTTGGATTTGATTTGACATTGGAAATTGGAAATTTGACATTACAAAATTTTATCATTTTTATCCGGCTCGATCACGCCTTTAAACACCACATCGCTGATGTTGCGCACCCCAAACTGCCGACCATCCAAAAACCCCGCCATGGCCGCTTCGGCGAGCCAGCCACTCTTTACCCAATCAAACAACCATTCATGTGTAAAACGCGGGTCGCCTTGATTAATGCCGGCCCCCACAGTTTTAAGCCAGGTGCGATTGAAAACTTCTTGCGAACCAACCGGCGGGGCCATCACAATTGGCATGCCCAAAGCCGAATAAAATACCAACTCACTCGGCTTGGTCCAAAGAATATCCGTGTTGCGCAAAATTTTATTAAATTCTCTAAAATAATCATCTTTATGCACGGCAAAAATTATTTTTAAATTTTTATCTAACGCGGACTTTAAACCGGAACAGCAAATAATTTTTTTAAAATACAAATAAACATCATTGCGCGTGCCAGCCACTAAATTGAAATTTATTTTGTTATCCAAAATATCTTTTTTTAAACTCTCTAAAATCACCGCGCCCAATTTACGTTGCGCGCCCGCTCCCCCGACGGCAAAGGTCAGAGTCAGCGGATGGTGATGACGCTCGTCTAAATTCATCTCGCGCAAACGTTCGCGCACCGTGCCACTATATTTTTCGCGATAGCGTTTTTCCGGATCCAGATTGATAATACGCTCGGACAAATCCGCCTTTAAAGTGGAAAATTCAGCATCGCCTAAATTTTCTTCCGGCAAAGGAAAGCCGGTTAAAAAAATATTAGATTTTTTAACGCCATAAAGTTGCAAGCGTTCCACAATCCGCCGGCAAGGTGCTAAATATTTTATCCGACTTTTGGAAGGATCGAACGCCACCCAAGCGCGACTGACATCGGTGTCCGTTACCACGCAATAAATCTCGCCTTTATATTTGTGTTCTTCGGCAAAAAAAGCAATGGTAAAAAAAGTGGCGATGAGCGGGATGGGATTTTTATTTAAAAATTCAATTAAATCCTTGCCCCACCCGCGTTTAATCAACCAGTAAATTTGTTTTAATTGCATTGTCGGTGCCGACAAATCCCGCCGAGGATAAAAACTGGCAATGGCTTGAAATTTATCAAACAGAGAAAATAAATATGGGCCAATAAGCGGAATGTTGGTAAACCGCGAAAAAAATTCATACCATTTTTGCGACTGACGCCAAATCCGCCGGTCAGAATCCGGAATACCTTCGTAATTATTGGCGACGATAATTTTGCTATTGGGCGCCAAATGACGCAAAGGATTGGCCGCGCGTTGATGGCCATAGCCCATGTCCACGGTTAAAACCCAGGCTTGTTTGAGCATAACGATTTGTTGATTTATTATTTTTTCCGCCAGAGGCGGACCCGCCTGTGGCGGGCATAATTACTTTCTTTTATTATTCGCCCAAATAAATCCTAAACGCCGGCAAAACTTATTAGGAAATGTCTGCACGCCAAAACCATTTTCTCGAAATATTTTTTCTAAAATTTTTCGGCCGTTTTTTACAGTATCGTGATATTCCAAAATAATATTTTTAACACTGGCAAAATCAGTCGGCGTCCAGCTTGCTACCACCTCATACTCCCCACCCTCAATATCCATTTTAATCAGGTCAATTGGCCCTAATTTCTCTTGTTTGCGCAGGCCTGATAGAGAAGCGGTTTTGACACTAATCCCCTCACCCGGGTCATCCTTGGGCACCAGGTGATGATTGTGGGAGTCCGGTGCCAAAAGTAGCCGAGCCTGGCCGGTTTTGGCAGCCAAAGCCAAGGGCGTGGCACGGACACTGGTAACGCTATTCAACGCCAAAGTTCCGGTTAAACGCGCAAAATTATTTGGTTCCGGTTCCAAAGCAATAACTTTTACAGCCGGATTTAAAGCCAGACAATACAGCGAAAATAAACCAACATGCGCGCCCACGTCAATAATCGTCTTAGCCGATTTTATCACCGGCTCGGCCGCCCGATATTCCCGAAACTTAAAAATCTCGGCCGCGACCGACCGATCCACTTCGTCGCGTTCTTCAAAAGTTATTTTGTGGCCTTCAAAGTTTAGGTTGCGGAGCATATATTTAAAACCTGATATATATTATATCAGGTTTTTGGAAAATTTGCGAATAGAACAACTAATATTAATCAAAATACGGAACCCCCCACCAACCAAACGGATCCACAAAACGAAAATGGCGGTCTAATTTTCCGATTAAATCCATTTCTTCACCTGTTAATTCAAAACCAAAAATATTAGTGTTCTCTTTTATCCTCTCCGGCGTAATACTTTTGGGAATAGCAATAGTATCGCGCTGTACGGCCCAACGCAAAATAACTTGAGCTGGTGTCTTTTGGTATTTTTGCGCGATTTTATTTATTACTTCATCTTTCAAAACCATCGGTGGATTATTTTGGTGCTTATTATTACCGGGTGATCCTAATGGCGAGTAGGCAGTGACAGCAATATTTTTTTGTTGACAAAATTTTACAAGACGCGTCTGTTGATTGTATGGGTGCAACTCAATTTGATTTATGGCCGGCACAATTTTGGCATATGCCAATAGATCAATAATCATCGGCGCAGTAAAATTTGCCAGACCGACCGCCTTGACTAAGCCAGTATTATATAAATTTTCCATTGCCTCCCACGTGTCCCGCACGGTAAATTGAGCTGGTTTCAAAACACCATTGACATCCAACGGCTCACTTCCACCATCGGTAGGTGAAGCCACGCCCCAATGCATCAAATATAAATCTAGATATTCTAACCGTAAATCAGAAAGAGTTTTCCGACAAGTGCTTTTAACAATATTTGGATCATGAGCGTCATTCCATAATTTACTTGTAATAAACAATTCCTCGCGTTTGATTTTGTCAGCCGAAAATATTTTAGCGAAAGCTTGCCCAATTTCTTTTTCATTACCATAAATCGAAGCGCAATCAATATGTTTATAACCACATTCAGAAAGAGCATACTCCACCGCCGCGCCAACTTTGTTTGGTTCGGACTTCCAAGTGCCCAGGCCGATTGTTGGCATTTTGGCACCGGTGTTTAAAGTAATAAATTCAGACATATATTTTTTTATAAATATAAGATACCAATAAAATAAACTCAATTTGTCCATTGTTATTGTATCAAAAAACAAGGTTAGAGGCAACCTTGTTTTTTTGTTCCGAGGCCTGGATTCGAACCAGAATAACCTCCTTCAAAGGGAGGTGTCCTGCCGTTAGACGACCTCGGAATAATTAATAAATTGTTCATGAGCTGCAAATACCCAACCCATAATCTTTCTATTTAAATTAGTGCTTCGACGAACTTTAATCCTTAACACCCCATGATAATCAATGCCTTTATTTCGCCTATAACTATTAATATTACCCTTCTTAAAATACACTTTATCAAAATACTGAAGACCAATTCCTAAAACATTGCTCCAGTATCTTTTTTGCTCACTAACGACTGGACCGTTTTTGTGAACATAAATTTCAAAGTGTAAATCTTCCAGTGGTATTTTACAAATTTTTACCAACCATTGATAAAAAAATTTAATCATTTTATCATCACTGTTTGAAAAAATTACTTTGGCTGAAACATTATGTGTTTTTTGCTTACTACCTTCCGCCCAATAAAGCGCGGCACCCATTAACAATAATGTCTGATTACTCAATTTATCAATGTCTTTTGCGGCATCTTCTCTGATATTTTTTTCAACTGAAATTCTTGCGTCCTTTTTAATTTTTGCACCTCTTAAAATTCCTTCGCGACTAATTCGTATTAATCGTTTTTTTGCTTCATCATCTAAATTAACATCTCTTAGCCACAAAGACAAAGACGCTTGAGACACAGACACTGATTTCAAAATTTCTGAATATGACAACCCTTGTTTACGCAATTTTATTGCTAACTCTTTTTCTAGTGGCTTTGCTAACATAATTAAACCAAGGTTATAATATTCTGTATTATATCACCTTGGTTTTATTGTGTCAACTACCCTACTTACACCTTCAACTGCCTTCGCATTGCCAAACCACTGGACAATATGGTCAAAAGCAATACCGCCACGGCTTGGACACCGAATATAGAGAGAATATGCGAAAAATAGTAATTTGTCAAGGAGAAGGCGCTGGGGAAAACTACGGCCAGATATTTATCCACAAAATTTAAGCCCCAAAATACCACTCCGGCTGTTAACGCTACACTTACCACCGTAAACACCAATGACTCCAAAACATATGGTCCACGGATAAACCAATTGGAAGCGCCCACCAAACGTTTGATACTAATTTCCATGCGCTGACCTTGAATCGCCACCCGCACGGTGTTGAAAATAACCAAAAACGAAATAATGGCAAACAACACGGCCAGACCCAAAACCATTGTTTCCAAACGTTTGGTAATGTTATGAATTTTATCAATCGCCTCACGATTCTCGTCAAAACTTTTGGCTTCAATTAAATTATTGTATTCCGGCAAATCCAGAGCCGTAATAATTTTTTGATAATCATTTGGTTCGCGCGTTTTAATTATGGCCGTCGGACCAAAAGGATTATCACCCAATTCATCAAGCGCCTGCAAGACCTCGCCGTTTAAACTATGGCGCTGACGAAATGACTCTAACACTTGCTCACGATTTAAAAGCGTAAAATCAATTACCTCCGGAAAACTTTTCACGTATTTTTGAATATCTTCAACATTTTTATCAGTGGCGTCCGCGCTAAAATACACGCTCACATTAATTTGTTCTTTTACCAATTTTATCGCTTCGTTAGTAACCACATCCACCGACCATAAGGTATTTACCGACAACAACATTAAAACCAAAATAAACACGGTCATAAACGACATGCCGAAATTGCGACCAATGTCTTGAAAAGCGTATTTTATTGAGCGAACAAATAAAGCCATATATTGATTAGTGATAATTTCAAAATCCAAATTTCCAATTTCCAATTAATATCAAATTTCTAATAATAAATACCAAATTTGATATTTTGATTTTGGATTTGATTTGATATTGGAAATTTGATATTTGACATTTCACAACACGTATTTACCCTCGCTTTGATCCATAATAATTTCGCCGTTTTGTAAAGTAATAACGCGCCGGCGCAAACGATTGACCACATCGCGGTTGTGGGTCATAAGCAAAATTGTCGTGCCAAACTCATTTATCTTTTTTAAAATTTGCATCACTTCTTCGGTGTTAATAGTGTCTAAATTTCCGGTCGGTTCATCGGCGACAATTAATTTCGGCCGGTGCGCCAAAGAGCGGGCGATGGCCACGCGCTGTTGTTCCCCGCCGGATAATTGATACGGGTAGCGATTGCCTCGCCCAGACAAATTTACAATCTCCAATAACTCCGGCACGACTTGTTTAATGCGTCGTGAAACTTCACCGGCCACCTCCAAAGCAAACGCCACATTTTCCGAAACGGTTTTTTTGGGTAATAATTTAAAATCCTGAAAAATTACGCCGATTTGGCGACGCAAAAACGGAATTTCGTCCGAACCAATGCCAGTGATATCCCAATCCCCGATTTGAATTTGCCCCTTGGTCGGCCGTTCTTCGGCAATCAAAAGTTTGGCCAGCGTGGTTTTGCCGCTACCGCTTTGACCAATTAAAGAAACGAATTCTCCGGATTTGATGTCTAAATTAACATCACGCAAAGCCACCGAAGTCGTAGAATAAATTTTACTAACGCCGTTGATTTTAATCATGTTAATAGTATACCATATCCACGAAAACAAAAAAACCCCTCGGCTGGGGAAAAGTCAATATGAGTAAACTGTGAGCCCCCGATCAGAATCGAACTGATGTCTGCGGTTTACGATACCGCCGTTCTGCCACTGAACTATGGGGGCACGGCTTCGCTACGCTACGCCGTGTAAACTACGGTAGAAAATTTCATTATTTACTGGCTAATAATAGGGCATAACGTAGTGAAGCCCTATTTTAACTCATAATAAGGCGAGATGTCAAACATGCTATTCAACAACTTCTACTTTTGTCATTACGATTTCTTCTGTTGGTCGATCAGAAAAATCCACTTCACTTTTGGCAATCACATCCACCGTTTCAATTCCGCTAATAACGCGCCCAAAAATTGTATAATTGTGTGGTAACGGATAATTGGCGTGCATGATAAAAAATTGACTACCATTGGTATTGGGGCCGGCGTTGGCCATTGCCAAAACGCCACGTTCGTAACCGCGACCGTATGATTCTGTTTCCGCCCAGAGTTCATCTTCAAATTGATAACCGGGCCCGCCACTGCCCGTGCCGGTCGGATCTCCGCCTTGGATCATAAAACCGGGAATGACCCGATGAAAAATCACGCCATCGTAAAAACCTTTTTTCGCCAGAGTTAAAAAATTTTCTACGGTTTTCGGAGCGTCGGTGAGAAATAGTTCTAAGGTAATTTCACCTTTGTTGGTTTTGATTTTTATCATAGGTTTTGTATTCTTTTTAGTAATTAAATTTGTTGGTGTGGTGGTGGGCGTTGGCGTTGTATTTTTGGCAGTGGTAGTCATCGGCTCCGGGGTTGACTCCACGACATTCTCTGGTATTGTTGTCGGTGTACCAATTATTCTCAAGTCATCTGTTTTGGGCGGTGAATAATATAATTTTATTAATCCGCCTCCGACTAAAATTACTACTGATACTCCGATTGAAGTTTTATAATAATTATTCATAAAAATAATAAAAAATCTGAGCGAGTGAAGGGAATCGAACCCACGCCTCAACCTTGGGAAGGTCGCGTACTACCATTATACTACACTCGCAGTGAGCGGAAAGAAAAGAAACTTGTTTATTTTCTTTCCCGAACTAAAAAGGCAGACCAAATGATCTGCCTTCATTATACTATATTTGGTTATTTTTTCAAGTCCGCAAACGGGTCGTGAATTCGCAAATATAAATTGATATTGGCCTGTTTGGAAGCATCATTTAAGTAAGTATCAATGGATGGCAAACGGAATAAAATATGGCTGGCCTGAACCGACTCTACCTTTTCTTTTTTCTTGGTGTCAGGATTAACAACCTCTTCGGTTTTTTTATCAATCACTTTAATGACGTGATAACCAAACTGAGTTTCCACTAAACTATCTACAACAGTACCCGTGGCAGTGGCAAAAGCGGCAATTTCAAATTCCGGTACCATTTCACCGGCTTTAAAAAATCCCAAATCACCGCCGGTAGCCGCTGTGCCGTCCTGGCCGTATTGCTTGGCCATCTCGGCGAAATCCGCGCCGGCTTTAATTTCACCCAATACTTTTTCGGCTAAAGCACGCGTATCGGTTAATAATTTTTGGTCAGTGCCGATTTTATCAGTTAATTTTTGTTGCAAGACATAACCGTTAATAACTTTTTTCTCATAATCAGCCAAAGTCCAACCATAACGCTCCAGCAGGGCTTTGTCTAATTCCGCCGTATTGGCAAATTGTTGAAGTAATTCTGTTTTTAGCGCGTCCACGTCGGTCGCTTCCACCTTTACTCCATAGGCCTTGGCCGCGTCATCGATTAAAATATTGTTGACAGCGCGCCACAACACTTGATCAGATAAATTTTCTTCGGTCAAACTTGCGGTCGGACCGTTATTGGTTTTGTCAAACTCTCGCAAAGTTTGAATGGCTTTCATATCATCGGCATAATCAGCATACAAAATTGGCGTGCCATTCACTTTGCCGGCCGGTAAGCGCAAAATTTTCGCCACTCCAACGGTAAACGGATCAGTCGCGGCTTTGGCATAAACCCGAAACACTGCGGTAAATACCACCACGAGTAAAACCACGCCGACAAGGGTGAGCGCGCCATAGCCAAACAGACGTAAATTTTTTCCCTCCAAAGATGTGTTGTTTTCAGTCATAGAGTAAACTTAATTATTAGTTTTAATTTTTATTATCGGGTTTATGTAAAAAGTAGTTTAACCATTTAATCGGATTGGCCAAGTTTTTAAATTCTAACATATTATTGTTTTCCTGTCCAACTTTTATTCCCGCCACGTTGGGGATAATTCCGATTTGTTCACCCGGTTTAGCCAAATTCAATTCCAAACGAGCTTTTTCTTCAATAAAATCCTCGGATTTAACATATGCCAAAGCATCCAAAGTGCTTAATTTTTTTACTTCCAAACGTTTAACATCTTCTTGTAAACGCGCGATTTCTTGACGCACCTGATAATCCTCATAAAAAGCGCGAGCAAAAGCGGTAATAACAAAAATAGCTACCAAAAAACCAATGGCTAAAAACCAACGCGACCAAAAGAAATTACGCCATTTTTTGTTTGTTACTCCGGCCATATCACCGCTATTTTTTTATTTTTAAAAGCAATTCCCGCGCCACTTGCCTGTCATCCCAAGGAATTTTTACGCCACCACTAACGCAAATTACCGGCTCGGTTCCTTTGGCGGTAAATACCACCACATCGCCAACTTTTGCCAATAAGTATGATAACGCAAAAGCGCGTTTACGGTCAACCTCAATAAATAAATTTTGATTATCAATTTTACCGGCCGAACGCGCGCCCGAAGCGAGCATTTCTGCAATCTGGGTCGCGTCTTCATCAAAACAATTTACATCGGTAACAATGACAATGTCGCATAACCGGCCGGCCACTTCGCCCATTTTGGAACGTTTACCCACGTCCCGACCACCGCCATCCGAACCAATGACGCCAATAATTTTTTTATCTTTGGCGAGCGCGCGCAACGATTTAAACAGCGCGGTCAAACTAATTGGTTCATGCGCGTAATCAACTATCACGGTAAAATTTTGTCCGGCTTTAATAAATTCCATGCGTCCGGCGATTTCTTTAACACTCGCTAAACCTTGAGCAATTTTATCGTCGGGCATGCCTTGCGACTTACCAACTTCGATTGCCAAGACAGCATTAATAACATTAAATTCTCCCGCGACATTTATTCGGTAGCCATAACTGCTATAATCAAATTCAATTCCCGACGCATCGCTATTTTTTATTTTAGCTGAACTGGGTCGGGCTTGAATTCTTTTGTCAGCCGTAAATTGCGCGTAAAAAGGCGCGTGTTCGTCGTCGGAATTGACAATGCTAATTTTTTGAACCGTTTGACCGCCAAAAACTTTTCGGAATGATTGTAGACTTTTAAATAATTTTCCTTTGGCAGATTTCAAATTTTCAAAACCGCCGTGGCGTTCGGAATGTTCTGTGCCGAGATTAGTAAAAACGGCAATGTCGTAATTTAAACCATAATGGCGATATTGGGCAATGCCTTCCGAAGAAGTTTCGACAACTGCGTAACGACAGCCCGCCGTAACCATATCGCGCAACATTTTATGAATTTGCCCTAAACCCAGCATGGTCATTTTTTTGTCATTCAACCAACGTTTTTCCGCAATCTGGAATTCCACGGTGGTGAGTAGGCCGACTTTGTGCCCGGTGGCCTCTAACACGCTCGCTATAAAACGACAGGTGCTGGATTTACCTTTGGTGCCGGTAACGCCGACGACAATTAGTTTGCGGCTAGGGCGACCGTAATACCAATAGGTGGCGACGGCGATTAGATAATGTTTTAGTTCGTTTAGTTTTTGTTTTAACATAAATTATTATCAATTGTCATCCCGGACTTGATCCGGGATCTCTGTCCAACGATTTTACGAACGGACAGGGATCCCGATTTTCATCGGGATGACAAAACGAGTGAACGACTAAGCTCGCAACGATGTCTCATACACCACCTGCTCCAATTTATGCAACGCCTGTTTCGCCTGATCAAATTTATTGCGATTGTATCCGGTCAAATCCATATCTACCAGTTCACCAATAATTTCTTCCGCTACCGCATGGCATCTTTTTACCATTGGAAAATTTTTAGCAGTCGCGGATTTAATGGCATAACGATAAAGCTCGCCCGGCAAATCACACATGCCACCAATATAGGTATCGGGCTCAATTGGCAAACCGGAAATTTTCCCCAATTCCTTGCCATCACAAAATTGCTTAAATAAATATGCTTCCACATATTCTTCCACACCGGCCAAATATGCGCCTTCATCAAACAATGCACTATCGCCTTTAAATTGTTTTTGCAAAGCCAACAACATTTTTTCCGATTGCGCCAAACATTCTTCACCAACTTTTTTATCATCGCGCTGAAAGGCAAAAATCGCTTTTTTGGCAAAATGCTGGGCATCGCCAGCGGACTTAATTACCTCCCGACGTTTGGTGCGATAGCCCAAAATTTGGGTGCGGATGGTGGCGAGATATTTTTTGTTAATCATACGGATATCTTAAATATTAAACTTATCCACTCGCGTGGGTCTTGATATTTTCTTAATAATAGTGTATCATATAAACCAATGTTTTGTCTAACTCTAATTGCTTGCCACACGAGCTTGCTCGGCGTAGCGAAGCGAAGACGAGACCTGGTAGCTCAGCTGGTAGAGCGGCTCCCTTTTAAGGAGAAGGTCCCGGGTTCGATCCCCGGCCGGGTCACTCAAAAAATCTTCACATTTATGTGATGATTTTTTTATATAGGTCGAGTCGCATCGACTTATTCCAAATCCGGCATCAAATCCTCAATGTATGTTTTATAATCACCCGCGAATTTTTTCGTATCTCCATGGCTTTTTAATAAATCTTCAATACTTATATCTTCAACAACTAGATGTTTTCGATCAACGTCGTTAACCATTACAATTCTCGTCCAAGGTTTTACCAAACCATCATGACTCAACAGATTTAAGCATTGTCCGCAAGGATGTAACACTGCCCGCTCTTCTTTATAGGCATGTTCTGGTTGTTCTCCAGACCGCACTGTAGTGGTCTGATCTGAAGCAACAACTAAACCCACCACATCTAAGTTAGGTTCATATATATTTAATTCATCCTCCCTTTTACTTTCAAATTTTCCTTCTTGAGAAATCAATGATCCTAAATGTAATTGTCGCAGCAGTCTTCTCTCGGCACACATTTTTGGTGGTGGCTGATTAACACTTCCCTTTAAATTCGCGTCAAAAGTTACTTTTCCTCTATCTAATCTCCGATCCCAGTAACACATACTTCCACCAACATGAAAATTTCGTGGAGATTCTGCAAACCTTTTCATGCTCATTGCAGCAGCGATTAAAGAATAATATTTATTACGCCAAAAATCAACATATTCCTGTGGCATTCCAGTAGTAATAATGTCTCTCGAAACTTGCGACTCAACTAACTTTATTAATTGTTGTATCGGCGTATATTCTTGACCTGCACCCTCTCTAATAAACATATAATTTAAAATATTACAGACATTATTGAAATTTTACCTCACCATCCTAATCGCCTCCCAATGATCAAAACCAATTTCATCAGGTGTAAGCTCGCTTAAATTTTTTATAATTACTTCTTTCGCATCGGTATCAGCTTTCAATTCCGGCATACTTTCTAAATCGATATGATATACAACTGAAATTCTTTTACCGGGTCGAGGGTCGCGATCGGGATAATCTAAAATTGTAAGTAATTTCAAATTTTCTGGTTTAATTTTCAAACCAATTTCTTCTTCTAATTCACGCGCGCATGCACCCGCGACATTTACATCATCTTCATCAACATGTCCACCCGGCATAACAAATTTATTCATGAACGGTTCTTTAGCACGTTTAATTAAAATTATTTTTTGCTTATTAATTGTTATTAGGCCATCAGTCGTGAGAATTGGCATACTATAAATATTATTTAATCAAAAACTCTAATAAAATCTTCACCCCAATCGCAATCAAAATAATTCCACCAATTAGTTCCGCATGTTTACCCCAACGTCGTCCGATATTTATTCCGACATAAACTGAACTCAAACAAAGTCCAAAAGTAATTAAGCCGATGAGCGATGACCCCAGCCAAATATTTACTGATACTAACGCGAGCGAAACACCTACGACTAGCGCATCCACACTTGTCGCAAATGACAATAAAATCAAAACTTTCCAATTATCCAAATCAACTTCTTTTTCACCCTTTGGTTTTTGCGATTCCAAAATCATTTTTGATCCTAAAATAACAAGTAAAATAAAAGCAATCCATGGGCCAAAAGTGCTGGCGATTTTTTCCAATCCCGTACCCATCATCCAGCCAATTATGGGCATCAGCGCTTGAAATAATCCGAAAAAAAATGCGACTCGACAAGCACGCAAAAAAGACATCCTGGGATAACGCGCGCTATTGGCGGCAGAAACGGCCATTGCGTCGAGCGATAGTGTGACGGCGATTAGAATGATATTCAGAATTGACATATATTTATGCTTCTATTGTATCGTATTTCTCGTTATTAGTAAATGATTAATTATTAGACAGAGATCCCGAATCAAGTTCGGGATGACAGTTAAAACAAAAAAAATCCCTCCGAAATTCGGAAGGATTTTTGAGTCAAGGTTAAAATTTAACCGTTGCGTCTCGCCTGCATGCAGTCCCGGCAGTAAACTGGTTTGTCACCAGACGGCTGGAACGGCAATTGGGTGATAGCACCGCCACAGGAGGCGCAGGTCAAATTGACCGAGAACATCTGGCGTGGGCCGGAAGAGAAACCTCCGCGAGCGCCACCACGAGAAGCGCCACGATCATCGCCACGAGTCGCGCGAAAAGCGCGGTTGCACTCGTTGCAATAAACTGGGCGATCACCAGACGGTTGAAAAGGCAATTGTGAGATGTGTGTCCCGCATTTTGCGCAGGCCAAATCCACATCAAACATTTGTCTGTCAGTACCAAAAGCCATAGTATTTGTTGTTTTTGCTCTCAAAATGTTGTTTGAGAATTTATAAAACGACCTATTTGGGGACTCTAACTTACGCTAAAATTGCTATGGTTTTTGTTCCCAACTACATACAGTATAGCACAATTTTGACTTTTTGTCAAGATGTCCCCTATTTCTTTAAAGTTGTAATCGGCCGGCTCTGGGTAATGTAAAATTTTCCGCCTTCATATGCCCATTCAATATCGCAGGGGAATTTATAATGTTTTTCAATATTGGCGCTAATTTTCGCCAGTTCAATAATTTGTTTGCCGGATAATTTTTGCTTCTCACCTTCCGTGCCTAACTCAATCCACTCGTTCGCACTATCATCTTCTTTACCTTTAAATTCACCTTTTGATTTTTTTACTTTTACTAATTTTTTTGACTGCGCCCCAACATTTATATCAATGATACTCATTTCATTTTTACCGACCACATAACTATCAGGGGTAACTTGCCCCGACACTATCGCCTCCCCCAGGCCATAACCCGCTTCAATAATCATTTGATCGCGGTCTTCGGTAACCGGATGAACCGTAAAAGCAATTCCGGCAATTTCCGATTGTATCATTTTTTGTACGACGACCGCCACGGAAACATAATGGTCAATCAGATTTTTCTCATGGCGATAAAAAATTGCGCGCGGCGTAAACAGCGACGACCAGCAGGTACGCACGGCTGCCGTAACATTTTTGCGTTCAATGTTTAAATATGTTTCTAACTCCCCCGCCCAACTGGCAATCGCGCTGTCTTCGGCCGTAGCGCTACTTCGCACCGCGACAAATTTCGCTTCCAATTTATCAAACGCCGTTAAAATTTCTTTTTCTAAATCTTTCGGAAATGGCCGATCATGAATAGTATCGCGAATAACATTGCTGGCACGGTCAACCGAATTAGTATCATCAGGGTTAACTTCTTTCAAACGCGCAATAATTTCTTCTTCTAATTGTGTTTCTTTTAAAAATCGGTCAAACGCCGAAGCCACCACCACAAACCCGGGCGGAACCGGAATTTTTGCGTTCGTCATCTCGCCCAAAGACGCGCCTTTACCGCCGGCTTCGGGGACGGATTTTTTGGTGAGGTCTTTGAAAAATTTGATGTGGGGCATAATATTATTTTTTAATTAATGTTACAATTCCTTTATTCGCATCAACTTCTACCCAATCCCCGGTTTTTAAAATTTCCGTAGCATTTTTTACGCCAATAATCGCTGGAATTTTCAGTTCGCGAGCAACAACAGCCGCGTGCGAAAGGACGCCGCCTTCGTTCGCAATAATTGCTTGAAATTTTTTAATAATGGCAACATCGTTAGGGTGCGTCGCACTCACCACTAATATTAAATCATTCCCAGGGAGTAATGTCAAAAGACGCGCGTCCAGACGATTGATAAATTTTACCGCTCGACCAATCACTTTTCCGCCCCCCCCCACCCCCTTACCGACAAGCCGGCGGTGGCTTGGGACGTTAACTTTTAAAAATTTCCGATTAATTTTGTCCACTATTTTTTTATTGGAAATAGTTAATTCTTCTTTATTTTCCGATGAAAAGAAAAAATATCCATTTTTTCGGTGACACAATTCTTGCAACTGATTATTATTCAAATTTAAATTGTCGTGTAAATTGACGCGTAATTCACTAATGGTAAAATACCGCAAGAGATCACCATCATAATTATATCGCCGACCGATTTGTTCGCAACAATTACTAACTATTTTCTCCACGCGCGGATAAATTTTGGCCATCTGCTCGCGCCGCGCGCTAATTCGCTCGATCAATTTTGCCTGATCCATCCTTTCATTTTTTGGGACACTGAAATACCTCCAAAAAACATTATATACTCCGATACCAGCGAGGTAACGCGAATAATGTTTAATTATTAAACACAAACATTTAATTGGATCGGCTTTTGCCAATACTTGCGCCTCTTTTTTCCAAATTAAACTATCATAATATATTTTATAAGATAAAGCCAAAATTTTTGATAATTTTTGCTCATCATTTTGCTTCAACCAATCCGCAACTGATTTAATAATATAATTTTCATTAAACAAAAATTTTAGTTCATTATCGCCACCACAAACCGCGACTGCTCGATAGGAAAAACCCATTATCCGACGCAACTGTCCCAGATATCCTTTTGCCACCGCGCTGGCAAAAAATAATGATAAATTTCTTTGACTGGCGAGCGCCAAGCCATATTTTTTAAGCTGTTTTGATAAATAATAATAGTCGCACGCGATTGGTTTCATAAATGAATCTATTTTGTATACTCTGTTTCCAACCCTTATAATTGCCTATCAATTAATTTTATTCCTCTAACCTTTCGCCTCTTTTGAATCTAGAAACACGATTTTCTCGCGTAGCCATTCGCTCTTCAAACTTATAAAATAATTCTTCCACTTTGGACCAATCTAAACTCAACTTCTTGCCTTCAAATATTGCCTGTCTGTTAGGATCAGTAAAAGAGCACTCAACTTTTTCATTACTGCCATTCCGTTTTATTTTAATCTTAAACGCTTCGGCTGGGGCAAAAAACCCGCCAATATCATCAACATCCGATAATTTAACTTTTTTACCATTTTCATCCTCCACCTCCAATGTTTCTAATAAAAATGATTCATTAAAAAGACCATGGTTTACAATTGGCATAGCGACCTTATTATCTGGGGTTACTCCCTTTTCAGCAAACTGTTTTAATAACCATAGATTAAAGGCGAGCCCTTCGGCTGCTTCCGCGCGAAAAGCCATATCTTTCAAACCCTCACGCAAGCCAACCTCTTGGGCACCCTGTCTTACTGTGGCACGCTCTTCTGGCGACAGACGACCATATTCGGGATGAGAACCAGCTTTGGCTTGAATTAAAGGTTTGGCGGCTTTAAGCATCGCTTGACCGTCTGGCCCTAATTCTTTATATGTAATTCCGCTTGCTTGATTAACCTGTCCGCGTTCTTGGCCAAACCCCTCTTCAATATCACTGGCAGTTTCGGCCGCGCGCCCTTCCATACTACCCACGCCTACTACACTATTATGTTCACCGCGTAAATCTAGACCAAATTCCCGCGCTCGCGCTTTACCTTCTGGAGTTAAATCTTCAGTGTCGTTCCATTTAATAACTTCGCTAGTAGCCGGGTCAGTCCACTCACCTTTGCCACCAAAACGGTTAGAATGACGCATTAAATAAATATCCGTTTCGGTATTGTGTGTTAATTTTTCACTACTTCCTATATGTTCTGACATATTTTTATATGTTAGTTAATTAATAAATTAATTGATTGTTTTAATTTATCCATATTACCATCAAACACGATTCCTTTCATACCAATACTTTCACAATTAATCAGCATATCTTCTCGATCATCAACATAAGCCGCTTCCTTTGGGTTGACGTGTGCTTTTGCGCAGGCCCCCACAAACATCTTTATATCAGGTTTGCGTAAATGTTCATAGCCAGATACCATTCGCGCGGTTAAAACTTTTTCCAAGCCGGTTTTTTGGACAAAACGCGCGTACCACTCGGCCGGATGATTAGAAATAATGCCAGTGGCCAGTTGTTTAGAAATATCCTTGATATATTGTATCATGGCGACATTGGGTATTGTCAAATCATCAATTACCCTCACATAACATTCACTGTCAAATGGTATTTGTCCGGCTCGTTGCGCGCACATATTCAGATATTCTTTTTCGGTTATCAAACCCATGGTAAAATCTTTCCAACCTTGAAAATCATGTACCACGCGATAAAATTCTCCTTCGGGAATATTTTTCTCAATTTCATATTGTCTAATCCCAGATCTGAATCCTTCTTCACAAATCACTCCACCCATGTCAAAAAAAATGGCTTTAATCATATTTTCTCACTTAATCTTTCTTACCACCCCCGCGTACGCGTCAACTTCAACCAAATCACCTGTTTTTAAAAACTGAGTAGCAATCTTGGTCCCAATAACACAAGGGATTCCTAGTTCTCGAGAAATAATAGCGGCGTGGCAAGTAATACCGCCGTCGCTCGTGACAATAGCGGCGGCTTTTTTCATCGCCACTACAAACGATGGCGTGGTCATCATCGTAACCAATATCTCTCCTTCTCTCATTTCTGAAACTCGAGACGTTTCTAAAATAACTCTAACCAAACCCTGCGCTTTCCCCGACGATGCCACTACGCCCTTAATTTCTTTTAAGGTTGGATCAATACGCGTTTCGCGATACTTATCAACTTCCTTGCCCCAAAATGATTTAAAAACATCTGTTCGTGAATCAAAATAAAAACCATGCATTTCATCTCTTGCCTCCAAGACACTCTCATCTGGTAATTTTCCAGTTTTTAAACCTTTGATGATTTCATCAATGCTAAGAAATACAACTTTGTCAAAACTCAATCCAAACTTCTCACCAATTGCGCACAATAATGGATAACCAAAATAATCAGTCCTCTGATAAAAGCGAACCAACTCGGTTTCAACAAAACTACTTTCAGCCAATAAATCTAATATTTTCTTATCGGCCACTTTAATTTTTAAGCGCCTAATCAATGCCTCTCTTTTTTCTCGTGACTTCTGACGATCAAAGGCCATAGTTCGCAATTTTGCTACTGGGTCACCCTTCTTGATATCATCAACAACTTCAATGTAAATATCCTCGGCAGTAGTATCTTTACGAAGTAGAAACATGCTGTTGGCCCAATCGTATTTATTCTTAAATTCAACCAGTTCTTTTTTAACCGCCACCGGTAACTGAGAATATTTTAAATTTTGAAGTTTTAACTGTTTAATTTTTTTTGCCAAATGCAATATTTCAATTTCACGACGATAAAAAACTGACTCTCTATCAGAAAAAGAAATTTCAATCAATGTCTGCTTGGCCTCTTCTGGAGGCAGATGTCTTAGAATGTCAAAAAAAATACTTTCTAACAAATTACTTAAGCCACGGACAATATAATTACCGACCAACAAACTACATACCGTTCTCCCGCGCAAATCAACATATTTTTTAAAATAATCTACCAAATCTTCGTTGTCGGCATTTTTCAATTTTTTATTTATTTCCACCATTACCAACGCGTTCTCTTCATCTTTCTGTCTGCGAGCATTATAAAAATCATCGAAGGTTCCTTTTTTTAATATGCGCCTAACAATTGACTTGGTATTTTTTTCAAAATCACTCTTATCATAATAATGTGCCCAATCCACATATTTATACCTTGATACTTTAAAACCAAAATCCGGGACATCTAACGTGGCTTTTTTAAGACAGAGATAACGAATAAAAATATCGCGTGCCAAAAAAGCCCCCTTCCTTCTGGCAATCGCATACCATTTTATTTTTACTCTTGACATATTATTTTGACTGTCAGTTAAATTTTAAATATCATCATTTAGGCCCGTCCTAAAATTTTAACTAGGCCGGTGGCCGCATTGACTTCCAATAAATCACCATCGTGAATTATCCGAGTTCCATTCATCGTAGCGATAACGCAAGGCACGCCCAGTTCGCGCGACACAATCGCCGCGTGCGAAGATAGCCCACCTTGGTCCGCCACAATCACCACTGCTTTTTCCATCGCTGGCACAAAATCGGGTGTGGTAAATTGCGCCACAAGAATATCCCCACGCAAAACTTTGTTAATTTCTTTTTTATCCATACAAATTTTCGCTCGACCAGTAATAATTCCACCAATGCAAGCGACTCGCCCTTGAATTGAATTCACCGCCGTATTGTCAACGGAATATTCTTTTTCCAATTCTTTTATTTTAACCGGATCAGTAATCAAGGTAGTTTCAGAATCGCGTGCTAACATCGCGTAATTATGAAAACGAGCGTTCATTTCTTTTTCATCGGGTAGTGGCTTACCGGCCAAAGCACCAAACATTTCCGGAATTGATACCTCCATTATCCAATCAGGGTTAAAATGCGCGCGCTTGGCAATTTCCGCGTACATAAAACTGGCACCATAATCCGCATTGAAAAATGCTTCCACGCGACGATTGCGAACATAGGAGTGAAGCTTGGCTTGGTCAATAATATGTTGGAAGTCAGGACGCGGTTTAATTTTATCTAATGCCCACGCATATTCATCGGCAACTTTTTGCTCGGAAGCATCATAAATCAAATCATCAATCTTTTTACCTTCACTAACCTGATGTTTCATTTCTTTCAAGCGATCGACAATATCGTCAAAATCATATGGCTTACTTGTAGCCAAACCACGGTTAATATAAGCAAACCTATCTAAATGCACGTCAATTTTTGCTGTCGCCTCGGCGGATAAATTATCCAAATCTTCATTGGCTGAAAAAAAATCTTTTGCAATCTGGGCTAATTTCCAACGTTCCTCACTGACTTCGGTCATCTGTTTTGGGTCAGTAAAAATCAAAACACATTTACGAAAATCGGGATCAGAAGCGGAAATATACTCCAACAACTTTGTTTCAATAGTTGATTCAAAATATTCATCCAAAGGATATTGCGCATACCAAGGGCCAGCCAAAACACGATACTCTTGCAATAATGGCTCTAAAATGCCAGCTATTTCCTCATTTGTTTTTTCTAACCAATCAGTTTTCTTATATACCAAACCTTGTTTATACAAATGTTCATCTTGCTTTAACTCGCGATCGCAATATTTTTCAAACCAACCATCATCGGCTTGAGCATGCCCGATAATTTCCGCTTCAAATGGATCATATTCTTCTTGACGCCAATACATCATGTGATTTAAATAGGTACGATTAGGCATTGAAGTGCGTATGTCGGCTTTTTCCATGATTTCCTTCGTAAATGCCGAATTTATCATAAAACGAAGAAAAATGGGGAGTTTCCCCGATGGTTTAATTCTGTATTTTCCCGAACGCATTACTGCTCCTGGCATATAATTTTAGGTTAAATGTTGATTATATATTACACCTATATTTATATTACACCTTTTTTAAAATTCTGACAAATCAATTAACACGGTGGCCTGATAAATCCAAGTTATAAAAAATAATCAAGAATAAGTATAGCCAGGGACAATTTGAATATCTTGAATTTCTGTTTCTTTAAGGCTATTCATTAACGAACCGAGACATCCTGACGTTTTCGTCGGTAATTCTGTTACTATGTCAAAATCAACACCTGGATCATCACGCCAATCAAACCCGCCGACAAATTTAATATCTTGTAAACCAAATGATTTTAGTAAGCCAGTAAATTCGTTAAAATACGTATACGGAAGCCTTGATGTGGCTTCGGCTGATATCACAAAGTAAGTATCTCCTTGCCTACCAACGCGCTTCACCCTTTCGATGGTTTGTGCCATTTTTGACTCTTCTTCAACAATGACGAGCGGCCCGCGATGTTCACTAAAAACGCGGTCAAACTTTGCTATGAGCTCCGAGCGTTCGGCTGGGGTCTTAGCATTTTTTTTACCAAATTGATCATAGTAATCCAAAAAATATGGATGTACTGCTCCCAAAATATGCTCCGGTTCTTTTTTTTCAGTTGATTCCTGTTGTTGATTATGTTCCAATTTTAAAATTGCGCCAGGCACTTCCACCAAACCCATTGATTCATATTTTCGAATAAGCTCGCGAAACTTTTCATTTTGACGTACCGCAGTCTTAGTATCAGGATTAAGAACAGTTGTCTCGCTTGGAATACTATTCGCTAATTCAATTAAAAATTTATATTCAGTTGGTGACAATAGAACTGCATCTTCAAAAAATCTGGAAAAATGATCGGGGTCACGGTCAATGCCAAAAAGTTTTGGCACAAAATTTTTTCCAAAATGCATGTAGATAACGAGGTCATTCGAAATACGAAACTGGCCGGGTAAATTTGGATCACTTGAAACTTTGCCGATCTCTATTATGGCTGGCACGCCCCGATCATTTCCTTTGTCTTCAAGGACAACCGCAAACGACCCTTCCAAACTATCACGATCCAATCTTGAATAATTATGAGATTTTTTTACAATTTCTACAAACGTTTTACTGATACGGGGATCTAAATTTTCCGGCTTGATAAAGCGGGTAAATAATGAACAACGACCAACATTATTTCCATCGATATCGCGATCTTTAAGCGAACTTGAGCAGTAAACGTCGGAATATTCTCTAGTTCTATCAAATGTCCAGCCCGGATCAGGCACCGTTGTGATGGTGCCTTTTTGATCTGCCGGCGCAATATCAACCAAACTTTTTTCATCTGTTGGATGTCCAATATCACGTCTGCGCATATGATAATATATATTTTACCAAAGTGAAATTAATTTAATTTAAAATTCTAACAACCCCATGTTCGGCATCAACTTCAATTAAATCTCCATTTTTAATAATACTGGTAGCAAACTTAGTGCCAACAATACACGGCTTACCTAATTCGCGCGACACAATCGCCGCATGGCAAGTGGCACCACCATCATCGGTAACTATCGCCCCAGCGCGTTTCATCGCCGGCAAAGCATCGGGCAAGGTCGTGGTGGTTACCAAAATTTCACCTTCGACAATTTTCGCGTTCGCCTCTTTGGCATCTTTAGTAACAAACGCCCGACCCTTGCACTTGCCCTTGCCGGCAACCAAACCTTTAATTTCTGCACTTTGATTTTTATGGTGAGACCACACCAATTTATCCGCCACTGCTTTGACGCGTATCCCCTCATATTTGTACAATTTACCGGAGTTAAAATACCACAGCATCCCCTGCTTACGTTTTTTAATTATTTTTTCCAGCACAAATTGTTCGCGCAATAGTAAATTTTCTACCTCCTGATTTTCATAATACATCAAATCGTTAAAAGCAATCTTAAATCGACGTGATACCTCGCGCAAAACCCGATAGATAACTTGGTTGCTCCGCATCTGAATTTCTTTACGATAATCATGATAAAGATTAAATTTATCCAATAAATCAAAATATACTTTAAACCGCGCCAACGGGATTTTATATTTAGCCAAAATTCTTTTACGTTCGCGTTTGACCTTAATCGCAGTCAATTTTAAATCGTTTAATTCTCGCCGACGTGCCACCATCGCTTTCTTTTTTTCCAAAGCCACGTCCTTCGCCACTACATCAGAAGTAAGTTCGCCACTGCCATCCCAACTCATTTTCACCCAATCAAACTTATTCACAACTTTTAAAATATCCACTTTAGACGCCGACCGCCGCAATGACAATTGCAAAATTTCTTTATGATACGCGGCCACTGTTGACAAGGTCGCGGGATAAACCAAAGTCGCTAAATCTGGCGCGGATAATTCGCGCTTACTAAGCGAATTAACCTTTTCTTTAAAAATAGTAGCGACATAATCATCAAACAGATCAACCGTGTACTCCGCATATTTAAGGTGGTCAACTGCTAGGCCAATAGCGCTGAAGCGAACTTTTAACAAATATTCCTTGTCAATTTTTTTTACATCAATTAACTTTAATTTTGACGTCTGTTCAAAAGTTTTTTTGCGATCCTTCTCAAATTGATAATAAAGTTTTAGACGGGCGTTTTTGTTAGTTGACCATTTTTTAAACCAACCTCGAAATGATTTTTCTAAAATATCGGTTTTTCGCGCCCAAAAAAACTGATCGCCAAAAAACATCACCGACCAACGGTTGATAATATAAGGATTTTTATCCAAAGGCAAACACAAAAAAACTAAATAATAGGAAATTGACTGCGGATACAAGTGGTCGCGTTCGTAAATTCTTAAATTATATTCTTTGCTCATACTTTTTCGATTTTTAAAATATACATTAACCCGCCGATTTCGCAATACCAATCTTTCGGCCGTGCCCCTCCCTCGTCATTTAAAATATGATAAAACCGATAACTAAAATCAGGATTTTTTGCTTTCACGGTTTCGGCCGCGTTTTTGAAAAATACCCCATCAGCGAATTTGTCATCAGTATACACAACTGTATCATAACCCTCTAATACTTTTTTAGAAAGATAATCAACTAACATTGCTTCAGTTTTAACATTAGTCTCGCCATAATCAAAAGTGGAGTTAATTTTTTGAAAAAAAGAACGAATGTTAAAACCGACTTTCGGATTCAAATACTCCGCGCGCCAATCCATGCACTCCGCCAAACCCGTGCTGAAAGCTTCGTTATTTTTAGTCAAACTTAAAACTTCCTTAAAACCTTTGGCAGTTTGTAAGTTAAAATAATTTCCTAACTTGTAAACTTCTTCATAGCCTTCTTCAAATTTTCTGGGCTCTGTCGCGTTATCAACTCCTTTTAATTTAATATATTCCTCGTAACTATCAAAATGAGTTAATTCTTTATTCCACTTTTCAGGAAAAAGGGTGCCTGCCAAATCCCAAAGGTACAAAATTTTATTCATATCGTTTAATTATTTTTACTAAACCAATATTGGCGTTAACTTCTACCAAATCGCCGTCTTTTAAAACATCCGTCGCAATAATTGTACCAATAATACAAGGGACACCAAGCTCGCGCGCGATAATAGCGGCGTGACAAGTAATTCCGCCATCATCAGTAATAATAGCTTTGGCTTTTTTCATGGCCGGTAAATGTTCTGGTCTAGTCATAGAAGTCACCATAACATCACCTGAATTTATTTTATGATTATCACTACTGCTTAAAACTAATTTAACTCGACCGCGCGCGAACCCCAAAGAAGCAGGCATCCCTTTAAATTCAGAAATTTTAGATTCAGATTTTTTATATATTTTATCTAAAATTTTTCTAACCTCTTTTTTGGCGGTAATCACTCTTAAAATTTTTCCCCGACTAACCAAATACAGGCATCCGTTTTGGCGGATTTTTAATTGTCTAATTATGTTATGATTGGATTTATGTGATAACAAACTCACAACATCTTTCGACGTACTATTAATTAATAAATTAAAATCCACACCAGCTCGCTTGGCCACTTCCCGCAAAAACCGATCATACAAAGTAGCAAAAGTAAGAGTAAATTCTTTGCGCTCATCTTGCCATTTAACAAAAATTTCGGTCAAACGCGCAATGGCAATTATCTCCGGAGTAAACTTGTATCTTTTGAATAATGCCAATTTTCGTTTTTTTATTGCCACAATACTTTCGGGCGCTTTGATGTCCACTAAAATGTGTTTAATTGATTCCTCTAAATTTTCTAACGTATATTCCTTCCAACCACGATAACTGCTTTTTATCCAAGAATACTTTTTTAGGTGTTTATTTATCAATTCATTAAACTTTTTATTTTCACTTTTTTTAAGCCAATCTGCCAATTTATCATCAGTATTAAATCCAACCCGTCGCAATTTTATTACTATCTTTTTTAATTCGCTTTCCTCTCTGTTAATAAATGAAAAATCAGCGGAGGCAGTTAAGGGAGAAAAAATGCCGGCAAAATCCGAAATTCTATTTTTTTTACAAAAATCTTGTAGTAATCCCGACAAGCGTCTTTCCGCATAGAACACATACCCGTCAATAAATCCAGGCATAGAAACCTTGAACTCATAAAAATTTATAAACTTTTTTTGCCAAATGATCAATTGTTTCTCGCTTAATTTAGATAAATCATAATCATAATAAAAAGAATACCTTTTCATCATCAATTGATAATTTTTCTCCCAACGCGCGCGCAAATTGATAATTGTCGCTGGATTACGCAAAAACTCTTTTATTACAAAAGAGCCGATGCGATTTTGGTCTTCCACCAAAGTTATCCAGTCACCTTTTCCATCTCGGTAATTACACATGCAGAAACGAAAAGGTGGAATTTTTGTATTATAAAGCCGGCTGGTAAATCCGGTTCTGGTCATTGACAAAAACGCCAGATAGACATCAATATTTTTTTCAATATTTAACGGTTGTTTTACAAAACTATCTAAATTCATATTATTTTTGTATAATTTTCACGACTCCACGGTCGGCATCGACTTCCACCAAATCACCATCTTTTAAAACTTTGGTCGCGACTTTAGTGCCAATAATACAAGGAATGCCTAGCTCACGCGCTATAATAGCGGCATGACACGTAAGACCGCCCTCATCAGTAATTATCGCTTTTGCTTTTTTCATCGCCGGTAAAAATTCCGGCTGGGTCATGCAGGCAACTAGGATATCACCTTGACGCATTTTAGAGATTTCTTTTTCTCCTCGGCATACCTTGGCTATGCCAATCACCTTTCCCGAAGACGCACAGGCGCCTTTCAGTTCGGTTATTATACCACCGTCTTGTTGCTGATTCATTTCTAAAATTTTGAAATACTTTTTCGCTTGCGCGCCAGAAAATACCAATCCTTTGAGGCCAGGCAAAAGAACAAATAAGCTTGTCTTTCGGCGTTTTTTTAATTCCGGCATAATACCCGGCAACTTCTCCAATTCTAACGCACGAATATAGCGCAGATCGTTCATAGAGACATTAAATCTACGACTAATCTCTAACAACAAAGAATCAAGGTAGTGAATTGTTCGTGTCAGACATTCTTTACGCCGATCGTGAATTTGAAAAATTTTGTCACCGATGGTTAATAAATTTTTTAATTCCTTATTTTTTATTTTTTTTCGTAGGGCATCACGCTTCTTAACACGAATAGATAACGATTGATAATCAAAGATAATTTTATCCAAATCAACTTTCTTGGATAATAACTCCCTGATTTCATCTACAAAATCTTCCGGTAATAATTTTTTGGCCGAAGTATATCCATTTAATTTCCAAAAATATTTTTGCTGATGTTTTATTAATTTTTTCAGTATGTCGGGATATTTTTTTAAATCTGTGACTGATGAAAGAGTAATTTTTTTATTCTTAATTAAACGAGCCAGCAAACACAATTCATAATGCTCGATTATCATAAACGAATGGAGACGCGGGGTCGTTAAGAGTATTGTTTTATCTAAAATATCATCTTTAAATTCTTCTGCGATTAATTTTCTGATTTTATCTTCAGTAGTCAAACTAAACCCTTCAACGATGTGTGACACACTGCACAAATAAGCAGACAAATCATTAATTTGCCGCCAAAAAGAAAAAAGCTGTTTGACACTTGCTGTTTGCCAGTTTTTTCGTTCAATTCTATCGTAAGCAGACAAAACTTCGTGGCAAATTTTTTCATTTTCACGAACCAAATAACCTGGATAATTTTTGTTACCTGCGCATTTTTTCAACAATATCTCTAAAATAGCGCAAAGATCATCCCAAGCATAAGCATAGTAACAGACATCATCTTTAAAATATTCAATACAGGCGCAATAACCAAATCCCAAAGCTTTTGGCATATCGCGCACCATGGAAAACGCCGGACCATAAAGCATCGCTGGAGTAGCGTTAAACCCTTGCAAATACCAATTCTTTTTCAATAAATTATCTACATTTATCATAACTATTTCAAAATTTTCATTACCCCCCTATCAGCATCAACTTCAATTCTATCGCCTGTTTTTAAAACTCTAGTAGCATCTCTCACTCCTATTATACAGGGCATGCCAAGCTCGCGCGATAGCACCGCTGCGTGCGAAGTAATGCCACCTTGTTCTGTCACAATCGCCGCCGCTTTTCTCATTATGGGCACAAATTCAGGCGTAGTGTTATTGGTGACTAAAATTTCTCCGGTTTTAAACTTAACCATTTCTTTGGTTTTTTTAATTACCCGCACAATTCCCGCAACTTTTCCTTTACAAGCGGCGACACCATATAAATATCCCGCCTCGGCAATAGTTGTTGCCGGAAAAAATTTAAAAAACTTATCGGCATCCGCACCAGATGATAAAACATATTCACCTTTATGAGTGACAGCCCAAAACACTTTTTGTTTGCGCTTGGAAATTTCATCTTTATAATCTATTTTTCGCAGCAATATTCCGGCTATTTCTGGTAAAATCACAAATGACAAATCACGTTTAGAATAATTCGCGCGCCGCCCAACTTCTCCTAAAAATTTATCAAAACCAGCCATACCCATACATACCCCACTTTTACGAATATCCTTCCATTTGCTAAATAGATTTGCTGTCTTAATGATATTTTTATATTTTGAAGGAAGTTCAATTTCTTTTTCCGCTTGCTGTCGAGCTTTTTTTGCTTTTAATAAATACGCTTGCTTAACACGCCAATCATTGAACGCCCACGAACCACTTCGATTATTATTTAATAATTTTAATATTTTTTCATAAATTTCTAACGCGCCATATCGTTCGACATGAAAATAATTATTCCGCATCCAGTGATAGTTTTGTTCGTGGCGATTGATTAACTTTTGAAAAGCGATTGATAATTTATTAAACTCTGGTAATTTATCACCATACGCTTTATAAAATTTGGCTGTCAAAGCCAACAAATCATGTTCTTCTTGCAAAGTAAAAGATAGATGAATAGGCGCGACTAATTCAGCAATTATTTTTTCAAAACTATCGGAATGGGTCTTTTTTAATTCTTTGCCTAATAATTCTTGTAACCAATCACTCTTGCCGGTGGACATAAACGAATCGCAAATATAGGCAACACCCCCGGCTTTTACGTACAACTCATAATAATTTTTAAACAAATTGTATAATTGCTTATCGGATAATTTTTGTAAATCTAATTCATCAGCTTTTTTATCTAAAATCAAAAACTTATGCCAATCCTTTAGCCATTTATTATAATAACGCAAAATCCAGTCATACTTTTTTGAAACATTTTTTATAATAAATTGGCGAACTGCCAACGAACTATTCGAATCGGCAAACCAACGCGCATGATCTTCGCGCAAAAAACAAAAGCAGTGTTTGTAGTGCCGAGGAAAATCCTTGGCTTTTTGAAACACATCACTTTCAGAAGAAGCAAACAAAGTAAAAACTTTGGAATGAAAATCTTTACTAAACTGTCCGGTTTCTCGTTTTAATATTTGTACGGAAAATTTTTTTATTTCTTTCATACCGCCATGAATTCTTAGTCGGCGATTTAATTAAAAATAGTTTTTAACCGCAAATTCAAATTGTTGAATAAATAATTCTTTTAAATATGCCAAACTATTTTGCTCATAAAATAATAACATGGCTTTTTTGTATTCAGTTTCATCTAAACTGCGCAGAGACATCGGACACCAATCATTGGCCAACAGCAAAGCATTCGCGACAATACGACTTGTGCGTTTATTGCCATCAACAAACGGCTGGGTGTAGGCAATGAGAGCCAGAGCAAACAGCGCTTTTTCTGGCGGACTTTTAGTTTTATTTATTACTTCAACTATTTTTGCTACCGCGTCTTCGATTTGGAAGCGATTATCAATCGGCTGATAGTTGGTACCAATAATCCGCACTAAAATACTGCGCCAGTTATCAGGCACGTCCAAATCTTTTATAAGCAACGAATGAACGTCGCGTATTTTGATTGGCTTTAATAATTTAAATTTGGTCGGATCGGACAAAATATAATCAAAAGCGACTTTGTGATTTAAAATCATTATCGCTTCTTTTTTATTATGCCCACTCGCTTCACGTGCTTCTTTAATTAAAGTTTCCGTTTCAAAAAGCGAATAGGTATTACCTTCCAAACGCGATGATTTCCAGCTAATTTCAATTGTCAGCCGTTCTAATTCTTTTTTTAAGGCGATTGGACTTAAGCGCGTGCGTTTAGTTTGATATTCATTGTTTATCTTTTCCAAACGCGTCAATTCCGATGAGGTAAATACATTTTCAAACCAATTAAAAATTTCCCAATTAAATTTTTCTTTAATATCGCGTTGATCTTGTGATTTTTTAAAATACACATCTGGAGAATAATAATATAACAATGGATTACTAATTTTGGGCAAATAGACCACTGCTCTCGCCTTCCCCTTTTTAATAATCAAATTAGCGATTAACAACGCTTCCAAATCACGTAAAATCGTTGGTTTGGAAATTGCATCAAATTTAGTGGCGATTTCAGCTAAAATTGAACTTTGGGGCGCCTCGCCATTTTTTTGAAGATACTCTAAAATAGCGTTTTGTCGCTGTGTTAACATAAAAAATTAAGGTTAAATATAATCGTCTCATTTTTATGTCTTAATTGTATCATTTTGATACGATTTTTACAATCCCTTTTAAAGCATCAACTTCCACTTTATCCCCATCCTTGAAAATTTTTGTAGCAGTTTTAGTATTAACAATACACGGAATACCAAGTTCACGCGAAACAATCGCGGCGTGACATGTAAGCCCGCCAAAATCAGTCACAATCGCCAACGCCTTTTTCATTGCAAAAATATATTCTGGACTGGTCATTGGTGCTAACAGAATTTCGCCAACTTTAAATTCACCTACTTGATTTGGGTCAAGTAATATTCGGGCGTGACCAATAACTTTTCCACCTTTTCCTTTACTCACAACTAACCCCTTTACTTCTGTCTGGCTAACAATTTTTTCTTCACCATATAATTGCCAAAATGATTTTGTTTCATTTTCGTCTAAAATCTTACAATTTTTATAAAAATTTACCCCAAAACCACTGCGACGATTATCCAATATGTTGTGCAAATCTTTCCCATCGATAATCTCTCCTATCTCCCAATACCAAGTGTTTAACAAATCATCAACTGGATAGTCAAACCGGCGCGCTACCTCAACAAGAAGCCGATCTTGGTAGTGCAAAGCCATAAATATATACTTTTTACGCTCATCTTGCACAGTAATCCCCTCGCTAATTGCCTGCCCAATATTAATAATTGATTTTGATAAATTATACTGTTTTATTACCGCAACTTTATTTCTTCTTGTTTCCGCCAATCTCTGACGCGTCTCTAACTTAATATTAGATGTGATCTCTTTTTTGCGTTCAACAAAAAAACTCAACGGTAACACTTGTGTTCCAGCATAACTATTTTTTAACCAATAAAATTTTTGTTGATGCTTTTTTAAATTTTCACTCGTCGCTAGAGCCATTTCTTCTTCTTGATAAAACGATGGTTTTTCCGGTGTTGTTAATATTTGAACAACTTGTTTTAAGTTCGTCTTATCCTTAATATATTTAGACAACTCCTTTTCTATATATTTATCCGCGCCATAATTTGCCAATTCCGGCACTGTCCCGTAAATCCAAAAATTAATATAATCATGACTATAATCCGCCCAAAACTGATTAAATTGCTTATCGGTCAATTTTGCCAAATCAATATTATCCAAATAGCGATGCCAACGCTCTAACTTAACAACCTCTTCTTTCCAGCGTTTATAAATATTATTTCGCGATTTTGGTGGCAACCAATACTTTACAAATACTTTTTGCCCAGCACTGCGCAGAGTGGCGTATTCATTCAACCACAACATCTGACGATTGCGGAACAAGAATAAACTTCGCGACCAATTCAGCCCCAAAAACTTTTGACAAAAATACTTATAATTTACCTCGGTAAAAAATGAAGTATAAAAAAATCTGCCCGGAATCGGCCCCCAGCGAAAAATTTCTTTTTTAGGATTAAGTGGTAATTTGTTCATAATTGTTATTTTACTATCACTACGCCGTGATCAGCGTTGACTAACACCCAATCACCGTCTTTTAATTTCTTGGTTGCTGCTTGGGTGCCGATAATACAAGGAATTTTTAATTCTCGGCTGACTACGGCCGCGTGCGAGGTGATTCCGCCCTCGTCCGTCACTATGGCCACGGCGTTTTTCATAAGAGGTACAAATTCCGGGCGAGTGCTAACAGTCACCAGCACATCGCCTTGCGACATTTTTGAAAATTCACTCATTTTATTAATTACCACCACTCTTCCCTCCGCTTTACCAGTACAAGCAATCACACCTCTAATTTCCGTGACAGCTGAATCAATTGACTTTTCAATAATTTTTTCAAGTTTGCTACTAAGTGCTGGATTAAGGTGATACTCGCTTTTACCGTTCCAAGCCAACATGTAACTCTTCTTAAACAAGGTCTCATATTTTTTGGTGAGCGACCGCTTAACCGGCAAACTCTTAATAGCCAGCGGATCGCATTTCTTAATATCTTCCCAATTCAAATTACTCCGACGCGCCATTTCTGTGCCCACGAGCTCTAAATAATGATTTAAGCGTTGCACTTGCACCTTGCGCTCATCGCGCCAAAAAGAAATTACTCCGAAAAAATGAAACATTTGCTTGCCCCATTTGGAAAGATGGTAATACTTGAAAATTTTAGTTTTTTTATCTTTAATCTCTTTGCTAAAATTTACTAGCATGTCTAATTCTTTGTGAGTATCTCTCGGACCAGATAAAATTTGTTTGATATTTTCTACTATTTCAAATGCGGTTAACACCTGTGTATGCCCCCAACTGTTGTAAATCCAAAAATAAGATGATTGATAATTCTCAATAGCTTTTTCTATTTCTGGGTACAATTTTAAACGATGTAAATTTTGCGGTGATGAAATATACAAAAAAGTGTTAAGTGCGCCGGGAGTTTTTTTGATATCTTCGACAATTTTTAACAAATCACGCTCACTACGCTGGTGACTGATTAATTTTTCTTGCGACATCAAATCCGCTATCTCGGCGTCTTCTAAAACTACATTCTCTTCAATTAATTCCTTCTTTACCAATCCTTCCGCGTCTAAATCATAAATATCAATATAAAATAAATTCCACATGAAAAAATTTGCCGAAGCCAATCGGTGATTAATTCGTAAGAGCGCTGAGTCACTAAATTTTTTAACTCCACTTTTATTTATCTCTTCAAAAATCTTTTCGCTTGCGACCCGTACTTTCTGGTACCAATCGTTGTAAAGATTATCAATAAAACCAAAGTCTTCACGCTCTTTAAGTAAATATTTTTCCGCCAATTGTCGCATTAAGTCTTTACTAAAATAAGCCTTGGCTAAATCATTACGACATAACCAAAAAATATTACTATCTTGATCGTGAAACCAATACAAACAACCACAACAAGGCCGATAAATAAAATAAGGCGCACTCTCGGTTTCCTGACGATACCAGTCAGTGGTTCTAATTTTATCTAAATCCATATGGTCTATTTGTCACTCGTCTGAAATTTCTTATTAAACTCATCGCGGTCGGCCACTAATTCCTCTAAAACTACTTTAGGGGCGACCAGATCTATATCCTCATCACCCAGCTTAACTTTAATGTGAATTTCTTGTTGCGCAGGACCTGTGTTCTCAATCTCTACCCGAAAACCTTGCAATTCTTTAAACATCGGCCCAATTTTTGCCATCACTTCATTACGCCGATCCACCCCTTGTAATTTTTCAACCAACCTCAGAAGAAATGATTCATTTATAGTTGCGTGCGTTCCCAAATATCTTTCCATTTGGCTTTTTAATGGCTCATATTTTTCAGGCTTACGACCGACTAAGCGATTAAAATTTCCACCCATCTCTACATAGCGCAAAATTAAATCAGCAACATTACCAGCCACTCGGGTAATACTGGTCATTTGGGGATCGTTATCGGCTATCGCCACCTGATCACTATTCTCCACCATAAATTTAGTTACCCAACCCTCGGCATAGGCCTTATCTAATAAACCACCCTTATCAGTGAAAAAATCCAATCGTGAATCAGGAATAATTTTTTTGCCATATTTAAGCTGTTTGGCAATTTCCGCTTCAATTTCTTCCATACTCATTCCCGTGGTATCGGGCTGGCCGGAAAGCATTACGTGCGTAGCCGACTCCTGCGCCCGTTTACGCGGACTGGCAACGACCGCGGAAACTTCTAATTGTGGGGCAAGTCCCAGCCCTTTTTCTCTAGCGGCTGTTCTGGCAGACGGAATTAAACGAACATCTTCGTCTGTCTGTCCGTCTGCGGTTTTTTCCTTTTTACCATGACGCATAAATTCCAACACGATTCTGGAGCGCGTTTTGCCCTCAAACTCACTAATGCCACCATTCTTTCTCTCTGAACCAGGCATCTCAAAAGGATTCCTTGAGCTACACATATATTTTATGGTTAAAAATTAAACCTTTTTAATTACTTTTATTATACCACTATTAGCATCAACTTCAACCATGTCACCATCTTTCAAAATTGAAGTTGCGACTTGAGTGCCAATTACGCATGGAATACCAAGTTCTCGCGCTACTATCGCGGCGTGGCATGTTATACCACCCTCATCAGTTATAATAGCGACCGCCTTCTTCATAAGCGGTAAATACTCCGGTCTGGTCATTGGCGCCACTAAAATATCACCTGATTTCATTTTATTAAAATCTGCAGGAATTTTAATAACTTTAACAGTGCCAACGATAATACCCCGACTGGCCGATTGACCCTTTAATTCCTTAAATTGATTGTTAAATTGTTGTTCAAGTATTTTTAAAAACTCAACACATTCCCTACCGGTTAATACCACAGTTTTGTTATTGCGATCACAATAATATATACTTTTTTTCGCGCGATTGGCTAATTCTTTTTTATAAGATTGGCCAAAATTCAAACGAGTAGAAAATATTTCTTCCGGCACAGCAAACAAAACATGTTTGTAAGGCGTACCGGCACGACGAGCAAATTCCTGCGCAAATAAATAATAATAACCAACCCCAATCATCGCTTCCCTTTTTCGTTCATCACGCCAATAACCCATACGGCGAAAAAAATAAAAAATATTATCCACCTCTTTGGGTAAACGCAATTCTTTCAACAAATTTCGACGATTCTCATTTTTATTTGAATGTTCTAATTTAATCTTTTTAATTTTTCGTGTAATTTCTGACAGATGAATTTTTAACAATTTTTCAAAATTTTTAGTAAAATAATCTAATTTCAAAGTAGTCGCATGCGCCCAATCACGTTGAAGCCAAAAATATTTCTGTTGATGAAATTGTAGTAATGTGCCTCGCTTATTTACTGGAGACATCCTAACGTTTAACAAACCTAATTCTTCTTGCTGTGTTAACGTCATCTCCTTCGGGGTCGTAATTAAAACCAGATCATCTGGTTTAATAGTTAAATTATATTTATTTATAACATCATTAATTATTTTATCCCCCCATGGGTCAAACGCTTCAATATGAACACTAATAACCCACGACTGGTAATCAGCATTAACAAATTTCTTATACAAATTCAATAAATGCGACAAACTAAGTTTTGATAAATCTCTCAATTCTATATACTTAACAAGTGAATTTCTTTCATTTATGCAATTTTCCCAAGTAGTTATTTTAGAATCTATATAACGGCGATCGCGACTTTGTTTGACGATATCCGCATTTCCAGCTTTCAGCTCAGCTAAACTGTTAAAATACCCACGATGCATAACCCCATCTTGATGGACTATAAGGTTTTTTTTGCCCCACAATTTCATACCAGAATAAAATGGAACAATAAAATAAAATGGCACGCCTGCTCCACCTTGCCGATACCAATTCACTGTTTTAATATAATTTAAATCAATACCCGAAAGCATACTATTTCCTTATAATTCGAACTGAATTATGGTTGGCGTTAACTTCTACCAAATCACCATCTTTTAATAATTTAGTGGCAAATTTTGTGCCCACCACACAGGGAATTCCGAGCTCGCGCGAAACAATCGCGGCGTGACACATTACCCCGCCTTCGTCTGTTATAATCGCACCGGCACGACGCATTGCCGGCACATAATCAGGACTCGTCATCGAGGCTACTAAAATATCACCCTGTTCAACTTTATTTACTTCATTAGCGCTATGAAGCACTTTCACTTTACCACTGCAAAATCCCGCCGAGGCAATTATCCCATCGAGTTTGCCGGTACTAACTTCTTCCGGCAATAAATATTCTGCCATGCGAGCATCAGGATCGTTTAATTTAACATCGATATTCTTGCCTTGCCACCAAACATAACAATGCTTTTGGCGCTGTTCTAAAATTTCTTTTAAAATAATTTTGCCTGTTTTCAAAGCTAAAAATACTTCTTGCGGTAAATAATACTGCACTAACTCCCTTTTTATTCCTAAACGTCGACCAGTTTCAGCTAATATCCTCTCCGCCCAAAAATGTACTTGGGTAAATATTTCTTTTTTATAATCCATCAAATATCCACCTTGGCGCATAATTTTAAAATATGCGCGATACTCTGGTGAAATTTTTAATTCTTTTTCTAAACCCCGCTGGCGGATTGATAAATTTTTAAAATATTTTTCGCTCGATTTTATTTTTTCTGCCAATTTAGGATTTTTTATCATTAAACGTAAAACTTCGGTAAAATATTTTTCATTCCAGATATACATTCCATAATCAAATGGTACCCAAAAATATTGACGGGTGTGATTTTTTATTACTAATTTTTTATTTTTTATTTTGTTATTACGAATTTTTAATGCCAACTTCGTCAAATCATCTTCTTCGCGTTTTACAAATGATTTTTCTGCTGGCGATACTAATATGTTATACATCGCCGAGTAATCTTGTCGATCGCCGTTTATCAATTTTTTCAGATAGTCAAATAATAACGGAGAAAGTTTTTCTTCTAATAATATTACTAACGGTTCGCTACAGATATAAGCGGCTTCATACATCTGTAAATATTGTTTCCAAAATTGAGATAATTCTGCATTAGAAAATTTTGACAAATCTTTCGTACTGACATTTTTAACAAAAGTTAATAAACTATTAGACAACTTTGTGAATAATTTACTATTTTTTTTAATTAAATTTGGATCACTTTTTAGCTGATAAATTAATTCTTCAGCTGAACTTTTAATTTGACTACTTGAGGCGTACCAATACATAACATTATCCCGGTACACACATCTCGTCTCGCCAAAACTTTTCCCGCGCAATACGTTTTTCAAACCATAAGTAAAAACATGCCCGATGACATAAACATTGGGAAATATAAATACATTTTCTTTTCTTTGTTTAAAGATATAATCTCTTAACATACTTAAATATAATATCAAATAAACTCAAAAAAAACAACCTTGCTATTCGCGAGGTTGTCTATATAACTATTCATCTATATTCTCCACTCGATTTGGCAAAATTGTTCTTGGCTGGGTTGGACGAGTGATTGACATGTTTCTAGGCTCGCTTTGCTCGCTCGGAACACCAAGGCTTCGCCGTGCTACGCCCCGCGAACCAGGACCAACAGAGTTTGATTTTGGTTGAAGTGATGACAGTGACATCCCCTTTTCGTTTGGATCTGTTAAAATTATTGGAGTGGGGCTACCAAAAGAATTACTGGCTTGATCATTTTTATGGCGATTGCGGTGGCGTTTTTTTTTAGGTGGTTGCGTGCCGAATTGAGGTTGTGCAATAGGTCGCGGTAAGGAATTGCTTACCGACTTAGTTGGGATCGGAATGATAGTTGAGCCAGAGATCCCGACTTTCGTCGGGATGACAGGCGAAGTTGGTGCACGGGATAGAGATTCCTCCTTCGGCGTCGGAATGACAAACGCATGCTTAACCGAAACCACCCCCTCGCCCCCTCCTTGAAAAGGAGGGGAAATTGACGGCGATTTAATTGGTACCGGTGCTTTTTCAAACATCGCCTCGTCATCATCTACTTCCAATTCCGATGCATCGTCATCGTTCATAATCACCATCCCACTCCAGCGCGCAATTTTATCTTCAATCTTATCTTTCGGCACGGCATAGCGTTCACGCGACACGCGCACTACTTTTTCTTGGCTATGCGTGGTTTGAGCAATGGGTGGCAAAGTTAAGGCGGAAAAGGGTTTACTCGCAATCCCATCAATCATTAATTTTAAATAAATATGATACTTGGGCAAATTCACCAGGTCCTCTTCAATAAAAGTTGGAATAAATTCTTTGGCCAAAATTTCCGCGTCCGTGGATCCAACCCGAAATGTTACCATCGTGCCCACGTTGCCGATGACCGCGGCCAACACTTCTTCTTCTAACTGTTCCATATACTGATGCGCCATAATCAAATCCAAACGATATTTACGCGCTTCGGATAAAATATTAGCAAAACTTTCCGTGGCAAAATTTTGAAATTCATCAACATACAAAAAGAAATCTTTGCGATCTTTTTCCGGCGTGTCTACCCGCTCCATCGCGGCCAACTGTAATTTAGTGATAAGCATGCCACCCAAAAGCCGTGAATTATCTTCACCAATTCGGCCTTTAGCCAAATTCATGATTAAAATCTTTTTGTTATCCATTATTTCGCGAATATCAATGCGCGATTTAACCTGCGCCACAATATTGCGAATAACCGAGGCGGATAAAAATTGACCGATTTTATTTTGAATAGGGGCAACAGCTTCCTGGCGATATTTATCATTGTAAGCGGCGAATTCTGTCTGCCAAAACGCTTTCACCACCGGATCTTTTAAATTGGCCACGACGCGTTTACGATAATCCGCGTCCGCGAGCAAGCGGTTGATACCAAGTAAAGTCGTACCGGGAAAATCCAATAACGCCAAAATAGTATTGTTCAAAATATATTCCATACGCGAACTCCAAACATCCGGCCAGATTTTTTTAAACACACCCATTAGCCCCGACGCGACCAAATGTTTGTATTCCGGGCGCACGGTTTCTAAAATATTAAAACCGATTGGAAAATCAATGTCCGAGGGATTAAAATATATCACATCGTTGATGCGATGAGGCGGAATGAAATCAATAATTTTTTCCGCGAAATCGCCGTGCGGATCAACTAACCCCACACCATGCCCGGCATAAATATCGTTCAAAACCATGTTTTCCAAAATCGTCGTCTTACCCATGCCAGTTTTGCCCACCACATACATATGGCGACGACGGTCATCAACTTTAATGCCAAATTTACGATTTTGATTACGATAATTTACCAAACCAAAAAAATTGATCTCGGGGTTAATCGCGACCAAGGATTTTGGTTCTGCCGGAGCTGGTGTTATCGGTTGATCAAATTCGTCGGACATAGTTGCTATAAAATTTCAAAATCCAAATTTCCAATTTCCAATCAAATCAAAATGTCAAATATCAAATTTTGACATTGGAAATTGGAAATTTGACATTATCGTATATTATACCACACTTCCCCTATTTTATCACCTCCATCTATCCTTTTTTCTACTTTCGCAAATTTTTAAAACCATACCACGCGCCAGCGCCCAGGCCGACAAGGTGGAGCCGTCCATAATTTCGCCCCGTTTAATCATTTCTTCAAATTCATCAACGCGTCGAATGATAACTTCCGTAGTTTCGCGCGCCGACTGTTCCGGCGCGCCCGCCTGTGTTAATTCATCGGCCACAAAAACATGCAGTGGACTTTTGACATAACTAATACTACCGTGGAATGATCCTACCTTTAAAAAATTACTGGATTGGTATCCGCTTTCTTCCAATAATTCTCGCTGTGCGCCTGCTTGCGGGGCTTCACCATCGTCAATTCGTCCGCACGGAAATTCGACGCTAATTTGATCACACAAATATCGATATTGCGCCACGAGCACCAGCCGACCATCATCTAAAATTGGCACGGTTAAAGCGCCGCCATTGGACTCGCCGTAATAATATTCGCTTTTCGTGCCGTCTGGCAATTCAATTAAATCACGCTTGTATTCCCACCAAGCGTTTTTGTTTATGATTTCTTCGGAAATTTTTTTATAGCGACCATTCATATTTTTAGTTCATAGTTCAAAGTTCACAGCCAATAGTCATAAATAATTCTACCAATAGTGTGTCACTCGCTTCATCACTCTATTGGCTCAGAACTATTGGCTATGAACTACGAAAACATCACCCACTCGGGTTTAAAAATTAACAGCACGCCTAAAATTAAAATTAGCGCGCCGGCGACCAAATTAGTATATTTCGCGTATTTCGTGCCAAACACTTTTTGTTTCAATGTGACCATAGCGACCGCAAACACAATCATGTCATCTAACATGTAAAAAATTATATAACCAACCATGTATAGATATTTTTGCCAAGTTGGAATACCGGACATTGCCAAAACTTGTGTGTAAATCGCGGGAAATCCGGCCGAGCAGGCCATTTCTACTAAATTTACGGAAAAGCCAAGCAAAATTATCCCTAAAACCGACCACCACAAACTTTGGCGATGGACAATATCTTTTATTTTGGCAAAAATTTTCTGATTCCACGATTGATTGCTTACTTCGCAAACAACACCATCGGCTTTACGATTTTTCCAAAAATCATATAAATTTTTTCCACCGATGCCAACCGCCACCGCACCAATTAATGCTCTGATGGCAAAAACCGAACCAATGAAAGTGATAAAATTAAACCACGCGGCCATGAACGCGAAATACACAACGCCGGAGGTGATAATAAATATTCCGCCCAAGAGTAACATCCGTTTGCGACTTTCCATGCCGAGTAAAAGCGTGATTAAAAATAACAGCACCCACATCGCACAGGGATTAAAACCATCCAACAGCCCCACCACTACTGTTAAAAGTGGTAAAGAAAATTTCTGGGGATTAATTTCACCCAAAATTGGCACATTTACTTTTGGCCCACTGTCAGTAACCACGTTGTCTTGAGTTTTCTCGTGCGTTTTAATCGCTTTTTCAATGGCACCAATTAAATCATCGCCGGTACTCACATCACTACTGTATCCGTAAAAAACTTTATCATCAATAAAAGTAATCGGCACACTCGTCGTCTTGGCACCGATGCGCGCGACAAATTCTTTTAATTTTTCTAGCGAAGCGGGTTCGGTCAATTCGTATAAACTAAAATTAACTTGCTCGCTATATTTTGGTTTTAAAGTGGAATTAATAAAAGCGATTTCCGCGCGACAATGCGGGCAGGTTTCCAAATGAAATAAAGTAAAATCAACTTTGTCGGCGCGCGGACCGGACGAAATTGGTTGTGTCCAAACTACGGTCGGCGCAAGCGCTATCACTGTTAAAAAAATAATTACTAAACGTTTGAACATAAATATATAAAAATTCTAATTTCTAAATACTAAATCCTAAACAAGTTTAAAACCCAAAACTCAAATAAACAATCGATTTGAAACTTGAATTTTATTATTTGGATTTGTTTAGAATTTAGAGTTTGGGGTTTAGGATTTAAACTTACTTGCTAAATCCTTAACACTAATCTCACCTGGATTTTTAATTATAGAATGGACACTGCCACCACCATCACCGGTATAGCGTGGCAAAATGTGCCAGTGCACATGCGGCACAGCTTGACCAGCAACTGGCGCATTATTAATGCCGATATTCATACCATCCGGATTTAAGCGCGCTTGCACTCGCCCGGCGGCAGCGCGCAACCCAACTGATAAAAGTTGAAAATCCTCTACGCTCATACTCCAAATATTTTCAAAATGTTTTTTGGGGACTACCACGGTATGGCCTTGGGCGTGCGGAAATACGTCTAAAAATGCTAAACAATTTTCATCTTCATAAACGGTGTAATTGGGAATTTGACCAGCGATGATTTTGCAAAATATACAATCCATACAATTAATTTTCAATTACTAAAATATCTCCAAATTTTTTAACAATTGCTTTATTATTATACCTCACTTCTCCTTCTTTTACCACCCCAAAACAACGACTCGCGCCGGTCAGTATTTTACTGTCCGCGAGTATTGCTTCGGCACTGCGCATTTTAAATTTATTAAATAATTGGACGCGTTCGGGTTGAGCAAAATTTTGGCCCATGGGAAATCCACCACCGATTATGGTTTTTGCGGAAATTGCTTCCAGGGCTAGTAGCGGATAAGTGTCAGCCAAGACACAGGGGCGCCGAGATTGCTTCTCTTCGCTCGCAATGACAGAATATACATAATCCATGGCCTGATATTCATCACGGCTGACCGTTTTAGCGTCTGGACCGAGAGAATATGAGGCGGTAATCGCGAGAGAGATAATAAAAATAATAAACAACAACGCGATAGATTGCTCCCCGCCAGAGGCGGACAGGCGTCTGATCCTCGCAATGACAAAGTTGATTGCACCCGCTACCATTATGATGGCAAGCCAGGCCAAAACCACATCTAACCGGCGCGCTAATAAATTATCGCCAGTTAAAAAATAACGAGAAATAATATTGCCGGACATTAGACCGAGAAATAATAGGGCAAGTAATTTTTGTCGCGGGCGATAGATTGCTTCGTCAGCGCCGGTGGCACCTCCTCGCAATGACAAAAAGGCACCGAACAATGTCACGAACCAAAATAAAATCGCAAATCCAACCAGCCACCAGCGCCATTGCATTAGAATATTCACGACAAACGCGTAAGACGGCGCTTGATTAAATAAAATATTTCCGGACGCGATGTCATGCGGACGCGGGCCACTTGCAAAATAATACGCGGAAAAATTACCAACGGTCTGTTGCGCTTGGCCGAGCCAATTTATATTAGGATTAAATTGTGAGTAATTGGTGATGAGTTCAATAATGGGGATGGATAGAGCAACGAGAATAAAAACCAACGGAAAGATAAAAATAGATTGCCGCGTCGCTGCGCTCCTCGCAATGACAAAGTAAACCATCCACGCCAACCAAAATAAAATAAAATATAACGTATAACCAAAAATTAATAACACGCCGGCAATTGCCAAAAATAGTATCCCTAATTTTTCGCCAACCGGACGCTTAACAATCATTAACAATAAAAACAGCCAAAATAAAAAATCGATATTAACCGGCAAGGTGGTGGCGCCGGCAATTTGCAAGCCAAATGGCAAAAATCCCAACCAAACTAAAAATAATGATTCGGATTTCTTCCACCCCAAAGCCCTCCCCCATTCAAACGCCAAAATCGGAAAAAATAACGCCCACAAAATCGGCCCGAACCAGCGATTAAAACTCATTAAATCAAAATTGAAAAAAGTTTTGCCGATTATGCCCAATGACCAAAATTGCGCGTAACCCAATCGACCAATATCTAATTTTTGCCAAAAATTGGATTCGCCTATGGGAGCAACAGTTGAAAAACTATTTCCCGCCACCAAATTTAATTCCTGTCCCAAATGCCGCCAACTATCGGCATTATAAAAATACTCATGTGTGGCTGGCAAATAACTGGTAAGCAAAAATGCGTGCGCGCAAAGTAAAAACAACACCACCTTGGCTGGTAATTTCGCAAAACATAAAAATCCTAAAACTAAAGTAGCGGCGCCGAACCAATAAATATAGGCGGACGGTAAAATTTGCCAAGGGGTAACAGGGCTTGGCTGCGTTACACCCTGTAAACCGTCAGTGCCAATTGTAAATAATTGATGGGCGGTAATTAACCACAAAACAACATACAAAAACACCCCAGCTTTGTTGCGTGGCATTTCCTGCAAAATTTTCAAATTATCATCAAACCAAGCCAGCATTTCTGACTCCTCTTGATTCTCTCTCCAAAAAATCAAAGGCAATAACCCTGCCCCAAATAGCGCCAAAGCCACGCTAAGGGGCGTAAAATGATAGAAACACAGCGAAAGCCCAATGATCCACCCGGCGCTCATAAGCGCTCCCAAGGCCGCCAAGAGCCGTACACGCAAAGCGCGTGGTGAAAAATCAAATCTAACAACTAAAATTCGGCGCCACCATTTGGCTGTAATTAGCCAATAAAATAAAAAAATGGCGCTTTTTTGCCAAGTAGGCGCGTTATAAAATAATAAAAAAAATATCAAACCGGATATAATAAATAGGCCCAATAACTTTTTGGAAAACACGCGAAAATTCATACCACCCTATTATACAAAACTATGCACACTTTATCAACACCACTCCCCTTGCGGGTAAATGATGGATGAGATACTATATACAAACTATGGCCACTGACGAACTTAATAAAATTCCACCGCAAAGTTTGGAAGCCGAGATGTCACTACTCGGTTCTATTTTGTTGGACAAAGACGCGATGCTTAAAATCGCGGATATTACCCAGCCGGATGATTTTTATAAAGACGCGCATTTTAAAATTTTTGAAACTATCGCCGAGCTGTATTCCAAAAATGAACCAATTGATATTTTAAGTTTGAGCAACCGCTTGGAAGAAACCGGTACTTTGGAAAAAGTGGGCGGACGATCTTATCTCGCCACGCTGGCCAATTCCACGCCGACCGCCGCCAATATCGTCAACTACGCTAATATCGTTCACAAAAAAGCCGTACGCCGCCGCTTGCTCGGCGCGTCGCACGAAATTTCGCGTTTGGGTTATGAAGAAGTGGAGGATATTGAAACCATTTTAGATCAAGCCCAGCGCTCACTGTTTGGCGTATCGCAAATTTATTTTAAACAAACTTTCGCGCCCATTCGGAGTGTGCTGACGGACGCGTTTGACCGCATTGACGAGTTGCACCGTAACAAAGGGCAGATGCGCGGACTGCCGACCGGTTTTACGCAATTGGATAATCTGCTGGCCGGTCTACAAAAATCCGATTTGGTAATTTTGGCCGCGCGCCCTTCTGTGGGTAAAACCTCTTTGGCTTTGGATATGATTAGGAATATCGGTGTTAAACAAAAAAAACCGGTCGCGATATTTTCTTTGGAAATGAGTAAAGAACAATTGGTGGACAGATTGCTGTGCGCCGAAGCCGGTATTGATTTGTGGCGGATGCGCACCGGCAAATTATCCGACCGACCGGAAGATGATGATTTTCCGCGTATTGGCCACGCGATTGGCGTGTTGTCCGAGGCGCCGATTTTTATTGATGACTCCCCCAATGTTAACATCATGCAAATTCGGACCAAGGCGCGCCGTTTGCAAGCCGAGCATGGTTTGGGTTTAATTGTCATTGATTATTTGCAACTGATGGAATCGCGCGGTAATATTGAAAACCGCGTCCAAGAAGTCGCGGAAATTACCCGTGGACTTAAAAGCATCGCCCGCGAATTAAATATTCCGGTAATGGCGCTATCGCAGTTATCGCGCGTGGTAGAACAAAGCAAGCCGGCGATTCCAAAATTGTCGCATTTGCGTGAATCCGGCTCTATTGAACAGGACGCGGATGTCGTTATGTTTATTTACCGCAAAGCCGCGGACAGAAATTATCGTCCCGAAGATGTGGCGCCCGATGAAAAAAACATCGCCGAAATTCACATTGCCAAACACCGCAATGGTCCAACCGGCGTGGTCAAGTGTATTTTCCGCGAACAATTGGCATCGTTCCGTAATTTGGATACTACTTACAGCACACCCACGCCCAGTGGCCCGCCAACGTTAAAACCTAAATCAGCGTTTGTGAAAATTCCACCCCAACGACCGCCGGAGGAACCAGAGTTTTAGCGCAACACACGCCTGTCATTTCGAATCCCCCGTCGCAGTGGGGTGAGAAATCTCCATCTCGACGGGATAGAGATCCCTCGTCGGTGCGAACCTCGCTCGGGATGACAAAATAAAAAAATTAATTTTTAAATTAAAAATATATGAGCATGCTAGGAAAACTCAAGCAGTTTAAAGATTTACGCGAACAGGGTAAAAAAATGCAATCGTTATTAAAAGATGAAGCTACGACCGCAACTTCGGCCGGTGGAAAAGTCGCAGTGACCTTGGATGGAAATTTGCAAATGTCCGGATGTGCGATTGATACCAGCCTGTTAGTTGCGTCCGAAAAATCGAAATTAGAAAATGCAATAAAAGACGCACACAACGATGCTTTGAAAAAAATCCAGCGCGTGATTGCGACCAAGATGCAAGAGTCAGGTGATTTTAAAATGCCAGGTTTTAATTAAATGTATTCCCAATCCATCGACAAACTAATTGCCGAATTAAAAAAATTGCCATCGGTGGGCCAACATACCGCCGAACGGTATGTTTTTCATTATTTAACTCGGGGCAAACGCGAAGTGGCGGATTTGATTTTGAGTTTAAATGGATTAATTAATAATGTAAAAAGTTGCGAAGTGTGCTGGGATTTTACCGATACGAGCCCGTGCAGAATTTGTTCGGATCCAAAACGTGATCAATCCGTGCTGTGCGTGGTCGCGGATTCGCAATCAGTTGTTGCATTACAAAAAACCGGCGCCTTTATCGGACGCTATCATGTTTTGCGCGGGGTATTAGATGGTAGTGACCCGGAAAGTTTTAGACGAATTAAATTAAAAGAATTATTTAATCGATCTGTAAAAGATAAAAATTTGAAGGAAATTATTTTGGCGCTTAATCCGGATTTGTCTGGTGAGACGACGATGTTGTATTTGGAAAAAGAATTACGTACAAAAAATCCAACAATCAAAATTGTGCGCCTGGCACGCGGATTACCATCGGGTAGTGATTTGCAATACGCCGATGAGATTACCTTGGAGAGCGCGTTGAAAAATAGGAGGTAAAAAAATCCCGACTAAGTCGGGATTAAATTTTTCTATTGCTTCTTTACGCGAATTTCACTTCGGTAAATCTTTGGCGCTGACCGTGGACTTTATGGTAGCGCACTTTGCGTTTGAATTTTTCTACGCGCAAGGTTCGGTTCTTGCCTTGGCGCACGACATTGGCTTCTACTTTGACGCCATCCAAATACGGCGTGCCGACTTTGGCATTACTGCCATCGTCGTCAGCCATAAGCAAAACTTTATCAAAATTAACTTTGTCGCCGGCAACGACTTCTAATTTTTCAATTTTTAACACTTCGCCATTCTTGACTAAGTATTGTTTTCCGCCGGTTGCAATTACTGCTAACATATAATAATATCAACTTAATTGTCATGCTGAACTTGTTTCAGCATCTCCTGAAAATCACGGGATCCTGAAACAAGTTCAGGATGACACGAATAATGGGCTAATTATAATACACTTCTATGTTTTTGTCAATTGCCAACGGCAAAGCTATCCCCAATCTTGATATTTCGCGCCAAAACCTGCCCCGCCGGCATCTCTAAAACAAAATCCGAATCCTGGCGAGCAAAATACACAATTAAGTCGGTTTCGGCCCGATTGGGCTCAATGGGCACGTTGGGAGCGATGTCTATTACTTTACCGTCACGAATCCACAGGATATCAATGGGGAATTTCATATCGCGCATTACAATGCTGTGCTGGTCTTCGCTGGGAAATACAAAAAGCATGCCATCGTATTTATCTAGATTCTCTCGACCACCTAATCCTTTGTACAAACGGGTTGATTCTTTGGCAACTAAAACTTTTAAATCATTATTATTAATTTTAACTTCTATACTTGGCCAGTGATAGGAATATAGTTTGACCACCAAAGCAAATAATATTATTCCGCCAAATAATATAATACTGCGCTTATTGCTATTTTTTTTATCAGACATATATTGATAATTTCAAAATCCTAATTTCCAATTTCCAACCAATGCCAAAGCCAAAATATCAAATTTGTCATTATGATTTTGGATTTGATTTGACATTGGAAATTGGAAATTTGACATTATTATCGCCCCGTCCTATCGCCAATGCTACCACACCCATAAGCGCAATAGCAAATAACAACGCCACCAACTTCCCCACACTTTGCAAAAACCACGCGAGTGATCCAAATCCGGCGGCGACTACATACAACATTAAAACAATCGTGCGCTCGGAAATTTTGAATTTATCCGCCAGCCAATAATATATATGTTCGCGATCGCCTTGAAAAATTGACTGGTGGCGACGGACGCGAACAATTATTACCCGAATTAGATCTAAAATCGGCACCGCCATCACGAGTAAGGCAGTGGCAATTTTACCACCGGAAATTACCGCTAAAATTCCCAAAATATATCCCAAAAACATTCCGCCACCTTCTCCTAAAAATATTTTCGCCGGTTGAAAATTAAAAATTAAAAAACCGAGAATCGCGCCAACAAAAATTAATGCCAGTAGCGCCATATCGGGTTGATGCCAACGCTCGCCACTCGCCACGCCGTAAATGACGAGAGCCCCAATGGCCGTGATGCCGGCCGCGAGGCCATCTAAACCATCTAAAATTTTTACCGTGCTGGTCATCCCAAAAATCCAAACAAATACTAAAGCGCTCGCCCCCAAACCACTCAGACCAATTACCCCGCCCAAAGGATTGGTAATTTTGTCTATTCCCACTCCCCCACCAATTGCTAAAAAGCACGCCAAAGCAATTGCGGTTAAACGAGCAACCGGAGACAAGCGTTGTTTGTCGTCAAATAATCCAACAATTAATAATACCAAACTGCCAAAAAATACGCCCACTAAGTCAACCGGATGTAAATTTTTACCAAATAAATTAGTAAAATTTATAATATACCCAACCACCAGCCAAAAAGCCAAAAAAATCGCTATTCCACCTCCCAAAGGCACCGGCCGGCTATGCAGTTTACGCCCACCGTCCGGAATATCAAAAAGTTTTATGGTGGTGAATAATTTTATGGCACCAAAAGTAAAAAGTGCTGACAGTGCCAATGAAACAAGAAAAAAATACATAAAATTTACTCAACTCTCAATTCCCCTCCCGCACCTATTACGACCACATCGCGTCGTTTTAACTTACCAGACAAAATCAAATCTGCTAATTTATTTTCCACTCGCTCCTGCAAAGCGCGACGCATTGGACGAGCGCCAAATTCGGGATCAAAACCAACTTTTGCCAAAAAATCTAAGGCCTCCTCTTCAACTTTCAAATCAATTCCTTTTGCTTCCAAATCTTTCGCCACGCGTTTTAACATCAATCCGGCAATTTTACGAATCGCGTCCTCGTCCAAACCGTGAAACAATACAATTCCATCAAACCGATTTAAAAATTCCGGTTTAAAATATTGGCCTAATTCGCCGTGCAAGAGCCGTTCTTTAATTGCTTCACTGGATAATCCTTCGCGCATTTTATCTGTTACATACGCGGTGCCGGCATTGGTGGTCGCGATTAAAATCACATTGGTAAAATCCGCCACTCGCCCGACACTGTCGGTCAAGCGCCCGTCGTCCATCACTTGTAAAAATAAATTCAAAATATCTTTATCCGCTTTTTCAATTTCATCTAACAACAATAACGCGAACGGATTTTGGCGCACGGCTTCGGTCAAAATTCCACTTCCCTTTTCTCCGGGCGCGCCCAGCAAACGATAAATGCCGGATTTATCTTGATACTCACTCATATCCAACCGAATCATCCGCTCTTCACCGCCAAAATATACTTGCGCGATGGTTTTGGCTAATTCGGTTTTGCCCACGCCGGTCGGACCCATAAATAAAAAGTTGGCAATAGGTTTATTTTGCGATCGAATTTCCGCGCGCGCCCGCCGGAGAGCACTCGCGACCATCCCGACCGCTTCGTCTTGGCCAATGACGCGTTCGTGCATTTTTGTTTCTAAATTAATTAATTTTGTGCTTTCATCGGCCGATACGGTTGATGCCGGAATATGGGTTTTTTCTGCCACCACCGCTCCGGTTTCTTCGGCCGTAACGAGCGAATTCGCGCCTTTGGTATTGCGAGTATGCACCGCGGTTTCGCTCATCACTTCCAAAGCGCTCCCGGGTAAACAAGAGTCGTGAATAAAACGTTTTGACAGTTGCACGGCCTTGGCAATCGCGTCATACGAAAAAAAGACATTATTTTTGTATTCCGCGTAACCAACTTTTGATTCCAAAACTTGAATCGCCTGATTTTCATCCATTTCTTTAATTTCCACTTTGGTAAATACGCCACTTAAGGCCGAATTGGCAAAATTACGCGCGTACTCGTCGGTTGAGGTCGTCGCGAAAGTAAAAAAACGCCTGCTGGACAAATGTTCGGCCATGGCATTGGCAACATCCAAGCCCCCTTCCGCGCCGGCCGAAACACCGATTAAATCATGAATGTTGTGAATAAATAAAATAATATTTTTTGCCCGCGCGACTTCGTACATGATATTTTGTAATCGTTCGACCGCGCCGGACGGCGACGCGCCGGCCAACAATGCCGAGGTGCTGATGCGTACCAATCGTTTATCTTTCAAGCGGGGTGGCACATCTTCGGCCACCATTTTTTGCGCCAATCCTTCCATCACACTTTTTTTACCAACCCCATGTTCACCCACTAAAATTACATTTTCTCGTCCACCGTCCACCACGCGAAAAATTTCTTCAATTTCTTTATCACGCGCCACACAATTTTCCAAACGCCCAAATTGCGCCATTAAGGTCAAATCCTCGCTAAATTGATTTAAAAATGGTGTTTGCACGGCCGTCATTGCCCGGTCCATTCCTTTGGTAGAACGTCGCCAAGCGGCTTTTCTAAATTCTTGATGTTGCCGATACAGTCGTTCGCGAATTCGCACCCACTCTACCACATTTTCTAATTTTTGTTTGTTAATATCTAATCCAAATAAAATATCCTGCAAAACCGGCGCTTGTTTTACAACCGCGAGCAATAATTCCGTCACACTGACATAATCTTGATGGGCGTGAAACGCTTCTTCATAGGCCTGAAAAATCACCTGCTGAAAATCGGCCGATGGCAACGGCAATAAATTTTTTGATTTATTTTTTGCTTTGGGAAATAATTTTCCTAATTCGGATTGAATTGATTTGGCCGGAACACTCAAACGAATAAAAATATTGGCGATGCGATTAAATGATAATAAGGTATAAAATAAATGAATCGGCTCGATCGCGGTGGAGCCGGCCCTGTCGGCAAAACGATAAGCATTGGCTAAAACAATTTTGGCCTCGTCGGTATAGGATTCGGAAATATTAATGCGTCGCGCGCGCCGAATTTTAAACGCGGATTTCCAATCATCAATTTTGCGATCACTGCCACCTTCGTCACCTTGATAAGAATGACGCTCTACCAAACCAACCTGTTGTTTTTGGCGAATTAAACGATATTGAAAATACAAAACCAGTAGCGCGCCAACCCAAAACAACGGCTCATTAAAAAACATTTTTAAACCGACCAACGGATCAATTTTCCATAATTGAATAAAAACCAGATGGCTTTTACTTTCATAAGAAAACCACCCAAACCAAAGCCAACAAACCGCGATCAGAACTCCCACGGTAATAAAACGAATGATATTAAAAATTCGGCGACCACGCGCGAGTGACAAATGATAGCGAGTTAAAGGAAATTTCCAAAACAACCATTTTCCGCGAATCAAATGCCCCATTGCCAGGCCACGACAATTTGAACAGCGCAAAAAATTCTTAGTGCCGGTGGATTGACAATCCGGGCAAGTTACCAGATTTAGTGATGGCTGTTTTTCGAACATCATACAGACAAAATCAAAATGCAAATATCAAAATGAAAAATGACAATATAAAATTTAAAATTTACGACCGGCCACTGCCCCACTTGCGACCTGAAAACTATTATAAAATCCCCAGATAACAAAAATCGGCAACAATAACCAGAACGAAAATAAAATTACACACGCGCCAAGCCAAACCGCCAACGCAAACGCGCGCGCGATAATTTGCACTACCCGCATGAAAAACGAAATCACCCTCCCCTGCCAGTCCGACTGCCCATACATCGGCACAAAAATATTTTTTAACCACAGTCCGGGAGCGAAAGTCCGATTGCCCCAAGCTAAAATCGCCAAACAAAAACGCGCGGCGCGTAAGGTGCCGAGTGTGTACCACCAAAATGGAAAATACAATATGTCTACAATGGCTTCAATAAATAGACGTTGTAGGACGAGGATAAACATAGTAATTCTCTATAAATAGTATACCATATTTTTGAAAAATAAAAAACCCGATGCTTAGCGTCGGGCATGGCACGCTAAGCGTGCCACCAAAAATCTAACTGAAACTGACTATCGCAACGCCACCACCGCACCCACCGGAGTCAAATGTTTAACTTGCGCCACGGCGACCATATTCAATTCCGGCACGCGCTTTTTGATGTAGACGAGCGAGCTGTAATCTGCTACGGTAACTTCTAAATTTTTAATTTCATCAACCAAATCAGTCGATTGACGTTCTAAATCGTGAATTTGATAGCCGGCCGCCGCGGTATCACCAGTCTGAAATAAATACAATATGCCGAACATCGCGACACACATAACGAGCGACACGCGCGCTCCTAAACCAGACAGCCAAGACGGAGTGTCAATGGAAGTTAAAGAATCAATTAATCCAGAATAATGATTTTGAATTTGGTGTTTGAGTGTCATAGTATTAAATTTTTTCCACGACTCGCAATTTGGCGCTCCTTGCGCTCGCGTTTTCGGCCACTTCGGCCTCGGTCGCGATTATGGGTTTTTTATTGATTAAATAAATTTCTTTGTTTTCAATTTTTTGAAAATATTGTTTGACGATCCGATCTTCCAACGAATGAAATGAGATTACTGCTAATCGTCCGCTTGGTGCCAATAATTTTACTGCGATTGGTAAAACTTCTTTTAGCACCTCCAATTCTTCGTTCACCGCAATTCGTAATGCTTGAAATATTTTTGTGGCCGGATGTAATCCTCCCACCCACGGAATTTCTTTGGTGCTCTTTAATTTTTGGCGATAAACTTGTAAAACTATTTCACTTAATTCGCTTGATCGTGCAATTAATTTGATTTTTCTGGCTTCGACAATTGCGCCGGCAATTTGTTCGGATAATTCTTCTTCGCCAAATCTTTTAAAAATTCCATTCAATTCGTCTTCTGGCAACCTGTTTACCAGTTGTCCGGCCGTCGGAGTATCAGCGCTCGGATCAAATCTCATGTCTAATGGTTCGTCGGTTTTAAAACTGAATCCGCGTCCCCTTTCTTCAAATTGCGGTGTAGACCAGCCCAAGTCCATTAAAATCGCGTCCGCTTTATCAAATTTATTTTCTAAAACAATTTTTTCTAAATTTCGAAAATTGCCTCTACTGAAAATTACTCGTTCGCCAAACCGGTATAAATTTCTTTTAGCGCGCAATAATGATTCCGAATCAGTGTCAATGGCTAATAATTTTCCTTTTGGGCCGATTTTTTCGAGTATTACTTCGCTATGGCCGGCATCACCAACCGTGCAGTCAATTACCTTGGAACCATTTTTCAGATTTAAACTTTCTAATACTTCATTTAATAAAACAGGAATGTGCCTCATACGCCTAACTCAGCCATTTTTTCGGCAATACCATTGCTATTCGTTTCGGTACGTGTTTTGTACTCATTCCATTTCGTTTCGTCCCAGATTTCCACTCGGCTATACAAACCGGCGACAGTCACATTCTTTTTTAAGCCGGCAAAAGTTCGTAGATATTCCGGTAAAACCGCTCGGCCTTGTTTATCTACTTCTAACTCCATCGCCCCACCGAGCATTGAGCGAGCAAAAGCGCGACTGTCAGAATTAGTTAATGGTAAAGCGGCTAATTTTTCCGCGAGTTTTGTCCACTCTGATTTAGTATAAAGAAACAAACAATTATCTAAACCGCGCGTGACAACTGAACCTTTTTTTAATTCATTGCGAAATTTAACCGGTATTGCTAATCGGCCTTTGTCATCCAAATTGTGCGCGTATTCGCCGATAAACATATTGGCTATTTTTATTTTCCCCACTGTTCCCCACCTATATCCATTTTACACCACTTTAAAACACCTGTCAACATTTTAAACCAAAAATTGCCCTTTAAATTTTGGCTAAAATATAACAAAAAGTCCCGACTAAGTCGGGACTGTGGATAAGTTTTTATACTTTTATTTTATACCTTTACTTTTAACCCAAAATCCACAACCGTGGCTTTCACGCCTAATTCAGTTTTCAGTAATTTAGCGAACGCTTCAGCCGGACCGGGTTCGCCGTGATTTAAATAAACTTTTTTGGGCAAAGTCGGGCCACCACCAATCCAATCTAACAATTTTTCCTGATCGGCGTGCGCCGAAAGCGCCCCGACCGCCTCTACATGACAGCGTACATTTACCGTCTCGCCTAAAATATGCACGCGTTTATCACCATTAAAAATTTTTCTACCCAAAGTGCCTTCGGCTTGGTAACCGATAAATAATAACGTGCTATTTGGGTCTTCCAGATAACGCAAAGCGTGATAAATAATGCGCCCACCGTTCATCATACCGGAACCGGCAATAATAATTTTGGGGCTGGGTACGGCGTTAATATGTTTGGAATCTTCGCGCGTTAAGCACATTTTTAAACCGGGAAAATTAAATAGGTCATCATCAGCTTGTAATAATTTTATTGATGCCTCATCGTAATACTGCGGATATTTTCGATACACAGCGGTGGCTTTTATAGCCAAAGGACTATCCACAAAAATCGGCACGCGTGGCAAACGTTTTTTTCTATCAACCAAATCATTTAAATCGTACAAAAGTTCTTGGGTGCGCTCCAAAGAAAACGCCGGCATCATCAACGTGCCACCCCGATCAATCGCTTCTTTTACCTTTTTTTCAATATAGGTCTGGCGGTCAAACTCACGTTCGTGCAAACGATCACCATAAGTTGATTCGCAAATTAACGCGTCAATATCGGCTGGCAAGGAATCGGTCTCCCGAATTATCGGCATCTTGGCATTGCCAACATCGCCGGAAAATACCACCCGCTTGCCTTCGGCGCAAATTTCCACCGCAGCCGCGCCAAAAATATGCCCGGCATCGCGCAATTTTATTTTTATTCCGCCACTCACCGTTCCCGCCAAAATTAATTCTTCATAATAATCCAACGGCTTAAAATGAGCGGCGCACTCGGCGACCGCGATTTCATCGTATAAAATCGGCGTGCCATAATTAATGGAGTTATGTTCCATTACCGATACCGCGTCTTCCAAAATCAACCGCGCCAATTCCAAAGTTGCCGGCGTGCCATAAATCCAACCGGTGAAACCACGTTTGACTAATAACGGCAAACGACCAATATGATCCAAATGAGCGTGGGTAATTACCACGGCGTTTATTTCGGATGGAACAAAAAGAAACTGTTCGCCGTTGCGTTTTTCCATTTCCGACCCGCCTTGAAACATCCCGCAATCCACTAAAATTTTCTGACCGGTGGCCTCAACGAGCGAACAAGAACCGGTTACCACTCGCGCCGCTCCACAAAAAGTTATATTCATATATAGTTAGAATTATAATAATTATACCAGATATCACCCGACTATACAAATAACCCAAAATTTGTTATAATTACTAGGTGTGAAGAAATAAAAATTAAGATTTTTATTTCTAAGCACCGACGTAATTTCAAGCTCCGCTTATAATACTCTCAATTAATATGGTACGCAGAAATTTAGACGACATTCAAATCGTAGAACCGCCTTTGGAAGAATTAACCAAACAACACTCACATAAACGTGGTTGTTTTTTGAGTTGCGTTTTTATAATTTTTTTAATTGTGAGCAGTGTCATTGGCATCAGATTTTATTTGGGCGCCGGTCCGCAAACAATCAAAGCCGTCCCTCCTAATTTTCCGGCTGACATTCCGCTTTATGACAAAAATAACATTGAACAGATAACTTTTATACCGGGGCAATACAAAGACCGCGGTTTGGAAATCGCCACTTTTATCCCCAAAATTTTATTAGCCCCGTTTATTTCCCGTTTAAGCACCGGCACTACTACTGCCGGAGTAACGGAAACAGATTCATATTGGAATGGCTTGCGCCAAGTGATTTCTCGTCCACCCGGCGACTATCACGATACTGTTCAAATTGAATGGCGTAGTATTGACGCTGATTATGGTTTTATTATTTCTTATTATAAAAAAGAACTCTTAAAAAAGAATTTTATTATCGAGACAGAATCAGAGGGTCAAAACACCAAACAATTCTCTTTTAAACGCGATAACGCCAGTGGGTCAATTTACACTCGCGGTCATATTGACTCTTTGTCCGGCACGGAATATCTGATTTTAACCGTGAATTTGCCTTAACATGTTAAAAATTTTTCATTCATCTTACAAAACCGTCACCGCGGCCGCCATTATGCTTTCGGGAGCAAGTTTGATTTCACGTCTAGTCGGCATTGTGCGCGACCGAGTTTTGGCGCATAATTTTGGCGCCGGACCGATTATGGATGCCTACTACACCGCGTTTAAAGTACCGGATTTAATTTATAATTTATTAATTGTGGGCGCGCTCACGGCCGGATTTATCCCCACTTTTACCAAATTATTTCAATCAGACGATAAAAACCCGGCCTGGAAACTTGCCAATAATTTATTAAATATTTTAGCGATTGGGTTGATTGTTTTATGCGGAATTGGCGCGCTAACTGTTCCCTATTTCGCGCATTTCATCGCGCCCGGATTTACCGGAGAAAATTTAGCCCGCGTCATCAACTATACTCGCATAATGTTTTTATCGCCGTTAATTTTGGGGGTTTCCATGATTACCGGCGGAATTTTACAATCTCTGCGTCGGTTTACTTTATATTCTTTCGCGCCGGTATTTTACAACTTTGGTATTATTGTCGGCGCGGTTGGACTAGTGCCTATTATTGGCGACATTGGTTTGGCTTGGGGTGTGATTTTGGGTGCCGCCCTTCATTGCGCTTTGCAAATTTATGGCGCAAGCCATGCCGGCTACCGATGGAAATTTTGGTTTGATTTAAAAGACGCCAATACTCGCTTGATGGGAAAATTAATGGTACCACGAACGCTCGGCGTCGCTGCCACCCAAATCAGCCAGGTCGCCTTCACCATGATCGCGACTTTGTTGCCAATTGGCAGTGTGGCGGTTTTTAATTACGCCAATAATTTACAGGGCTTGCCCATTGGCATAATCGGCATTCCTTTCGCGCTCGCGGTCTTTCCTCTTTTATCCGAAGCGGTAGCCAAAAATGATGATCGGCAATTTATCGCCTACGTCTCCGGCACCGCGCGCAAAATTATTTTATTAATTGTTCCTTTTACAATTTTATTTTTATTATTGCGCGCGCAAATTGTGCGGGTAGTTTTAGGAAGTGGCAGTTTTGATTGGACCGCGACTATTAGCACCGCCGACACTTTGGCTTTTTTTGCTTTAGGCATGCTCGCGCAATCATTAATCCCACTGTTAGCGCGGGCATTTTACGCTCTGTCCGATACCAAGACGCCGTTTATCGCCGGCGTGATTGCCGAACTCATCGGCATCATCTTCGCTCTTCTACTATATAAACGACTGGGCACGCCGGGATTGGCGCTGGCCACCACCATCGCTGCCACCTTAAATTTAATTTTTTTAACCGCATCATTCCGACATCTGGCCAAAGGGCTGGAAGAAAAAATATTATTACCAATGTTATTTAAAACCAGTGTCGCCGGACTAATTATGGCGGTCGTGGTGCAATATTTAAAAACCCCGTTGGCAAAAATATTCAACCAGGACTATTTCTGGGGCATATTTGGCCAAGGCGCGGTCGCGGGAATTGTCGGGGTTGCGGTTTACGCGTTATTATGCTATATATTAAGGATTCAAGAGTTTGTGGAAATTGCTGGATCGTTGCGTAAACGCTTCTTAAAAGCAGAAAATATACCTACAAGCGAAGGGATTACACTTATTGAATAGTGATAATTTTCAATTATCAATTTACAATTTTCATTGAATTTTCAATTTCGAAATTTTCAAACACGAATTGGAAATTGATCATTGTAAATTGAGTGAAAATTGAAAATTGGACATTGAACATTATGAACGACAAAATTCGAAACTTTTGCATTATTGCCCATATCGATCACGGGAAATCTACTCTCGCCGATCGCTTTTTGGAATTGACCGGCACGGTGTCTAATCGCGATATGAAAGCGCAGATGTTGGATTCAATGGATTTGGAACGTGAGCGTGGCATTACCATTAAACTGACTCCTGTACGAATGAGTTACAAGGATTATATTTTAAATTTAATTGACACTCCCGGACATGTGGATTTTAATTATGAGGTATCACGCTCGCTCGCGGCGGTGGAAGGCGCGGTATTACTTGTGGACGCCACCCAAGGCGTGCAAGCCCAAACTATCGGCAATCTATATCTGGCGCTGGAACAAAATTTAACCATTATTCCGGTCATCAACAAAATTGACATGCCGGCGGCGGATATTAAAAAAACCATTGCCGAAATTATTCATTTAATCGGTTGCGCCGAAGCCGATATTTTACTGGCCTCTGGGAAAACCGGCCAAGGGGTCCCAGAAATTTTGGAAAAAATTATTGAAAAAATTCCTCCCCCACCCGACTTGAGCGCCGAACCGGCGCGCGCGCTAATTTTTGATTCGGAATATAATGAATACAAAGGCGTGGTCGCGGCTATCCGCGTGGTGGATGGCGAATTAAAAAAAGGTGATAAAATTTTGCTAATGGGCACAACGACGGTGGCGGATATTTTAGAAATTGGCTATTATAAACCAAAATTTGTTCCGGCGCAATGTCTCAAAAACGGCGAAATCGGTTATGTCGTTACCGGGCTAAAAGCCGTAGTTGACTGTCGGGTGGGCGATACTATCACCACCTTAATTGACGTTCCCAATTTAATCGCCACAGCTAAAAATGCTTTGCCGGGCTACAAAGAAGTCAAGCCGATGGTCTTTGCCGGCGTCTTTCCGAGAGAAGGTGATGCGTATCAAGAATTACGCAATGCAATTGAACGGTTAAAATTAAATGATTCAGCGCTGTATTATGAACCGGAACAATCCGCTGTCTTGGGCTTTGGTTTTCGCTGTGGATTTTTGGGAATGTTGCATTTGGATATTTTTCAAGAACGGTTAAAACGCGAACACAATTTAGATATAGTAATTACCACCCCGAGCGTCGCTTATAATATTACTAAAATTAACAAAGAACAGCTTACTATTCACAGCCCGCAAGAAATGCCTAACCCCAGCGCGATTTTAGAAATGTCCGAGCCGTGGATGAATTTGGATATTATTACACCCAAAGATTATGTTGGCAATATTATGGGCTTGATTGCCGAGCGCAAGGGTCGCTACGTAAATACCGAATATTTAAGCACTGGTGTTGATCAACGCGCGTTGTTACACTACAAAATTCCCTTGGCATCGCTTGTTACGGACTTTTATGATAAACTAAAGACATTGACCTCGGGCTATGCCAGCATGAATTACGAAGTGTGTGGCTATGAAAAAACCGACGTGGTCAAATTAGATATTTTAGTAGCCGAAGAACCGGTGGAAGCATTGTCAATCTTGGTTTGGCGCGATGACGCGTTTAAAGTTGGCAAAAAAGTGGTGGAGTCATTAAAAGAAGCACTCCCCCGCCAACAATTTGAAGTAAAAATCCAAGCGACCATTGGTGGTAAAGTCATCGCGGCCGAACGCTTGTCGGCTTTGCGTAAAGATGTTATTGCGACATTGTCCGGCGGAGATTATTCCCGCAAAAGAAAATTATTAGAAAAACAAAAAGCCGGTAAAAAGAAAATGAAAGCACATGGCGCTGGTAAGGTGGAAATTCCAACCGAGGCGTATTTGGCGGTGTTGAAAAGATAGTGAAGTTCAAAGCCAATAGTTCATAGCCAATAGCACGAATGGGGCTGAGCGATCTATTACAAAATATAATATAAATTTGTCATTATGGAAATTATTTTAAAAAGTTTAATATCGGCGGTAATAACAGGACTAATTTTAGTTGTTTCAAATTATGCTAGCCCAAAATTGGCTGGGGCGCTTGGTGGCATACCGATTGTATTCGCAGTGTCGTATGTTCTGATAACAATGCAAAACAAATCGGTTGCCAAAGATTTCTTGGCGGGGGGGGTATACGGCGCCATTGCGGCCATATTTTTCAGTATAATTCTGATACTATTCAATTACTTATTCCCCAAATATCACTGGGTTAATTTTATAATTGCTTACGCGCTTTGTTTTTTAGCCGCGTTTGGCATGTCATATTTTACAACAAAAAATGTATGAAACACAAAACCATAAAATTACCATAAAAAAAACAACCCTTATAAAAAGAGTTGTTTAACTGGTGGACGGAGGGGGAATCGAGCCCCGAAACTAGAGTAGCAATTCTAGACGTGGAGCCATCCACTCTCCGCCCTCGAGTCCACCGTCCACATTATATCATAATTACAGACAAACAAAAAGAACTCCCTTGCGGGAGTTCCGAGATCGGAGTGGATATAGATTCCACGCCTGAATTGCTACTAATGATAGTATATTCTAAACTAAATATTTTGTCAATCCATTTATCCACACCTTATAAAACACAAAATCATAAAATACCGGAACATTCCTAACAAATTCAACATTCTATGTACAAACAAATAACCGAAATTTTTACTTACAATTTTACTGTCGCCACTGACGGCCTGTATGCAATTTATTTATCCGCCTCTTGTGGTAGAAAAAATTACTTACGCACGGAACTTGACGGATCGGCTTTAAAAAGTCTTACGCCAAAAAGAAAAAATAAATATTTTAATATTCCCCCATCGTGGAACGGCAACGAATTGAAAGGGACTTCCAAAACAATTGTTTTTGTTATAAAATTGCTCAAAGGCAATCATGGATTAAATTTCATTCCCAAAGGAAAAGTGGAAATAACAACGGAGCCGAAAATTACAGAAATAAATGATGCCGGTCTGGTAGCGCTTTTCAGTGATATTCAAAGCGAAAATAAAAATTGCCAACCATGGATTACGGTCGCACTGATTAATTTGCCTTTAAGATTTTTTGATGCTTCAATAATGTGTAAAAAGAAATTTTTAGACAGCGACGATGTAAAATTGATAATTGATGAACAGATTCAAAAAAATCCACTCAAATCTATCTGGCGCGGCAAGAACTGGTTTTGGCGTGGCGCGGAAATAAAAGGCAATGCTCAAACTAACAGGTTTTACCCTGACTTGCCGACAGGTACCCATTATATAGATCTGTGGTCAGATGGCACACCAATTTTAAAAAGTTTGGATATTTTGTTGATTAGAGAGGACGCAATAAAAAGAATTCCGACCGTAGATAACCCAGAGTGGACCGGCGATTTTTTAGACGATCCCGAAGAAATTATTTTAGCCAGATTGATATTCGGCGAAGCCAATAGTGAGCCACAAAAGACCAAAGAATGGGTCGGCTGGTCGGTGATTAACAGGACTAAAGCAAAATCGTGGTGGCCGAATACTATTCATGGCGTAATTCTGCAGGCGGGACAGTATGATCCATTTAAAACCAAGGATCCGAATTTTGAAAAAATAATCAATCCTCTTAATTATAAAAATGTCGGCGAGACGGACAAAAAAAACTGGTTCGAATGTTATGATGTCGCAAAAAGTATTATCTTAAAACAAAGCGCTAATCCCACGGAAGCTACACATTTCCACGGCGCTGGCGTCACCGAAGATTGGTTTCGAAGACACATAGTACCAAAAGGCAAATTTATTAAAAAAATCGGCAATACTTATTTTTACTGGAGTCCAAATTAAGATATGTTTTTTAGAATTACCAAAATTATTATTTTTTTTACGATTGTCGCAATTTTTGAAATCATCGGTATTTATCTATACCGCCCGTCTTTGATGATTGACACTTACCGCGGAGACGACGAATCCAGTATTTGGATTACAACCAGATATTTTGATTTTCAGAAAAAAATTTCTGATACAGATATGTACAAGTTTGACGACATCCAATGGTCGCCAAATGGCAGATATTTTTCTTATTATGATTTTGTGAGATTAGAATGGGCGGATAAAGAATGGGCATTAAAAATTGTTGATGCCAGATTTTTTATCACAAAAATATTATTTATCGGCGATTATCATACGGGTTCTTATGATTGGCTCGATGATAATACAATAAGAGTTTGCGCCAACGCCGGCAGTGGAGTAAGACAGTGCCGAAATATTGATATACACGAAAAACAGCCGGTGGTCGCGATAGACGATTATGGCTCTGACGCATGGCAAATGATTAAAACTTTTTGATTTATTAAATTATGAAACACAAAACCATAAAATCACTTTGGACAGTAGTTGCTATAATTGGAATTTTGGCGATGCTATTTTTTACGATGTTGCCGATATTTCAGTAAACCAGGATGAAATGTCAAATTTCCAATTTCCAATGTCAAATCAAATCCAAAATCCTAATATCAAATTTGACATTTTGGCTTTGACATTGATTTGAAATTGGATATTTGGATTTTGAAATTATCACTATGCACATCTTGCGCAAATACCAACTAGACATCGTTTTCTTATTTTTTGCGCTCACAATTTTACTTTGGGCATTTTTTTATGCGTTGGAATATTTTGGCGTTGATCCGCGCGACTACGAATGGTACGTGGCCGGGCCATTGTTAATTTTTTATGGCGTTTTTATCTGGCAAATACGCGGTAAAATAAGTATCGCCGACCGACGCGCGCTAACGACCAAATCAATGCTGTATTGGATCACGCTTGGTGTAATTATGTTCTTAACCTTTGATACACCAGTTTCAGCAATTGACTTCTGGAGCGTGCGGGTATTTTTCATAATTTTCACTTTACTGTTAGCAGATTCTTATTGGGATTTTAAAAAAATAAGTATTAGGTGTTTGGCAAGGGAAAAAAATAAATGCTAATTCTGTCAAATTCTAAACACTAAACTCTAAATCCTAAACAAATACCAATTTCAAAATCCAAATTAATTTTTATATATTTGAATTTAGAGTTTGTTTAGAATTTAGTATTTAGAATTTAGAGCTTAAAAAATTCACCTATGAAGCAGTGGAATATACTACCGACACCGAGCCCGGAATTTTTAACTTCTCACCCGGAATTACCAAATATTATCGCGCGCTTACTTTGGAACCGCGGATTACAAACTCAAATTCAAATTGATGAATTTTTAAATCCGGATTATTTGGGCGATTTACACGACCCGGCTTTATTTCGCGACATGGAAAAAGCCGTGGATATTTTGTTTGACGCAATTAAAACCGACAAACGAATTGTCGTGCACGGCGACTATGACGCCGACGGTGTGTGCGCGGCGGCGATACTCGTCAATACTTTAAAAAAATTAGGACACAAAAATGTCGGCGTATTTTTGCCCCACCGCGAAACCGATGGTTATGGCTTAAATTTAAATACGGTAAAATATCTGGCCGAACAAAAAACTGATATTATTATTACCTGCGACTGCGGTATTAGCAATGTCGCCGAAATTACCGCGGCCAAAACGGCCGGTATGAAAGTGATAGTCACCGACCATCATACTATCCCACCGACACTTCCGCCCGCTGACGCGATTATTCATCCGCTCATAGAAGGGGAAACTTATCCGGACAAAGGCCTATCGGGCGGAGGCGTGGCTTTTAAATTAATGCAAGCACTTTTGAATCGTCATCATTTGGAAAATGAATTTTTGCCAGACGGTAAAACCCACGAATCATTTGAAAAATGGCAATTGGATTTGGCGGCTATTTCCACGGTTGGCGATATGGTGCCATTAATTGGCGAATCCCGCACCATTGTGCGTTACGGCCTAACCGTGTTAAACAAAACCCGCAATTTGGGATTACAAAAATTATTACGCGTTATCGGCATTCACGACGAGAACGGCGAACCAAAACGTGGCACGATCACGGCCGAAACATTATCGTTCCAAATCGTCCCACGCATTAATGCCGCTGGCCGGATGGATCACGCTAATACCGCTTTCCAATTATTAACCGCCGAAACCGAAGCGGAAGCCAAAAAATTAGCCGAACTGTTAAATCAAAATAATTTAGACCGCCAAAAATTAACCGAAACGATTGTAACAGCGGCACGGGCACAAATCAAAGCCAATTCCCTCCCCGCCGACCCGGTGTTATTTGCTTACGACGAAAAGTGGATTACTGGCATTTTGGGTTTGATCGCTGGAAAAATTAAAGACGAATTTAATAAACCAACCATCATCATGGGAAAAAATAGTGGCGAAATTACTGGCTCGGGTCGCAGTATTCCGGAATTTAGTTTAATCGGGGCACTCCAAAAAATGCCGGAACATTTTCATAAATTCGGTGGCCACCCGATGGCTTGCGGTTTTTCTTTGAAATCAGAGGACGGGTTAGAAAATTTTAAAAAGGACTTGATAAAGTTGGCAAATGAGACAATCGCGGACGCTAATAAATTAGTACCGACAATAATTGTGGACGCGGAAGTAAATTTGGAAGATATCCACTGGGAATTATACGATTTATTACAAAAATTTGAACCATTTGGCCAAAAAAATGAAGAGCCAAAATATCTGGCACGCGGTTTAACTATTGTAAGCGTTGACCCGCTCGGCCAAACCGGCAAACATTTACGTCTGATGGTCAAGCACAACAATCAAACTGTTCGCAAAACTATCGCCTTTGGCCTAGGCGATATTAATAAGCATCCGGACGATTGGAAGGTGAATTTAAAACCAAATGATAAAGTGGATTTGGTGTTTACGGTGGGAGTAAACGAATGGAACGGCAATCGTGAGCTGGAATTAAAAATAATTGATATTAAAAAATCCCCCGACTAAGTCGGGGGATTTTTTGCAATTATTTAACCACGGACTTCTTTTTCCAACTGCGCCCATTTCTTTTTCAAACGACGAACCAAAATCATTTTCACATCATCGGCCAATTCTTTTTTAGCGCCATATTCTTCTACCGCCCGCTCGACGAGGGCATTATACATTTCTTTGGTCGGGCCATCTAACTGCTTAATACTTACCTTCAACTCGTTATACAGTGGCTCCAAATGCGCCAATAATTTCGCGCGCATTTCTTTGCCTTTCGGGGTGGCGTTAAGCCACATCGCGGCGGCGCCAACTAAACCACCAAACAACAGTCCGCGTTTGAAATTACCCATATAATTGAAATTAATTTATTGAGCTATTTACACTCCACAATCAACCGGCGCGTCTTGGCCGGAAGAACTAACCCAACCAAACCCGGATTGAAAGCCAATATTGGGCAGGGCTTCATCACATTCAGACGGTGGATTTTCAAACCCGGCACAAATCGCCTGTTTGACCGCTTCCGGTGTACGCGATACCTGGGCTTCTACGCCATTTATTATCAAAGTCGGCGAGCCCTGCACTCCATATTTTTGCGCTAACTCGGTATGGATCGGATAAATTGGATAATTACCAGATAACCAAGAAGCCTTATCATCAAATTTGGCGGTAATACCAAATTGTTTATCAGCCGAAGCCATACAGGTGTTAACCTTACTTTCGGAAATTTTCGCTTCTTTCAAGCAAGCGGCTGAGTCATCTTTACCGGAAAAACACTGCAAGTACGAAATCAATTCTTCTTCAGAGTGGGTTTCGCCAACACAATACTGGCGAGTATTTTCATCGATTTCTTTTTTACCATGCATGGCGTAATCCACATATTTTACAGAAATATCCGCCTCATTTCGGAGCAATCCCCAAGCCGGTAAATAGGCCTTTTGCATTTGCAAACCATAAGGGCAATATGACATTACAAACAATTCCACGACCGGTTTTTTGGTTTTAGGAACGGTTGGTGGTGGCGGTAAGGGTTGACCGGCAGTATCTTGGGCCGTAGCGATAGCGGCGTTATAACCCGCCGACCCTGAACCACCCAAACTTACTTTACCTCCGAAGACCAAACCCAACATTATAAAAAATCCCAAAGTACACAAAACTAACAGCCCGCCTACTCCCCCTAAAATTAAGGCGCTTTTAGAATCCAAAAGCGCAAAAAATGATTTTTTTTCTTCCATAGAAAAATTAAATTAATAAATGTTTAAAACTTAAAAAAGAAATTAATACAGTTAATCCCCCACTAATTCATTATACATTATAATCAAATTCTCCGCAACCGTTTCAGGCGAAAGGGGGTGTGGATAATCCGGATTGGTGGTTTTGTCAAGGCCAAGCATATATACTTTACTGCCAAATTTGGTGGTTTGTTCCCGAGTGGCGGCTTTGGGCTCAATCAACAAAATCGCATCTGCTAAAGTAAAAAATTCTGGTAGATAATAGCGATTATAAAAATAAATATAAACTGAAATCAAGTCAACAAACTTTACCGGCCGATGGTGAGTGACGACCAAATGAGCATTAGGCCGTGATTTGATAAATTTAAATATCTCACCACCGCCACCTAAAAACGGCGTGTGGAGATGAATTATTTCCGGTTCTTTACGAGTAATCTTGGTAGCCATTATTTTAGTCATGGCTTGAACCGACGCGGTTTTTTCATAATTGCGCGAAGGCGCGACCGTGGCCACCTCTTCTCGAACAGTGATAGGCGGTTTGCCGCCATATTGCAAAGTAAACACATCAACCTCAACTCCCAAATTATTTAATGCTTCCACCCACGAAAACGCGCGATCGCGAATATCATCGAAATATTCAAAGGCCGATGGAATGATATGGGTAAGTTTCATACAACGCATTGGTAAAACTTTTCTAATTTATTCACAATTTTTTCCCAAGAATAATCCGTTGACCAAACGTGGGCGCGCTCGCCAATACTTTTTGCTTGTTCAGGATTGTCTAATAATTTTTTAATTTTTTCAGACAAATCTTGACTGTCACCGGGTTTAAATAAAAATTCATTACCAAAATTATTAAAAATAGCTTGTAAGCTTGACAAGTCGCTGGCCACCGTCGGCTTGGCGCAAGCTGATGCTTCCAAAAGCACCATCGGCAATGATTCGGATAATGACGGAATGATAAGTGCCGTGCTTAAATTATATAATTGCGCCAATTTCGCTGGTGATTTACGGCCTAAAAATCGGACACTATCAGACACCCCTAAATCTTGAGCTAAGTTTTCGTATCCCGACCGTAATTCCCCCTCCCCGACCATAAACAAAAAAACATTATTATAAATTGCCTGTTTTTTTAAAATTGCCCAGGCGCGCAATAAAACCTCCGCACCTTTATAAAAATACGCCTTACTCATGCCGGCCACAAACAATAAAACCCGCGCGTTTTCCGGCAAATTATACTTACTAAATTCCCCGCCAACGGAATGCGGTTTAAAAATATCCAAATCCACGCCATTGGGCAGAATTGAGTAATTAATTTTTTTAGCAACTACTAAATTTTTTATCGCGCTTTCGTCCGGTTGATCGGGACGCAAAAATAAAACTTGGTCGCAGACAGAAACTAAACGCGGGGTAATATGACGACCATACCAACTAAAAAATCTACCCAGTAGTCCCCCATTTATCACCGGATCGTTATGATAATGTAAGATTACTTTTGCCTTAATTTTTTTACGAAACAACCAAATTAATTCCGCCACGCCAAAAAACGGATAATGGAGATGAACAATATCAAAGTTTTTTAATTCACTAATTATCCCCGGCAAAAAAGCGGCGTTACCATAACTAAACAACGGTTTTAAAGGTTTTATTTTGAAAGGTAATTCCGGTGACGCGCCCAACTCAAGGTGATAATCCGGCGTAATCACTGTCACATCGTGCCCGCGCTCATGTAAATTACACGCCAAATAATACGCCACGCTCGTCATGCCACTTTGATAAGGTAAAAATGTACAGACCACTTGAGCAATTTTCATTTGATACGGAATATGTATTTAAATATATATTCAAGTATATACTTGAATATATACTTTTTAAAAACTATTTATTTTTATCAGCGCGCAAACCTAACGCGCGCGTCAAAATCGTAATCTCGCGTTTCATTTTCTCCATTCGCACATTTAATCTAAACAATAAATAAAACATTAGCGCCAACGCCAAATACACCACCAAATCCGCGCCCCGCCCCACGCCGAATAATTTTGCCAACGCCGAAGCACTGTCAGGCAAAATCGCCACCACCATTACTAAAAACCAAAACAACGACCAACCCGCCAATTCCAACGCGGACAATTGCGCGACGCGAAATTTTTGAATAGTTTTAAAAATGGCGAATACAGAAAAGGCAACAAGTAAAATTTGGATTAGGTACATATTTTTTATTTAACAAATAAACTAATCAACCAATCAAAAATAATTTTAACCCCCCCGCCGGTTCCTTGGCCAAATTCGTGGTAAACAACTTTCACGGGATATTCGGCAAAAGGCAATTTTAATTTTTTAATTTGGCGCAAAATATCGGAATTGTGCGCCATGCCGTCTTGAGTGATGACAATTTTTTCCGTTGCCAAGGGCGTCAAAACCCGAAAACCGTTATGAACATCAGTCAACCAAACTCCGGTCATTAAAAAATTTACCACCCGACCAATCGGAATTATAAAATATTTTTTAAGTCCGGGAATTAATGAGCGATTGTCTAAAATTTTTGATCCCAATACAACATCCAAACTATTATTTTGCAACAATTCTACCGCCCCTTTAATATCGCCCGCGTCAAATTGATCATCGCCGTCAAAATGCACGATAATTTCCGCGCTCTGCGCCCAGGCATATTCATTGCCGGTTTGCAAAGCCGCGCCCTGTCCGCGATTTATTTCGTGTCGTACCAAATTCACACCTTCAGCCCGCGCCACCTCCGCCGTATTATCACTTGACCCATCATCAACCACCACCACATTTTTCCACCCATGTTCAAAAAGGCCGCGAATAACGCGACCAATTCGCTCGGCTTCGTTGTGAGCGGGAATAATAACCCAAACTAACATAAAATTACCTTTTGCGATCAAACAACAGCGCCTCCTTATTAGCCATAGTATAATCAATCGTGCTTTGCAAACCATCTTCCAAGCGCGTCAAAGGCATCCAATCCAAAACATCTTTCGCGTAAGCCAAATCCGGCAAACCTTTTTTAGTGGCGAATAAAAGCGCCGGCTCAAAGGCCACAGTAGACGACGAACCAGTCAGGTTGATAATTTTTTGCGCGACTTCAATAATCCGATGATTGGTGTCCCCGCCCAAATTAATGAGCCAGACATCCGGTGGCGCGGACATCAAGCGCACCAAACCGTCAATCATATCATTAATGTAACAAAGCGAGGTGCGGAATGACTCATCACCATAAACCACTAAATTTTTACCGGAAATGGCATCTAAAATAAAATCCGGTATCATCAGTCCCTGGCGCAACATCATTTTGGGGCCATAAGTGGTAAACACGCGCGCGATTTTCGCGTCAATCCCCTGGGTTTGCCGATAGGTGGCCACGCAGGTTTCGCCAAATCGCTTGCCCTCGTCATAACAGGCGCGCGGTGATAATTGATTAACCTGGCCCAAATGAGATTCGTTAAATAGTTGACTTTCACTAGTCGTATCACCATATACTACCGCAGACGAAGCATAAACATATTTGGCATGATGGCGTTCGGCCAAATCTAAAGTATTTAACATCGCCAAAGAATTGGCGTGCAATGATTTCATTTTTAAATTTTCAAAATCCTTGGGACTGGTGGGACAAGCCAGATGATAAATTTCCTGCACGCCCTGAAATTTTACTTGAAATTTATCCAATTCCGGCAATTTTTCCAAATCCAACGGTGTGTTGATATCGTGGCGAACAAATTCAAAATCCGGATATTGCAGAAGGTGTTTAATATTGTCGGGATGTGAATTAGAAAAATCATCCACGCAAATCACATTGGCTTCTTTTAAAAGCCGTTCACACAGATGCGAGCCGATAAAACCGGCGCCACCGGTAACCAGTACGTTTTTTTTGCTAAAAATTTGTTTAGTGGACATAAAATTATATCAATAGTCACAATACTATTATTATACACCAAAAACGATATCAATCAAAACTTCCCTTCGAACAATAGCCCGGCGTGACCGTCATAAAAACGATAAGTGCCGGCTCCGGTAGCATAAACAAAAAATGCCGGTCGGTCGCGATATAATCCGGGGACAGTGATATAGGCAGACGAATCAGTCGGCAAAATTTGTATATCGGACCGGATAGAAGCCGTATCAATGATTTTCCACTCATTTACCTTGCCTTTTTTTAACACTGCCGATATTTGTGGATCAACTTCTCCCCAAAAATACCCCAGACGCAAATCGACTAAACTATCATAGCCGTTCCAAACACCGGTTTTTATTTTTTGATTGGCGTTATCGTACAACTGCCATTCTAATTTTGATTTTCCGATTGAAATCGCGGTCGCTAAATATCCATCTTTGGTTTCAGCGTCAAAATTCACTAAATTTTTGATTTCCAATTCACGAATTTTTTCTCCGGATAAATTATAATCAACCAAATATGATGTTTTTGTTTTAGAATTTAAATATTCCACGGTCAAATTGGACGCGCGCCAAACGATTTTTTTGGCAACGGCTACGGGATCGGAAATTGATGATAGCGCTATTTCTTTTAATTTTCGGCCTTCGCCGTCAAAAAATCGGACATAATTATATTTGTCGCGCCCGAGTAGCAAAGCCAGATACTCACGCCCGCCCGGACGATTTCCCAGTCGAGCCATATCTAATATCCGCGCGTCCCAAATATTCCCCAAAATCCGGCTTTTACCGTCGCTTAGATCAAATCGTCCTAATTCATTTTTATCTTCGCCAAAAATAAAAAACAGACGCGACAAATCAACACCGCGATAAGAAACTTCTTTGACGGCACGCGCCATTGCCGCCCCAATATTAACGCGTCCGGCGCCAAGCATGCCGCCATAAGTCGGATTATTACTGTCAACATTATCAGCCGTGGATTTTAAAATAGAAATAATTTTATCCGGCCTCCACTCGGGGTGCGCAGATTTTAACAAAGCGGCCGCGCCGGCCACAATCGGCGCCGCAAAAGAAGTGCCATCCCACGGCCCGCCAAAACTATTGGCATAACCATAAGAAGGGGCATAACGCTCGGTGCTGTAAACTCCACTCCCCGGAGCAAGCAAATCAACACAGGCCCCGTAATCACTAAAACTCGCCAATTTATCGGGGGTACTGCTTGATAATCCACCCACGCCCAAAATCCAACTTTTGGCATCATTTAAATCATAACAAACCGGATAGTTGGGATTTTTTCCTAAATCAATATGCCGATTACCGGCCGAAGCCACTATCACCACTCCTTGCTCATAAGCCAAACGCAAGGCCCGCTGTAATCCAACATCCGAATACGCGCTCACCATACTCATACTAATAACATCCGCGCCGTTGTTGACAGCGTATAAAATCGCTTCGGCCACATCAGACATTAAACCATACCCGTCGCTACGCACGGCGCGCAGTGGCATAATTGACACTTGCCAATTAACACCCGCGCCATCGCGATTATTATTCCCCACCGCCCCGATTAAACCGGCGGCCACAGTGCCATGACGCACCGCCTCCGGTTCGTCGTCGGCATTAAACACCGAAGTGCGCGCGTCATTGTTATTTTCAATAAAATTCCAGCCATTGATATCATCAACATAACCATTGCGATCATCATCAGCGTTATTGCCGGGGACTTCAAATTGATTTATCCAAATATTACCGGCTAAATCCGGATGCCAGCTGTCCACACCGGTATCAATTATCGCCACTACCGCCGTTTTACTACCGGTAGTAATATCCCAAGCCATCGGCGCGTTAACGCTCGCCCACATATTTTCTTGTTGGCTATACTGACTATCGTTAGGGATTATGGCCGAAACCGGAAAAACCGAACCAAACAAAAAAATAGCCACGGTTACCGTCAATATTGATTTTTTCATGACAAAGTGATAGGATTAAAGTATAGAATCATTATAGCAAAATTAATGTATAGATTCAAGCAGTTAACTTTAATCGGTGGTGATTTGGTCTGTTTATATACCGGCCTGCTTTTGGCGCTCATAATCAGAGGCGGTTCAAATTTCGTTAGCAACCAAGCGGCCGGTTTAATTAGCCCCATGACCGCGCTATTTTTAGTAGCGCTTGTGATAATGTTTATTACCGGTCTTTATGATCTCACCCGTTTAAAACCAAGAAAAACACTTTATCAAAAAATGATAATTGCGGGAGGGGTGTGGGCAATAATAGCGGTTTTAACATTTTATTTATTTGCCGATAAGGTAGCCGGCACGCCTAAAACAATTTTGGCTTTAACTACCATAATCAGTTTTGGTTTGGCAACCGCTTGGCGCGTTTTATACGATACCCTGCTGTCAGCCACGCTTTGGCAATCTACCATTATTTTCGCCGGCATCACCGCGGAAACATTGGAATTATGCCGACTATTAAATAGCCGTCCGGAAATCGGCTATCGCGTTAGCGGTATTATTGATAAAAATATTTTACCCTCGGAGTTAGCGCAGATAAAACAATACCCCAACAGCGCGGATTTGCCGGATAAATTAGCCAACACCGTGGTAGTGTCGCCCCAATTTGAAAATGACACGGAATTAACAAAAAAATTATACCATAATTTATCTTCGCATTTACAAGTGGAACGATTGGATAATTTTTATGAAAAAACCATGAAACGGGTGCCACCGTTTGCTTTATCAGAAACCTGGTTTTTAACAAATTTAACTGAACAGAATAAAAAGGTCTATGATCGCGGACGATTGCTGTTTGATTATCTGGGGGCAATTTTAATGGCCTTAATTTTTATAGCCACCTTTCCCGTGGTGGCCATTATGACAAAATTAACCTCAACCGGACCGATATTTTTTAAACAAATTAGAACCGGACGAAACGGACATGAATTTGAAGTAATAAAATACCGCACGATGAAAGTGTTGGGGGCAAACGGTAGCGCCGAAGTGGGCGGACCGCAATTTGCGAGCGTTAAAGACGAACGCATTACCGGTTTTGGTAAATTTTTGCGTCGCACGCGTTTGGACGAACTGCCCCAATTTTGGAATATTTTAAAAAACGAAATGGCTTTTATCGGGCCTCGCCCCGAACGGCCGGAATTTGTTAAACAATTAACGGAAAAAATGCCCTACTACGCCGTCCGGCATTTAATCAAACCCGGGCTGACCGGCTGGGCGCAATTACAACACAATTACTACGGCACTTTGGACGAAAACTTGCGCAAATTAGAATACGATTTATATTATATAAAAAATCGCGGGGCGTTACTTGACCTCGCGATTGTGTTGCGAACGGTGAATGTTATTTTGGGGATGCGGGGGCGATAAGGCCGGCTTTCACCAACCCCAAAAACAACGGGTGCGGACGCGTCGGACGCGACTTAAATTCCGGGTGAAATTGGACGCCGACAAAAAACGGATGGTCTTGTAATTCCACAATTTCCACCAAATTGGTCTCTTTGTTTATACCCACACATTCGAGCCCGGCCAGTTCAATTTGGGAACGATAGTCATTGTTAAATTCATAACGATGGCGATGGCGTTCGCTAATTTTTTTCGCGCCATATAATTTGGCCATCTTACTCCCCTCTTTTAAATTGCAATCATACGCCCCCAAACGCATTGTGCCACCATAACGATTTTTACTGACATTTTTGGCTTGCGTTGGGTTGATGTGGATAATGGGATCGGTGGTTTTGGCATTACATTCAACCGTATGCGCGTCAGCCAAATTCAAAACATTTCTGGCAAATTCCACGGTGGCGAGTTGCATGCCGTAACATAACCCCAAATACGGCAGGTTATTTTCCCGCGCGTATTTAATCGCCAGAATTATCCCCTCAATGCCCCGCGTGCCAAATCCGCCCGGGACGATTAAAGCGTCATAATTTTTTAATTTTTTAATTTGGTTGGTATCTTTTTCAAAATCTTCCGAATCAAGCCAAGTCATCTCGGCTTCGGCCCCCTGCCACCAAGCGGCGTGTTTAACCGCCTGAATAACGGAGATATAGGAATCGGATAAAGTGTAAGCGCCGGTCGCGAAATATTTACCAACGACCGCGATTTTAACCGGTTTTTTATTTGCCTTGGCTTTATTTAAAAATTTATCCCACTCATTGTTTTTTTTGACCGCGCCTAATTTAAATTTCAACTTCTGCGCGAGCAACTGGCCAAAATTTTGTTTTTCCAAAACTACCGGAATGGTATAGATACTTTCCACGTCCGGCGCGGAAATGATATCTTCGGGCTTCATCCAACAAAATAACGCTAATTTTTCTTTACGCGGTTTGTCCAATTCATATTTACCGCGCGCCACGATAAAATCGGCCTGCAAACCGGAATTATTAAGCGTGCGCGCCGCGTGTTGAGTGGGCTTGGTTTTCATTTCCCCCAAATGCGACGGCACCGGCATATAACCGACGAGTACGATAGCAACATCATCGGGGTTATCTAATTTCATCATCCGTGCCGCTTCCAAATATAAAATATTTTCGTATTCACCAACTGTGCCACCTACTTCCACCACCATAATTTCGGCCTTGGTATTTTCGGCCGCCTTTTTAATCCGGTCAATTACTTCAAACGGAATGTGTGGCACCACTTGCACGCATTTACCTTTGTAGCCCATAGAGCGTTCTCTTTCAATCACACTCAAATACACTCGGCCGGTAGTCATGTAATTGCTGGAATATAAATCCGTATCTAAAAATCTTTCATAGTTGCCCATATCCTGATCGGTCTCGTCGCCGTCTTCGGTAACAAATACTTCACCGTGCTCTAATGGGTTCATCGTGCCAGCGTCCACATTGATGTATGGGTCAATTTTTATGGCCGAAACCTTATAGCCATAGTTTTTAAAAATTCGGCCGATGCTAGCTGTCGTAACGCCTTTACCAACGCCAGACAGTACACCGCCGATTACGAAAATATATTTTGTATTCATAGAACCACGAATTTTATTTCACCCTGCGGGTGACCACCCGAAGGGGCGGCGCAAATCCACACGAATGTGAGTGTTGATTAATTAAAAATAAAAAATCCGTCCCGACTCAATCGGGACGGGCTTGATTTTTAGGTAGAGACGATTACAGTAACCGTTGCTTCCAGCCCATGGCTCAACTTAATTTTGACGACATACTCCCCCGCTTCTTTAATTGGTGGGACTTTAATTTGTTCACGCAGAATCGTATAGCCCAATCTTTTCAGCTCACTGATAATTTTGGTGGCGCTAACCGCGGCATACAACTGCCCTTTCTCGCTCGCTTTTTCTTTTAATTCTAAAACCAAACCATCTAACCTTTCCGCTAAATTTTGAGCGGTCTGTAATTCGCGCTCGGCGTCTTTGGTCTGTTTTTTCTTATGCGCGGTCAAATCAGCCAAACTGGCCTGGGTCGCTTGTACGGCCAAATGACGGGGAAACAAAAAATTGCGAGCATAACCATCGGCCACGTCTTTAACTTGGTCAATATCACCCACTCCCGGAATTTTTTGTAATAAAATGACTTTCATAACACCCTTGATTTATACTGAATTCTATGCTATAATTATACCATAATTTACTGAAAAGTGGCAAGTCCATATTATGACCGAAGAAAAAACAACAACTAAAGAATTTAAAAGCGGATTTGTCACCCTTGTCGGCCGTTCCAACACCGGCAAATCCACTTTATTAAATTCTTTAATTGGGACCAAAGTCGCAGCGGTATCACACCGCCCCCAAACCACCCGCCATATTATTCATGGCGTGCTTAATTATCCCGAAGCCCAGGCCGTGTTTGTGGATACCCCGGGAGTTTTACGCGACCACCACAACAACCTGTCCGGTAAATTAGAAGAAAAAGTAAAAGAAGCGATTGCCGACATTGACATCATTGTCTATGTGGTTGACCCGGTTAAAGCCATCGGCGCCGAAGAAAGATACATTCAATCAATTTTGCGCAAGTTGGATATTCCTAAAATTTTAGTAATTAACAAAAGCGATTTACCGACAGAGGAAAAAGAATTTTTGGATGATTATAAAAATTTAGGTGAGGAATTTACGGCAGTGTTTGAATTGTCCGCTATCTTTAATCGTCATGTGGAACCGTTACGTCAAAAGGTCTTGGAATTATTACCCGCCGGCGAGGCAATTTATCCACCTGACCAAATCACGAATATCAACCGCGAATTTTGGATAGCCGAAGTGGTACGTGAAAAAATATTTTTGGCTCTACGCCAAGAAGTGCCATATTCCACCCATGTGGAAACAACGGAAATTGAAGAAAAGCCGGAGATGTGGGTGATAAAATCCACAGTGTTTACCTCGGACTCACGTTACAAAAAAATGATTATCGGCGCTGGTGGCCGAGCGATCAAAGAAATCGGCATTGCCGCGCGCAAAGAACTAGAAGGCGCGTTAAATAAAAAAGTGTTTTTGGAATTGGAAGTGGAGACGGATAGAAGGTGGGAGGAGAGGATTTGAGCGAAATGTCAAATTTCCAATTTCCAATTTCAAATTTTAATATTTGAATTTTGGATTTGATTTGACATTGGAAATTTGAATTTTGTAATTAAATATAAAAACATCCGCGACAACGGATGTTTTAAAATATTTAAAATTACTTCAGCAGCTCCATCGCCTTATTTAACATCACATCCTCGCCAATCTTTTCCTTATCATATTCTTCTATTACTTCCACTTCCGGCAATATCCCCTGTTCGTTAATATTTTTGCCTTTGGGCGTGTACCACTCAGCCACGGTTAATTTCAGGGCGGAATTGTCCGAAAACACTTCAAAATCCTGCACCGAACCTTTACCATAAGTTTTCTCGCCCATAATAGTCGCCAAGCCATAATCTTGTAACGCGCCGGCGACAATTTCGGAAGCTGAAGCCGATCCGCCGTTCACGAGTACCACGGTTTTTAATCCGTTCAAACGATGCGCCCCTTCGGAATAATGAATATTTTCTCGGCCATCACTGAATTTTTCACTAACTACCGCGCCGTCCGCCACCCATTCGCTCGCCATTTCAATGGCCGCGTCCAAATACCCGCCCGGATTATTGCGCAAGTCCAAAATAACTTTTTTTAAGCCGTCTTTTTGAATTTTTTTAATTGATTGATTAAGTTGCGAGGTGGTATCTTCGTCAAATTGCATCACGCGCAAATACGCGACATCATTCTTTTTCTCATAAAGTATCGCCGGAACATTTATAGTCGCACGGATAATTTTTATTTCCTCGGCTTTTTTAAAGCCATTGTGCGCAATCAAGAGCATCACCTCGGTACCGGCTTCACCACGAATTTTCATCACGGCCGTAAATGTATCCATCCCATAGGTATCAACATTATCAATGCCTAAAATTTTATCACCGGCGCGCAGTCCCGCTAATTCAGCCGGCGAACCGGGCAAAGGTGCCACTACCACGAGCTGCTCTTCTTTAACCCCGATTTCCGCCCCAATACCAGAAAATTCGCCGGTCAAACTTTTGGCAAATTCACCGGCCATTTGTGGAGGCATATATATTGAATAGGGATCGCCCAAGGATGCTACCATACCGGTGATGGCGCCATAAAACATATTGGTTTCATCAGCCGGCTGTTTGACATATTTTTGTTTTACTTTGTCCCAAACATTCCAAAATTCATTAAAATCAACACTATCGGACTTGTTTAAAGCGCGATTTAAATTTATAACTTTGGCAATATCAATATTGCCGTCAGCGCTCACGGTCTGTTTTTTAATTAAGGCATTTTGACCAACTACATAACCAACACCAAAAATAATCAAGCCGATAATAATAGAAGCGAAAAATCCCACCCGATGTTTTTTTTGAGGTTCATCAATGCTCATAAAAATTATTTTGCTATTTTTATGTCAGCGCCGACCGAATTCAACACCGCGTACAAATTTTCATAACCGCGGTCAATTTCATAAATATTGCGCAAAATTGATTGGCCCTTGGCGCCGAGCATACAAATCAAAACATTCACGGCCGGTCGGAGCGCCGGTGGAGCGATAATTTCATTCGGTCGGAATTCACTTGGCCCTTCCACCCAAATGCGATGCGGATCAAGCAAAGTAACATTAACGCCTAATTTTTGTAGTTCCAACACATACACCGCCCGATTTTCATAGGCCCAATCATGCACGAGCGTTCGCCCTTCGGCTCGCGCCAAAATCGGCACAAACAACGGCAAATTGTCAATATTTAATCCCGGAAACGGTCGGCCTTCAATTTTATCAGGCAACGCTATTAATTTGCTCGGAAAAATTTCAATATCTCCTAATTTAAAAAATCCATTAGCGCTGGTCCGCTCATTTTTTATTTTAAATTTTTGCCCCATTACTTCTAGTTTACACAATTCCAGTTCCAGATATTCTAACGGACAATTTTTGATAGTTAAACGCGAGCCGGTAACAATCGCCGCTGACATTAAAGTCATGGACGCGATCGGGTCTGGCATAATGGCATATTCCACCGTGCTTTTAAGGGGCTTACTACCATTAATATATAATGTAGTTGTGCCGACGCCGATAATATCTGCGCCCGCTGATTTTAAAAAACCACACAAATCCGCGACCATATAATTGGCCGAAGCCATTTTGATAACTGTTTTGCCTTTGGCCGCTACCGCCGCCATAATGGCATTTTCGGTGGGTGTGTCACCAGATTCGTACATTATCACCTTACCGCCAACGAGCTTAGACGCGTCCACCTCGTAATATTCTGGTCGCGATTCAATTTTCAATCCTAATTTTTCCAGAGCAAAAATATGGGGCCGCACCGTGCGATTGCCTAATTTACAACCGCCGGATTTTGGCAAATGGTATTTTTTCAATCGTCCGGCCAAAGCACCGAGCAAAAGCAAGGATGAACGCGTTTTGTTAACGGCATTTTTATCTATTTTAGATAATTGAATTGGTCCGGACGCGTCCACAATTAATTGCCTACCACTACCGGAAAATTTCACGCCAATGCTTTTTAATAATTCTACGATCCGATTTACTTCTTCAATTTGGGGCACATCGTTCAAAACAACTTTCCCTTTAACCAAAAGCGTGGCGCATAAAATCGCCACTGCTGAATTCTTAGCGGTTTGAGTTACCACTTCGCCTGATAATTTTTTCCCGCCATTAATAATCAAATAAGACATATCTTTACTAATAATCAAATTTAGTATAATATATCACTAAATTGCCAATAAGTCAAAAACATGGAATACCCCGGCAGTTGGTTTACAAAAATTTATCGACGGACATTTTTTGCCTTATTTTTGGTGTTATTTTTTGTGCTATCCCCGCTTATTATAATGTATGCCTTGGGTTATCGCTATGACGTCCAAAATGGACTCTTGCGCGAAACCTCGGCAATTAGCGTGGACATTGAGCCGGAAAACACCACGACTTACTTGAACGAACTGGAAGTAGACAATGTGATGCCGGTACGTTTAAAAAATATCACTCCGGGCAAATACCATTTACGTTTGTCAGCATCCGGATATTATAATTTTGACAAAGAAATTAACGCGCGCAGTAAACAAACGGTTTATATCAAAGAAATTTCTTTGCTCCAAAAAAATGAACCGACCAAAATTTCCTCCGAACAAGTGCTGGTAATGTCAATCTCTCCCAACGGCGCCTATTTGGTTTACGCTCGACCCGAAAACGATTCTTACCAAATATCTCTTTTAACAATAGCCGACAATACCGTCCAAAAATTATCCGTGCCAATTTCGGGAACACCACAAATTTCCTGGTCGGAAAATAGCGCTTATTTTTTAATAAACGCCAAAGAAGCACCGTTTGAATCCCTTTGGGTATTGGCTACAAGCGACCCGCAAGCTCCTTGGCTCGTCCAACCAAAAAATGGCCCAATTGCCAAAGCCATCTGGCAGAACGGATCAGAACCGGAAATTATTTTAGGAACGGAGACAGAAATTTTGAACGCCAGACCAATACAAAAAACTATCACCGTAATCGCGCGGAATAATTTTATTGATTGGTACGCGGAAAATCAAAAAATTTGGACAATTGAAAAACAGACAACGGATAATAAAATTTATTTAATTAAAGACGCGCTCGGTTTTTCGGAAAAATTTGCGGAAATTAAAATTGAATCCGGACAAAAAAGCGAAGAACTGAAAATTTTACAAACTAAAAATGACGTCGCGCTCCTCCAAAATAAACCCGGGCAAATATTAATTGTTGCTAACGCCAAGCAATCAACTGTTAACGCTGATAATTTTATGGTATCGCCCTTTAATAATTGGTGGCTGTTTTGGACGCCATGGGAATTAACCACTTACAGCGCCGGCGAAGAGCCATACTTGCAAACCCGTTCGGGCGAAGGCCTGCGCGCTGTCTGGCCGTTGGATAATTTCAATACTTTAGGTTTGGTTTGGGGCGGGCGGGTAGAAGCGCTTTTCCCCTACTATTCCGTCGGCCATAATTTACTAAATTCCGCTACTGACATAACCGCGGTTGACAGTCAAAATAAAATTTTATATTTTAGCGGAAAAATCAATGACGCCAGTGGCATTTGGAAATTAAAATATTAAAATACTGCTCACCACATAATCATCATTAAAAAACACGCTCTTGGCCGCTCGGCCATGCTTACGGTTTTTTAGTGATGATTATGTGGCTCGCTTAAATAATTATCTATTATGAAATTAATAATTTATACCGACGGTGGCGCGCGCGGTAATCCGGGGCCAGCGGCGGCTGGTGTCGTAATCAAAGATACGACTGGAAAAATTTTAGCCGCTTATGGCGAATACTTGGGCAAACAAACCAACAATTTCGCCGAGTACTCGGCTTTAATTTCCGGATTAAAAAAAGCCGCCACGCTTGGCGCGATGGAAGTTGACTGTATTTTAGACAGCGAATTAATTGTTAAACAAATGAAACGCGAATACAAAGTGAAAGAGCCAACTTTGCAAAAATTATTTATTCAAGCGTATAACGCGACCACGCTTTTTAAAAAAGTAACTTTCCGTCATGTGCCACGCGCGCAAAATAAGGAGGCGGACAAAATGGTGAACGAGGCGTTGGATGGAAATATATAAACTAAAAAACCGGCTCAATCGCCGGTTTTTTGTTGCTTCACGTCTTCTTTATTTTCCATAATCAACACCCAATTTTTGGGATCATTATCATCCGCCGCTCCCAAATTCTTAATATCTACCCCAACCCACTTTGGCTTCTGACTTAACCAAAATTTAATTGCTTCAATATTGTCCAACTCAATTTCATGCCACTGCGGTTTAGGGCTATCTGTTTTTATTTTTTTACGATCATTGTCGGCATCACTATGATCATCAATATTTCTAGACAATTCAAATAAATTATTTTTTTGCTCGTCCTGCGCCACCCCATTTAAAATAAAACCGCCATTAAATTTACTAACTAATCCAATTGGATTTTTTGCTTCATTATCAACTGTAATAACCTGACAACCAAACTGCCGCGCCTTTTCCACACGCGCGTCAATTAAAATTTGTGCCAACCCTTTACCACGCCATTCCGGAGCGACATTAGTGGAATATAAGTGCGCCTCCGGCGCGTGGCCATCATACCAGGCCGCGACCGCCAAAACGCCACCGGCAACTATCTTCCCACCGCGCCTAATCCCAAAAAAACTAGTACGACCTTCAGTCATTTTAATCTCGCGTAATGCCTTACGAGCCGAATCTTCAGCAATAATATCGTTCAAGAGCGCGTTGCGGTCATTAAGTTTAAAATTTTTATATTCTAACAATTTTAACTCCTTTAACTCTTCTAAGCCACTCAATTCTACAGCTATGAATTTTTCTTCTTCTGCTCCACCCTCACGGCTACTAAAAATATCTTGCTTGGTCATATCGCCGCTTTAATTATTACATCTAACATTTTCATAAAATTAATCCCCGCCTTTCCGGCCGCTTCTGGAAATAACGAAGTTGGGGTCATGCCGGGAATGGTATTTGTTTCCAAAACATACAACTTACCATCATCCCCTACCATAATATCGGTGCGCGACATGCCGGCACAGCCAAGCGCGATGTGGGCTTGCACTGCTAAGGTTTGAATTTGCTCATTAATATGTTCTTCAAAATTGGCTGGGCAAATATGCGTGGAACCACCTTTGGAATATTTGGATTTATAATCATAAAATTCTCCGGCATTGGCAATAATTTCGGTCGGTGGCAACGGAAATGGCGAACCGGATTGTTCCAACACCCCGCAAGTGGCTTCCCGGCCTTTGATAAATTTCTGGACCATAAGCCAAGGAAATTTTTTAATTGTTTTTAAAATTGCTTTGGCTAATTCCGGCTCGGTTTTTACAATACTCACCCCGACCGCCGAACCCTGATCAACCGGTTTTAACACGCACGGATAACCAATTTTATTTTTCACTTCCGCCAAAATTTTCGCTTTATCATTTTTCCAACCGGACTTTTTGAAATTAATAAATTCCGGAAAAGGCAGGCCATTGGCAAAATATATTTGGCTAGAAAATACTTTGTTCATCGCGAGTGCGCTCGCCAAAACACCCGAACCGGTATATTTTACTCCTAAACTTTCTAAAATTGATTGGATTTTGCCGTCTTCGCCATAGGTACCGTGCAATGCCAAAAACACAACATCAATTTTATCTTTGCCTAAATCATTGCTTTTTACCGGTACAAGCGCGGCTATTTTTTTGCCGGTAGATTTATGGCCGGGCGCGTTTAACTGTTTATAATAATTATTATCTAAAAAAAACTTTTTATCCTTGGACATTTCCAATGGTATTACATCGTACTTTTTTTTATCCAAATTTTCGCAAATTGCTTTGCCGGTGATAAGAGAAATTGCCCGCTCGGCCGATGGCCCGCCATAGATTACTCCCACACGAATTTTTTTGCTCATATTTCTGAAATCTAAAATATAAATCTAATTGACATTTGAAACGAAATATATATTTAAATATATATTCCCGTATATACTTGAATATATACGCGCGTGTAATACGCAAAATATTACTGTATCAAATACCCGAGCGGATCCACCGGAATCCCATTTTTACGTACTTCAAAATGCAAATGCGGGCCGGTAACAAACGGCCCGGCACCGGCTGTGCCCGGGGTGCCTCCGGAATAACCAATAATATCGCCCCGCTCCACAAATTGATCAGCGCTAACGGCGATACTGCTCATATGTCCGTAAACCGTGGAAATATCCGTGGTGTGGATAAGTAAAACATAACTATAACACGACGCAAGCGTGCACCGTCTGGCCATACCGACATAGCCCGGGGCCGTTGCTTTAATCGGTGTGCCTTGGCTGGCGCGAATATCAACGGCGTTATGTTCGAACACGCGTCGATACGGATATTCCGGGTCGTGAAAATAGGCGGTGATATAACGGCTGGGCACCGGCCAAGATAATAATAATTCTCCGCCCGAACTTTGAATTTTGTCCTGCGCTTCTAATTTTTTTCGCACTTTGTCCTCAAAGGTTCGCACTTCGCTTTCTACCAATTGATACTGTTGGCGTAAACTAACAAGCAAAGTTTGATATCTGGCCTCGGACGCTTTGGTCTGACCAAGTAAAGTAATTTTTAAACCCACGCGCTCGTTCAAATCTTTACGCTGATCTTCCAAATCAATTTTTAAATTTTCATAATTTTGACGTTTCGCGTCCACCTGAACTTTTTGATTTGTTAAATCCTCTTTGGCTAAACGCACATTTTTCACCGACCGTCCCAAATCAACATAAACATTTTCCAAATATTTGGCCTGATTATAAAAATCCGCGAAGCTGTCGTTCGTCAGCATTATTTCCAAAAAATTCTTCTGATCGTTAGCGAGTAGCCCTTGAATAATTTGAGTAATAACCACCTTCTGTCGTTTTATCACCGCTTCTTTATCGGCAATAGACAAATCCAACGCCGTGATGGACAATTCCGCTTCTTTAATTTTTTCTTTGGTCAAATCAATGCTCGTTTCCACCTGAGCGACCTGCGCCTCAATGATACTGACTTGATTTTTTAAAGACACCGCCTCCAACTGTTTTTGATTGATATTGCTTTTATATTTCGCGATGGTTTCTTCCAATTGTTTAATGGTGTCTTTGCGTTTGGTAATTTCCGTATTTAAAGCATTGATTTCATCTTGATTGCCACCGGCTTCTTGCGCCCGCGCCAAAATAGGCGTAAGCAAAATTAAACCGGTAAAAAAAATAATTAAAAGTGAAAAATATTTTTTCATTTCTCTATTATATCACACTTTCGCTAATGCCACCTGTATTCGCCTCAAAACTTCATCTTTATCAAGCACCACCGCGATTTCAAACGGCCCGGGCGATTTGTCTTGGCCAGACAAAGCCACACGCAAAGGCCACAAGACCGCGCCATTGGTGTAACCATTATCTTTTATCCACTGTATTACCTGCTTTTCTAAATCATTTTTATCTTTCAAATCAATTTTCTCTAACCAAACTAACAATTCTCCTAAAACTTTTTTTGCTTCCTCGGTCGTGCTTTTTTTAAATACCAACATCTCCGCCGGATAATCTGGCAATTCAAAAATAAAATTAACCGCCCCCGGCAATTCCGCTAAAGTCGTCACTCGCTCTTTCTCCAATCCAATCACATTCGCGAAATCTTCAATCTTCAATCTTAAATCTTTAATCTTGTTGCCAAAAAACGGCAAAGCCAATTCAGCAACCTGCTCATTAGAAAGTTGCCGTAAATAATACTTATTATACCAATCCAATTTTTCCAAATTAAATACCGCGCCGGATTTATTAACTTTTTCTAAAGAAAATTCTTTGGCTAATTCCGCCAGTGAAAAAATCTCACGGTCATCGCCCGGATTCCATCCTAAAAATGCCACGAAATTTATTAACGCTTCCGGTAGATATCCTTTTTTAACATAATCCCCGACCGCCACATCGCCCTGACGCTTACTTAATTTGGATTTATTGGCATTAAGTAATAACGGCAAATGCGCGAACATCGGTTTTTCCCAACCAAAGCATTCATACAAATAAATATGTTTAGGCGTGCTGGGAAGCCATTCATCGCCACGAATAACATGCGTTATGGCCATCAGATGGTCGTCAACCACTACCGCCAAGTGATAAGTGGGAAAGCCGTCGGTTTTAAGCAAAACTTGGTCATCCACCAATTCGTTTTTAAAACTAACCTTGCCTTTGATTAAATCATTAAACTCCGTCATGCCGGTTTTGGGCATTTTTAAACGCACGGTGTACGGCGCGCCCGCGGTCAAATTCTTTTTTATTTCGGCCACATCCATTTCTCGACAATGACCATCATACCCCATCGGCCTATTAGCCGCGCTTTGTTTGGCCCGACATTCTTCCAAGCGCTCGGCCGTACAAAAACAATAATAAGCAAAACCCTTTTCCAACAAAATATTCGCGTGCTGTTCGTAAATTTTTAATCGTTTGGATTGTAAATATGGTCCATACTCGCCTTTTTCTATCACATCATTATTTTCAAATTCAACCACACCCTCGTCCGGTGCTATGTCCGCCCAATTTAAAGATTCTAAAATTGCCGGAATTGCGCCTTCCACCGAACGCTTTTGGTCGGTGTCTTCCACGCGTAAAATAAACTTGCCGTTATTTTGTTTGGCGACTAAATAAGCATACAATGCCGTGCGCAAACCGCCGACATGTAAAAATCCGGTTGGTGAGGGGGCGAAGCGAGTACGAATCATAAATTTATGGTTTTTTAAATTCTAATTTTATTGGAACATTCCTTTTTCTGGACTGATACGCCTCGACGACAGTATTTTCACCAACCAATTTTAAACCGCTAAAATGCTCAACTACACGGACAAAATTTTTCGGCAACCAATCGGGTGTATATGTTTCCGCTATTGTTAATTTACCACCATTTTTTAAAACGCGATAAATTTCTCGCAAAATTTCTTCCATTTGTTCCGTGGCAATAGTGAAAACATTCCTAGCAACAACCTCGTCAATCGAGCTGTCGGCAAATGGCATTTTTTTAGCATCAAACGCGGCTAAATGAATTTTTTCGGCACGCTTATCTTTACGCGCCAATTTTTCCAAATTTTCAGTGGCAAGCAAAGACAAAGTATCAGCGTGTCTATCACCGGCTATATATAAATCAAACGGCGCTGACGGCCATTCGCCTTTAACCGGAGCCGGCACGGCGCCAGCACCAATTTCTAACACAATCCTTTTCTGTTTTTCTGATTCCAACTTTTCTGCCGGCTGGCTCGGCTCTCGTGGTGCTAAATCAATCCGTCTTCTCTCTGGCATAAAAATACAAAAACTTAACCGTGGCATTAAAAATGCGACCAAAACGCTTGGGTTCGCACGCCAATCGATATACCCATTCTAACCCAATTTGACGAAAAAATAAAGGGGCGCGAGAAACATGGCCGGAAATGTAGTCCAAACTCCCGCCGACGCCCATAGCAATTTTTACCGACGGTAATTTTGGCAAAAATTCGTTTATCCATTTTTCTTGTTTTACTTGGCCAAAGGCGACGAAGAGAATGTCGGGTTTAGCTACATCAATCTCATCAATTACCATCTGATTTTCTAAAATATTCAACGAAGATTGAAGATTGAAGATCGAAGATTGTGAGACGTGATTTAATCTTAAATCTTTATTCTTCATTCTTAAATCAATTTTCGGCCCAACATTTGATCCAACTATTTTTAAACTCGGAAATTTTGTTTGCAAATTTATTTCTGCCAAATTCAAAACCGCGCGATCGCCCGTCCCCAACAAAAACACACTCTTCCCCAACACCTCGGCCAACCCACACAACTCCAAAACAAAATCTACGCCGGTCAAACGCTTAATTTTAAAACCACTTACTAATTGTATGCCAAACCCATCACACAAATTCAAATCCCCACTATTCAAAATATTTTTAAATTCCACGTCTTTTTGCGCGAACACGAGCATTTCGGGATTGGGAGTAAAAATTTTCTTTGGTAAATTACCAAATAAAAAACTCTCGGCCAGTTGTCTGGCTTCGGTTTTGGTGACGCTGTCAATTTTTACGCCTAAAATTTTTGGCATAATTTTTCATTGTCATCCCGAGCGTAGCCGAGGGATCCCTTAAAGTAATCATTTTACTAATGCCAGCGTTAAGGGATTCCTCCGCTCCTTGCGACAGTCGGTCGGAATGACAAAGTTATTTTAAACTAATAATAATCGCCCCGCCAACCATCAGTAACGCCCCCAACGCCACTCGCCAACTCAACGCCTCACCCAAAAACACGGCCGCGAGCAAAACAACAAACACCAAACTTAAGCGATCAATCACAACCACGCGCGTTGCCAAACCAACTTTCAGCGCCATAAAATAAAACAACCACGACAGCGCTCCGGAAATACCTGCCAAAAAAATAAACCACCATTCGCGAGCAGACAAAGAATGAAAGTTTGTGCTATTGAATTTTCCCAAAAACAAACTCGTCAAAACCAAAAATCCGGCCATAATAAGCGAGCGCACAGTCGTGGCAAAAGTGGAATCAATATTTTTCAAACCCATTTTCGCGAAGATCGCGACGCCGGCGGCGGTGATGGCGGATAAGAAGGCGAGGATTAGCCACATATTGAAGATTAAAGATTGAAGATCCGCAAGTATTTATGGTATAATTATACCATGATTTGACAAGAAATTACAATATGTTATACTATTATCACTCTACTGGTGAGAGTGATAAGATTTAAAAATAGAAGCCCCCGGACATCGCATATTAGCGAGCCGGGGGCAGACCTCCTTTTGATGCACCCTGAGGCGCATCGACAGCTTTGGCCACCGTGCGTCCGAGGACGTGGGGTGGCACGTTGAGGAAAACCCGATCTCAGTGACCGAACAGCCGAAGGGTCACATGAGGAAGGGGAGAATCTTGGCCAAGAAGATCGTGGTCATCTTGAACCCGAAGATCAAGATCTGCATTTCGGCCTCCTTTCAATAATAAAATAACATAATAATAATAATAATAATAATAATAATAATAATAATAGCGCAAGACACGAGCGCACTCCCACTCCCTCTTATTCTCCCTCTCGGGCAGAGGGAGACAACGAACGACACGACACTCACCCTAATCAACTATTAAACCAATAAACTAATCACCCACACTATGGCTCCTCAAAACTTCACCAACAAATCTCAAGAAATGATCCAGCGCGCGGCTGGGATTGCCGGCAAAAATAATTTTCCGCAGGTGGAACCGCCCCATCTTTTTTTCGCTTTTTTGGAAGACGAAGAAAATATTGTGGTTTCAATTTTGCGCAAACTTAATGTTAATTTAATTGCTTTGCGCGCCGATATCCAGTCCCTCATTGACAAACTCCCCCGCCCGTCCGGCCAAGTTCAGCAAGGCGGTGTTGGTCAAATTTTACTTGGGCCCGCGATGATGTATATTTTCCAAACGGCCGGCCAAGAAGCGCAAAAAATGAAAGACGAATATATCAGCGTGGAACATTTATTGCTCGCTTTTTTGGTTAGTAAAAATCCGGTGAGTGAACTGTTGGAAAAAAATGGAATTAGTTATGACAAAACATTACAAGCGCTCGTAGCCGTGCGTGGTAATCAACGGGTGGACTCGCCCGAACCGGAAACTAAATACAATGCTTTAGAAAAATACGGAAAAAATTTAACTGATCTCGCGCGCAAAGAAAAAATTGATCCGGTAATCGGACGCGATGATGAAATTCGGCGCGTGATGCAAATTTTATCGCGCCGAACAAAAAATAATCCGGTATTAATCGGCGAACCGGGCACGGGCAAAACCGCCATTGCCGAAGGACTGGCGCAACGGATTGTTAATAACGATGTCCCCGACTCTCTGCGTGACAAAGAAATTTTCGCGTTAGATATTGGCTCGCTTGTGGCCGGCACCAAATTCCGCGGTGAATTTGAAGAACGGTTAAAGGCGGTTTTAAAAGAAATCAACGCCTCGGCCGGAAAATATATTTTGTTTATTGACGAACTGCACACCATTGTTGGCGCGGGATCAAGTGAGGGTTCGGTGGACGCGGCCAATCTCTTGAAACCAATGCTCGCGCGCGGAGAATTACATTGTATTGGCGCGACCACTTTAAAAGAATATCAAAAATACGTGGAAAAAGACGCGGCTTTGGAACGCCGTTTCCAACCGGTAATGGTAGCCGAGCCATCCGTGGACGATGCCATCGCGATTTTGCGCGGAATTAAAGAAAAATACGAAGTTCATCACGGTGTACGCATCACGGACGCGTCAATTTTGGCAGCGGTTAATTTATCTTCTCGCTATTTATCGGATCGATTTTTACCGGACAAAGCGATTGATTTAATGGACGAAGCGGCCTCGGCCTTACGACTGGAAATAAATTCTATGCCCGAGGATTTGGATAAAATGAAACGCGCGATGATAAAATTAGAAATTGAAAAACGCGCTTTGAAAAAAGAAAAAGACGAGGACTCGCGCGAACGGTTGAATAAATTAGAAAAAGAATTAGCGGAATTAAAAGCCAATAGCGCCGAATTGGAAGCCAAATGGCAAAATGAAAAAACCATCATCAGTAAAATTCACGAAAACAAACGTCAAATTGACCAATTGAAACAGCAGGCCGATATTGAGGAACGCAAAGGCGATTTACAAAAAGTGGCCGAGGTGCGTTATGGAAAAATTCCATTGCTGGAAGGTGAAATTCGCCAGGATGAAAAAAAATTAGCGGACTTGCAAAAAAGCCACGGGATTTTAAAAGAAGAAGTTACGGACGAAGACATCGCCGGCGTCGTCGCGCGCTGGACCGGAATTCCGATTGTGAAAATGTTACAAACCGAATCCGAACGCCTGATTAAAATGGAGGATGAATTAGGCAAACGCGTCATTGGCCAAAGTGAAGCCGTTAAAGCGGTATCCAACGCCATCCGCCGTTCACGCGCGGGCATTGCCGAACCCAATCGCCCCATTGGCTCCTTTATCTTTTTGGGCCCGACCGGTGTAGGCAAAACCGAACTCTCCAAAGCGCTCGCCGAATTTATGTTTGACTCCGCCGACGCTCTCGTGCGCGTGGATATGAGTGAATATATGGAAAAGCACGCCACCAGCAAACTCGTCGGCTCCCCGCCCGGCTATGTGGGCTATGAAGAAGGCGGACAACTCACCGAAATCGTCCGCCGCCGACCGTATTGCGTAATATTATTGGACGAAGTGGAAAAAGCGCATCCGGATGTGTTTAATATCTTATTGCAAATTTTAGATGAAGGCCATGTTACCGATGCCAAAGGCCGAACGGTAAATTTCAAAAACACGGTGATAATTATGACCTCCAACATCGGAAGCCAAATGATTTTGGACACCAACCGCAAAGGCGAATTTGGTTTTGAAGATTCTCACGGCAAACGCGGTAAAAAAACCGAAGATTCCGTGCGCGCCAAAATTATGGATTTGCTCAAAGATCATTTCCGCCCAGAATTTTTGAATCGCATTGATGAGACCATAATTTTTGAAGCATTAGGCGAAGAAGAAATTCAAAAAATTGTGGAATTGCAACTCACGGAATTAGCCAAACGATTAACTGATAAAAAAATCACGCTAAAAATTGATCCGGCGGTGAAAAAATATCTGGCCAAGGAAGGATATAATCCGGATTATGGCGCGCGGCCGTTGAAGCGGATAATTCAGACGGAGTTGTTGGATAAATTGGCGTTTGCGCTAATTACGGGGGATGTTGCGGAAGGACAGGTGGTGGAGATTGGGGTGGAGAAGGGTAAAATTATATTGTCATCCAAATAATTGTCATTCCCGTGAAAACGGGAATCCAGTCGCCGTTTGTCATTCCGAGCGAGGCCTCGCGGCCGACGAGGAATCTCTGTCTCACTTTCTGTCATCCCGAACTTGATTCGGGATCTCTGTCCGATTGGATTGGAATTGACTGATGGGTGGATTTGGAGTAAAGTTATTTTAACTACTATCGTATTTATGATCACACAGCACGTCGAATTCAATAGATACAAAAACAAGCAAAATCGTGTGAGCGTGATTATAAGCAATAAATTAAAATTTATTATCTAATTTATATATATGCAACCACAAGACAAAAGAAAAACAAGCAACTTAAAAGAGCGTTTAAAAACAACGCTGGTGGTTACAATAATTGTTGTAATTTTATTTTACTTCGGAATCAAAACTGATTACTTAATTATCGGTTTAATTATTTTTATGTCGGGAGTTTTTACTTATTTTACACTTGACTATGATAACGATATAGATGACATTAAAAAAGACATCGAAGAAATAAAAAATAAAATTAAATAATTCACCAAAAAATACTATAAAATATGAAATCCGAGATATTAATACTCATTGGTTCGTTAGGAGGTGTATTTATAGGTGCATTTTTTTCAATGATTGCCACAATAATTTCCAAATATTATGATAATAAGATTGATCTAAGAAAATCATACATCAATGCCGCAATAACTGACTGGAAGCAAGCATACGAAACCGCAAAAGAGCGCAATCTTAAAGTTCTTCCGTTTGCGGCTTATTTGATTAGTCATGTAAAAATATTTGATGCTATCACAAACAATAAAATATCCACGGACGAATTGAAAGAAATGCTTGATGAAGGAAGTGCAATGTGGAATATGTGGTTAGAAAGAGACAAAAAAACTAAGCAAGAAATAAAAAATACTTTAGACAATAACAACGCATGACACGGAACATCTGACTCACGAACGAAACAGAACTATTTTTTTTATGGTCAATATTAAAAAATATCTTACAATTGAAAATCTTGGCTTGTTTTTTGGTATGATTGGCTCAGTCACAATTGCGCTTGCTTTGGGCGAATTACCATGTGGGGGAAAAGATGGCGGTGGTGTAAGTGGCTGTTTTAAGGCGACTGGCACACTAACAGAATATCCAATAGTGTATTTTTTGAGTAAAACAAAGTTCTATACAGGTATTTTTCTTTTATTTTTAGCTTTTGTATTACAAATCAAACCCATAAAAAAATAATTTTAATTAATAATTTATTCACTATGAAAAATACCGTCAAAATAATCTTTTTAATAGGGTGGGCTTTATACGGAATATACGAACTTCTGATCAAGAAGGAAAAAGAAATAAAATTAACAAGACTAGAATTTTTTGGTCTATGGTTTATAGCGCTGATAGTGTTAATTGGCGAAAATTAAACACATCACCTAAAACGAGATACCCGACAGCGCTTTTAAAAAATATTAAAAATTAATTTATGAAACAACTTAAAATGTATTTAACATGGCCAATTATTTTCATAGCGTGTTGGTATTTTTTTAATTTCACAGTGGCCGCCGTTGTCGGACTTCTTTATTTACATGTCATGATGCTTTTGTTGGCCAATTTACTTGATAAATATAAAGAGGCACTGGCCAAGATTGCTGAACATATTACTAAAAAAGAAGGTTTTCATAATGAAACTTTAAAAAACTTATTTACTGGCGAGGATCTTGTTTGATAAAAAAAATTTTACATCGTCTAACAACGAATATGCCCGCCATAAAAATCCTAATCGAAGGATATGCGAAAAAAATTAACAAAGATTGGGTGGCGAGCTCTACCACCTGCTTGATTACTTCGGGCACTAAAAAAATCATCACCGACCCGGGTTGTAATCGCCAAAAACTATTAAACGCGCTCGCGCGAGAAAATTTGGCGACCGGCGATATTGACTATGTTTTTTTGTCGCACTGCCATCCTGACCATATTTTGCTGGCCGGAATTTTTGAAAACGCCAAATGTATCACCTATGATTCCAACCTAATTTACGACAATGATTCCCTATTTGAATTTAATAAACACAGCTTGGGTGATGATATTGAAATTGTGGAAACGCCCGGCCATGTGCTGGAACATTTGTCGCTCGTGGTTGATACGGCCGAAGGCAAAGTGGCCATCGCCGGTGATGCTATTTGGTGGCTTGATGATGAAAAACAAATTTTTGATGTAAATCAAACCGACCATTCGCAGGCCAAAGGCATGAATATGGCGACGCTAATTGAAAGCAGAAAAAAATTGATAAGTATGGCGGATTATATAATTCCCGGGCATGGGAAGATGTTTAAGGTGGAGAAATAAAAAAACTTATAACTAAAAAACCGCCCTCGTAGGCGGTTTAATTTTTTTAATTTTAATTTTTTTTAGATTTTAGTATTTTTTTCACCGCGCGGTCAAAATCAGAAATATAATTTTTATCTTGTTCTTTGCGATATTTTTCATATTCGCCCAAAGCCAACGCTTCGGCGACCTCGTGGCTAATTTTTCCCGCGTTCATCAAAATTTCATATTCGCTAAATTTAAGAAAAGCATTAAGTTTTTCCACCCACTCTTTCATAGTCATCGCTTTACCTCTCGCCGCTTGCATTTCGGCATAATCTAAATACATATTGCCAATACGGTTCAAATGTTCCAGCTCTTTTCCTTGCAAATAATTTTTGGCGATTACAGTGTCGCTCGGCATAATTTTTCCGTGTGGCGAACGCCGCCAAGAAGTCAATCCCATTTTTTCTTTTTTACTGCTCACCCGCTCGGTAATAATTTCTGCCGCAGTTTTACCTGTTATAGCAAAGTGAAGTTTGTTTTGTACGGTAGCAAAAAATTCTTTGCTCTCATACGCTTTTGGTGAATAATCAATTGCGGTGGCGTAAATGTCAGTAATTTTTTGATAAATCCTTCGTTCACTGGTGCGAATATCTTTAATCTCCTCATAAAGATCTTCAAAATATCTCGCGCTAAAACGAGAGCCATATTTCATTCGATTACTATCCAAAGCGTATCCCTTATGAATATAATTCTTTAAAACTCCGGTAGCCCACTTACGAAATTGAGTGCCACGTTCAGAGTTTACGCGGTAACCGATCGCAATAATTGCTTCCAAAGAATACATTTTTGAATTTCTTTCGATGTCTCGCCCACCCTCATTTTGAACTTGTAAGAAATCCTTACAGGTTGCCTTTTGGTCAGCTTCGCCCTCGGCATAAATGTTTTTGAGATGCTGGGTTATATTTTGAGGCGTTGTATCAAAAAGCTCCGACATTTTTTTCTGGGAAAGCCAAATATTTTCCTCCGCGAACAAAACTTCAATATTCACTGAACCATCAAAAGATTGATAAAATGCTATTTGGTTATCTGGTATTTTTTTCATATTAATAAAAAGTAACCGCATCTAATTTAACTTTGTTTAAATTATATCATATTTTACGATAGAATACAAAAACAACAACATAATTAAAACAAAAAAGAACTTTCGACCAATTTGTGGCAATAACCACGGCCGAAAGCCTTTTTCTTGATTATATTGTGCTATAACTGTATAATATTGTCAAGCAATATGATCACAATCACCTACTTCGTCCACGGCACCACGACCGACAACGAAAAAAATATTTCTTCCGGTTGGTTTGATGTTGAACTTTCCGAATTGGGCGTGCGACAAGCCACTGAATTAAAAACTCTGGTCAAAGATAAACATTTTGATGTTGTTTTTTGTTCGGACTTAAAACGAGCTGTACATTCGGCCAAGCTGGCTTTTACTGACACGGAAATTATTCAAGACAAAAGATTGCGCGAATGTAATTATGGCGAATATAATGCCACGCCCACCACAGTGGTGGAACCAATGTTGGAAAAAAATATCACTAAAAAATTTCCCGACGGTGAAAGTTGCGAGGATGTCAAAGCGAGAATAAATGATTTTCTTGATTACTTGAAAAAAAATTACGACGGCAAATCGGTCGCCATTGTCGCTCACAAAGCCACACAGTTGGCGTTAGATGTTTTGCTCAGTGGCAAAACCTGGGAACAGGCCTTTGCCGATGACTGGCGTAAACGCAAGGCCTGGCAGGCGGGGTGGGAGTATGTGGTGAGGTAAAAAATTATATCAAAAAACCGCCTACCACAGGCGGTTTTGATTTTTTATTTTAAGCAATTCCCAGTAGTGGCTTCATCGCTTTAATATCTTTATCGTGCACCTCTACTTTATCCTCTACATTTCTTAATCCACGTGCCAAAAACGGTAATTCTTGGTCTTTGTTTTCGTATAATTTAACAATTTTGTCTAAACTATTCATCACTCTGGAAATATCATCCTTGGTGGCGGTCTGCTCTAATTTTTCGTCAATATGATCCAATCGCCCATCGTGTTCTAACATTTTTCTCGCCAAAAAATCAATCTGACCATCAATTTGATCAAAGCGTTTGTCTACAGCTTCAAAACGTTTATCAACAGCGTCGAAACGTTTATCAATTTTAACAAATTGCTGATCGTGTTCAGCTAACTTTTTACTGTGCTCGATGAGCGTCTGATCAATTTCTGCTAATTTTTGTAATACTTGCTGCATAATGGTTTAATTATACCGCACCGAGATATTGTCTGTCAAGAACACAAAACATACTACACAACGTGCTGTTTGCTTGTGACATAACCCCAAATTTATGCTATACTTATATAAAGGTCAAATACAACTTAATTACTAATAATCAAAATATGCCAAATCAAACAGATTACGTTTCGCTTATCAACGAAATTATTGCCAAACAGGCGGTAATTTTGGGGCCAGATATCGCATTATTAAAAGCCAAAAATGTTCAAGGCTTAAAACTATCCGACGGCAAGGTAGTCGAAATTGTTGGTGATGCGGAAAAAGCCATCGAAAGTTTGGTGGACGAATATGTCAATTTATCTGGGCTTATTGTTAAAAACGCTTTGAGTTCAATCTTCGCAAAATATCCAGAAATAAATAAGTCAAAATAATTAATTGTATTATATGGAAATTATGATTAGAAACATTGTTTTAATAATAGGCTGGCCAGTACTAGTTGTGGGAAGTATTTATTTAATTGTTAAGGGTGGCGCAGTTTATAAATTAGTAAGAGGATCGCTAGTTGGTAAAGTGACTAAGGTTTTGGTGATTAGTATGCTTGTTGGTATGTACAGTCTTGGGATTGTTGCCACGGCTCTCATGTATGCCGATGAAAACACTGGTGTATGGGTGGTCTTACCAATATTTTTTGCGTGGTTTATTACTTTTATTTGGAGTTTGAAGGTTTTAGTTAAAGCCGGAAACGAAGCAAAAAAACTTTCAGAAAACTAAGAATTTAGTTAATAATTAAATGGATATTTTAGTTATTATAATTTCGTTAGTAGCGATTCTAGCTTTTGGCGCTGGATTATTTTTGTTTATACAAACAAAACAGCTCAAAAAGACGTTTACTAAAAAAGAGCAAGAAATGGGGCGAAGAATGTATGAGTTGGCAATTTTGAAAGAATTAGGCGACCGTATTGGGTATTCTTTAAATGTCCAAAACATCGTTGATATTATCACCGGCTCACTTCACCAATTTATTGAATACGATGTGGTATCGTATATGTTACTGCAACCGGAAAAAATTATTTTTAAAGTTCAATTGGAAGAATCGGTGTCGCGGAAATTTATTGATGATGTAAAAAATCGGATGATGAATTCTTTGTCCGCGCTATTAAATCAAGAATTTAAAAATAATCAGATTGACGAAGTGCTGGTTGGGGCGATTGTAGTGGACGAAGTTGAAGAACCGGTACGTTCTTTTTTTAATATCCCACTCGTTATTGCCGGCAATGTTGTCGGCGTGTTAACTGTCGCGGACACCAAAGTTGGCTTATATAAGGAAGAAGAAACCACGATTTTGTACAAAATCACTCAACAGGCGTCGCAAGCGGTCACCCGTTTGCAAGAAGTTATCAAAACCGAGCAAGGCAAATTAAACGCGATGGTAGAAAGCATGACCGAGGGCGTGGTGATGACGGACAAAGATTATCGTGTGGTCGTGGCGAATCCGGCAATACGAAAAACAATCGGGATTGATAATAAAAAAGATATTACGATCTTTGATTTTATTGATCACTTAGAGGGTAAATTTGACATCCGCGGTAAATTAGAAGAGAGTGTGAAATTAGATAAAATGCTCGTCACGGAAGAAGTACAACTGCGTGAACGATATTATCAAATTTTTGTTTCACCAGTCAAAAGCAGTTTGAGAATTAAAGGTGAAGAAATTATCGGCGCGGTGGTAATTTTTCACGACATCACGCATGAAAAAGAATTGACCCAGATGAGAGAAAATTTTACCTCAATGATGGTGCATGAATTACGCTCCCCTCTTGATGGTATTAAAAAAATGGTGACTGTTTTGGAAAAAGGCGATGTTGTAAAAGACAAAAAAACTCAAAAAGAATATTTTGAATTAATCCACCAAAATTCTTCCAACATGCTGACTCTGGTTAATGATTTACTTGACGTGGCTAAATTAGAAGCGGGAAAATTTGAAGTTCGTGCAATACCAAACGATATTAGAAAAATAATTGAAGAAACAGAAAAATTTTTTAAATCCAGCGCAAAGTCAGCGAAAATTTCACTTGATTCTGTAGTTGACAAACAAATCCCCGCCGAAGTAAATTTTGATTATGGAAGAATTGGGCAGGTTTTAAATAATTTAATTTCCAACGCGCTTAAATTTACTTCTCCGGGCGGCAAAACAACCGTGGGCGCTTTTTTACATAAAAAAGGCGGGATTTTCAAAAAAGAAGCCGACGACGCCAACATTATTTGGACAACAGAAAAAATTATTGACTTAGAAAATTTACCTGATTCTATAATTATCTCTATTACTGACAGCGGTCGTGGAATTGCAACTGAAAAAATTTCGCAATTATTTAATAAATTTTATCAAATTGATAATTTACCAGAATCAGTGGAAATTAAAGGCACTGGTTTGGGCCTAGTTATCGCGAAAGGAATTGTTGAGTCGCACCACGGTATAATTGGGGTATTTTCGGAAGAAGGCGTGGGCAGTACATTTTATTTCACCTTACCAATTTAACAAAATTTATTAATTAACCGAACAATATGGAAAAAACAAAAAAGAAAATTTTAATTGCCGAAGACGAACCTGCAACAATGCGAGCCATGGCCGACTCAATTAAGTCTGCCGGATTTGAAGTAATTAAAGCCACGGACGGCGAACAAGCGGTGGAATTTGCCTTGCGTGATCATCCTGATTGTATTTTAATGGATATCCGCATGCCAAAAATGGATGGACTAACCGCGCTAAAAAGAATTCGAAAAAATGAATGGGGTAAAGATGTTTGCATCACAATTCTTACTAATATTAGTGACTCCGCTAAGGTAGACGAGGCACTAAAAGACGGCGCGTTTGAATATTTGATAAAAGCTGATTGGGATATTGATAAAATTGTAAAAAAATTGAAGACGCGGTTAGGAGTTGAATAATAATTTTTTTGTCAAATTTTACACATACCGTCTTAAAATTGGGCAGCATTTTAATTTGACTAGTGCTGTTTTGTAGGATAAAATATAGGTGTTAGTAATAATTATTTATTATAAATTAATTTTATGGATGAATTACCTTCACAAAAACAAGATACGATAGGTCTCATGTCTATACTTTATAGAATTGGCGAAGTCACAACGGAAGACATTGAATCATTACAAAGAATAATTATGCCGAGGGGCCTTAAAATTTTTGAAGGCCTGCCAGAAAATAAAAAAATGGTTTGGACTCTTTTATACAAGATTTCAGAAGATGAGTTGTTGAGGCTAGCAAAACTATCCACAGGAACAAAACATATAGGGGGCATGCATGATTTAGGGGGAGACCTGACGTCGCTTTATTGGTGCACAAATGAAGAAAAATTCAAAAAGGCACTCGATATTTTGAGCCCAGATAAATCCGACACAGCTTGACACCAACCTTATATGCATGAAATAAAAATACAAGAATTAGAACCAGAAAGAGACACGGCTTACGACCTGCTTCTTCAAAAATATGAGCGATACGGATTAAAACTCGAACCGATAGATTCTGCTAGATTAAGAAGAATTCTAAAAGAATGCAGAAATGACAAAAAAATAATCATAAACTTAGATGAAAATGAATTTGAGATCATATCAGAAGCAGAATCTCGTTTTTTCCAAGAAGCATTCGGAATAGATATTAAAAGTTATGTAGCCGGTGTCAGTGGACAAGAATACAAAAAACGTATGCGGGAGCTTTTAGAGCATGTCAGAATAAAAATTAGAAAAGATTTAACAATGTTATAATAAATTTTAAATACAGACCTTTCACCATGCTCCAATACTACCACAACTTATCAAAGAAAAATAAAACAATTTTTTTAATTGTGACGATTCTTTTGTCTATCCCCGCTGGCGCGATTATTGGGTTAATAGTTGGACTGATATCAACAACCTTTATTCCGATGTGCTGTAATGATAATGGCTGTCATAATTGTTTTGTGCTTGGTGAAAAGGTGGGTTACGAAGCTACCGGCTTTATTGGTTTTTGGATTGGGTTGTTTTTGGTGCCCATTACATATATATCATTAATTATATATTTAGAATTAAAAAAATAACGGCTCAACCGTTGTTTTTTATTTTGTGTTTAATTGTTGTAGTGTTTGCTTGTTTATTGCTTTGAATACCCCAATTCCTCCGCCAAATTCACGCGCGCTTTTTCCTTCCAAACCAGCTCTCCCCTATTTTCCATTTCCAAAATATAATCAGCTATCACGGCCTCGCGTTCTTTTTTGTCAGACAATGATTGTAAATGAGAATTTAACAAATCATACTGCACCGACAAACGCATTTCATCATTTTCTATTTGCAACCACAAATTATTTTGCCAAGCCCACGCTGTAAATTCAGCGTTATTTTTATTTTTTTCAATTACCGCCAATAAATTGGCTTGCACAGATTCACCCGACAGGCCGGTGAAACTATTTTTGGAAAGTAAATGTCTTATCGGGCCAAGCGTAGCATCCAAATATTCGGTGATATGCTCGGGATCATAAACAATATCTGCCACATAAAAAAACGGCTTCATCGTGAGTTTAATTTTTTCCGGATGATTACTAATATCCATTGCTGCCACCGCGTCTAAAAGTTTTTGGGCTTGCGCGAAAGACAGGTCGGTTTTAATTACTTTAAAAACAATATATTGCAAGGCGGCATCTATTTTAGACATTTTGGCTGACACAAATTTGACCAACATTTGTTTAATAAAAGTGGAGTGATTACGCGCCCGTTGCGGTTCACCGATAGTATAACCATGACGATTGCGGAGCCATTGCAAGGTCTCGGTCGTGGGCAAACGCAAAAGTCGTAAAATCCCGAGCGTCTCCGAAAAATTCACGGTTACCAAATAATCGGCCTTCACTCCCAAAATTTTTTCAATCTGTTTAATACCATATTCCAATCCACCCAAGCCACAGGAATTAGAGACGTAATAATCAGACGAAGTGACGCCCATACCGGGCGGTAAAGATGAGTAAGTCCCCCGCGGCACGGCGGTGATGGTAATGGTGTCAGTATTTTTGTCCAGAGTAATAAGCTGAATAGCATCACAATGACCATTTTTCTGGCCGATGCGGTTGTCCAAACCAATTAATAACACCCGCGCAATTTTGTCTTCGCCAAACAGATCATCTGTCTCCTCTTTTGGGGCTTCAACCCGACGAGAATTAATGATATTGGCGATTGTCTCATTTTGCGTTTTAATTATTTTACGTTCAGCCGCTTGCGCTTTGTACCAAAAAATACCTTTGACGGAAAACCAACCAAAAATTCCCACGAGGATTATCACTAAAATAATTATTTTATTTTTCACAAGATTATTATTTACCGACGATTGTTTTTACATCAACTGTGCGTTTATCCGGCTGGTCCCCTATATATCTTACCGCCCAAATCCGATATTTACCAGACTCCAATCTAGATTTGAATCGGCTTTCACCGGCCGTCAGGTCACATTCGCCGCTACCAGCGCTTCCACCCGGAGTTGTGCCGAGCAAAACTGTGGGTGAATTGGTTTCGTCTTTAACAATAAAAAAATCAATTTTAGAATATTTTAGAGTGGCGCCACTTTTATCACCATAAGTATCACAGCCGAATGCATAAATTGGGAAAACCGACATAACGACGTCTCCCAAATTTGTGCCATTACCAATATTATTAATTTTAAAATTTTTATCAATTGGCACTAGGGCGGCCGTAACGCTCGGCGCATAACCAAACTCCACGCGATTTATTTCCGGAAATTGTAGGAGTGTTTTTTCCACGAGCGGATGAATAATGGCGATGCTAACCGACACGCCGGCCCAGCCGTCTAAATCAATATCAAGTAATACATAGGCCGTGGTGTCTTGAATTTTTAAATATGCAATTTGAGTTTTGTCCGGACCGCCACCACCACCATGTGGAATTTCCTCTGCGGCCGCTTGTACGCTCGCGTTGATAATATCGGTTGAATATGGAACAGTCATTTCTTTTTTGATAAATACTGTCGTCTCAAGCGGATCTGGTCCCCCGACTTGCGCAAATTCAGTCATTTGTTTCTGATACAGCTTTTCATTTTCCGGAACCATAATTGTCACCGCCATTGTTTTTTCAAACATCACCGGAATCCGAATTTCATCATCATTTTCCGGCAGTCCGGATGGATTGTCGTTGTGTAAAATTAATGTGCCACGCTCGGTCGTGGGAGTAGAAAAAGTCAAAGTCGCGTGAAATGGTACGAATTCTCTAGTCATCCATTCACCCTCCGCTTCGCCATAATGGGTTCCTAAAAATTTGCCGTTAGCGTCAATGATACTAATCGGAAATGACGCTTCAAAAAACCAAGTGCCGCGCGCTCTGCCTTCAATTAAAAGTGAGCTGGTAACAACGGTATTAGGCATTGGAGTGGTGACGACAATAATATCGGCGTGCGTGGTGTCAACCGCTGTCTCCGTGCCGGCTTGGGCGGTATTTTGCGCCAAAGCAGTGCGACCGGCCTGAATTTTCATATACCAATAAACCGCGCCGGTAATTAAAATCGCGCTAACGCCGGCGGCCACGATAATCGGCCATACTTTTGGTTTGATGTTTTCCATATAGTTTTATTGATTAGTTTCCACCAAAGGCGGACCCGCCTGTGGCGGGATTAAATAAAATATTTTCACTGATTTGAAAACATAATTAAAAATTCTGTTTTCAAATGGGTGGGCGTTGGTAGAGAGATTCCTAGTCTTTCTGCTAACGCACCCCGTTTGCAATCGTCTTGACGCGGAATGCGTCGCGACGAATCAGCTTCTACTCCTCCACCTCGCAGTAGCACCGTCCGAGCAAACAGACGGAGACGGGGTACTCTTCGTCTGCACAAACGCCAGCGCACTGCTCGACCGCAGTGCAAACCACGCAGTCACTCGCCTGCACATGATTGCACAGACCACCGCCACACCGGTCGATGGAACAGGCGTTGTCGTCTTCACAGAGCCAATACCCGTCCTCGTCGATCACGCCGTCGCAGTTGTTGTCCACGCCGTCGCAGACTTCTTCCGCGTAGGGGTAGATGGTGGCATCGGCATCGTTGCAATCCACAGCATAAGGTTGATCACATGCCCCACAGTCCTCGCCGAAGACACCGTCGTTGTCGTTGTCAACATAATAGTCGGGCGCGTCGCACATTGCGGGGTCTTCGTCTACGATGTTGTCACAGTTGTTATCCACCCCGTCGCAGACCTCGGTGGCACCGGGGTAGATTGTGAGGTCGGAGTCGTTGCAGTCCTCGCCCTTGATGCGAGGCCATTCACACCCCACACCGTCGGAGCAGAAGAATCCGTCGCCATCACTGTCCACACCGTTGTCGGTCGGGACCGTCACATCACCCGAAATGACGAACGGACACCCCGTAACACATACCGCGAGCACAGCCAAAGCCATCAAAAAGATTGGTCGCATGATAACCTCCGTATCATTGCGCTTGCCTACGCTGACCACTATTCGGGAGAACCCCCAAACATGGCCAAACTCGACGCAGAAAGGAAAAATATTTAAATACTTTCCCTTTCCGCGCCAAGTTTAAGTTTAGATTGTAAAGAACGAACCATTTTATTAACCTTAAAATATGCAATGTTTGACAGCGGTATAATTATTTACCCCAGAACGGGATGTATTCTGTGACGTAATCACAATATCCTGCTCTTGCGCCAAATGGTGCCCAGTGTGCGCTAACACCATCGCAACAACCATCACCCACGATTCCATTTCCGCAAGCATACAGTTTGGTGGCTGCATCCGCTTCTGTTCTTTGTTCAGCAGTCATGTTACGAGAAAATATTTCGGCGGCATTTTCTCCGCCTTTTAAATTCAGCCATGGCGACCAAAATAGCAGAGCTACGATAGCGATAATTGCGATAATGATTCCTATTTTCATATATATATATTAAGGTTAATTATTTCCCCTTTTCAATTTTTTTCTCTTCCTCTAAATACGCTTCTTCCATTTCTTGCCACTTATCTTGGAGCGCGGTCACTAATTTATCTTTGGCATCGCCAATTAATTCTTTATTTTTCGCGTACTCTTCCACGACGCCGGCCACTAATTCGTCGTAGCGTTCTTTGGTAACATCTTCTAACTCGTGTAGATTACTTTTAAGATGTTTGGCGAGCGTTTTTAGATCTTTTTGCAAATCTTCCGTCAAATCTTGACCTTCTTTGCTCATCACGAATTTAGCCGCTGCCCCGACTGCTAATAATCCGCCCAAGATAAGTCCTTTTTTGAATTTGTTTTTCATATATTTATATTGATTAATTTCCGCCAAAGGCGGACCCGCCTATGGCGAGAGTTAATTTAAATTTTTTCCGCTTTAACACCGCAATTGGCCGGAAGATCGGTTAAAGGTGGCATTTCTGTCGACTGTATAATCCCGGTCATAAACAACACCATATTGTTGTCTAAATTCAGAATTATGCGCGGAGAACCTGGCAGTTCTTTGGATGATTCCACAATCTTATCGAACTCAACTTGAGACGCCAATTGGTAATTTAACCAAACGCCACCCTTCTGCTTAGCCAATGGTAAAGTTACTTCAACAGACCGCACCACATCACCGCCCGTCATAGTACCACCCACGTAAGAATTTGTCGCTTTTAAATATTTTTCGCAACCTTTGTTCGTTACAATATTAAATCCATAATCTTTGTTGGAATATAGAACGGTTTTAATATTTTCTTTAAGTTTAAATGTTTTAAGAATGTCCTTAATTTCATTCACTTGCGTTTTAATTGTGTCACTGGGGGCATCTTGAGCGAGCGCATATCCAAATATATACTGACTATTCTCCCCCAAGTAATTCGGCACTTCTCCAAGATTTAATTGAACCTCTTGCCATTGATCTTTGGTGAACATGCTAATATTAAACAAAGAATCTTGAACTACGAAACCAAAATCAACAGAATCAGTAGTACCAAATTTTCGCCAATCCAAAGTTCTTTCTTTGGTGGTATATCCTTCCCAAGTTTTCGGAAAATCTAAACTAAAACCATATTTGGAATTTTCATATTTACCATTGAATCCCGCGACAACTGGGTCTGATGGCCCCGGAGCGCCATTATATGGCAGGATAAAAGTGTCTCCAGATGTTGTCGGCTTATTCGCGCAACCGGCCCCCATTGTTAAAATGGTAGTGGCGATGGCGAGTAGGAGTAAGGTTTTTTTGTTCATATAATTTAATATATTTTAACTTTAAATAATTTACTGTTGAAGATCATTAAAATTAATCACCAGCTGACTAGCATTACCTTGTAAATCAACCAAAGTGGCCGAAATAGTATTGTTATCAATCCAATTAACATTAGCCCAATAAGGAAGCGGGCTACCAGATACATCAGTTGGATTACTTGTTTCGGCTGATGCTTTTTCGGTTGTTAATGATCTGACAGCATCGGTGCCTGGACCGTTCCCTACAGCGTAGCCATGAATTACATCATTGGTAGCGCCTGCCCCCGCTGAATTATTTGGCATGATAAATGCCTTCGTGCCAGCATTATTCCAAACGCCACCAGTCGGAAAATTATTTAAGGTGTAAAAATAACTGGTTTTTAAATCATAAGCAATCGCCGATACTGTTCTGCCTTGACCCACACCACAATTATTCGTCGTAGCACAAGCGCACTCGTGTTGCGTTAAAACTCCGCTAATCTAAGCTGTTTTTGTTCGCCGATTTCTGAACTTTGCAATTTGGTGTTGGAAATTAGGCTATGTAG
>MFQZ01000003.1 GCA_001784435.1 Candidatus Magasanikbacteria bacterium RIFOXYC2_FULL_42_28
AATGGTCTTATAAGCCGTAGGTAGATGGTTCGAGTCCATCCAGGCGCACCATCATATGACAACAAAAACCCTAACTATCAAAACCGAAGACAAAGGCACCCGTCTCGATGTTTTTTTAACTGAAAAATTAGCGGTAACTCGTTCGCAAATTCAAAAAATGATTAGTGCCGAACAAATTACTGTTAATGGCGAACAACCGCAAAAAATGGGTTTACCATTAAAGCCGGACGATAAAATTTCAATTTCAAATAAAGTGTTGAATACAAAAAGTGTTCATGCCCTATTCACTGTTAAAGATATAAAAATAATCGCCGAAACACCGGATTATTTTGTCGTGGAAAAACCAACCGGCATGCTCACCCACTCTACCACTCGCGGTGAGGCCGACTCGCTCGCCTACTTACTGGCAGAAAAACATCCCGAATTAAACAAGGTCGGCGACAATGTCAAACTTCGCCCAGGCATTGTGCATCGCTTGGACAAAGAAGCGTCCGGTTTACTGGTAGTAGCCCGCACCCAAGCCATGTTTGAAAATTTAAAAAATCAATTTCAAAGTCGCGCGGTTGGCAAAGAATATTTTGCGCTCGCCCACGGGGTAATTAATCGCGACGAAGATAAACTTTCGTTTCGCATCGGACGCTCAGAAACCGACGATAAAATGGCCGCCATTCCCGAATCAAAAAAGGGGTTATTTTCCGAAGACGGTAAAGACGCGTCTACCGAATTTGAAGTGACCAAAAGATTTATTAACTTTACCTTGTGCCGTGTTAAAATAAAAACCGGCCGCATGCACCAAATTCGCGCGCACTTTTTGGCTTACAACCACCCGCTTTGTGGCGACCCAATGTATAACCAGCGCAAGCGCCCCAACAAAACCGATAAAAAACTGGGGCGACTGTTTTTACATTGCGCCAAATTGGGCTTTGTTGATTTAAAAAGCGAATTCAAAGAATTTGAATCAGTGTTACCAAAAGAACTAGAGAATTTTTTAACAACTTTACAACCGCCACGGGCTTTAAAATAAATTAATATGACCGGTAAATTAGTCATCATTTCTTCTCCCTCCGGTGGTGGCAAAGACGCGATTATCGCTCGCCTACTTAAAATTTTTCCTAATTCCGCCCGACTGTTAACCACCACCACTCGCCCACCGCGACCACAAGATACGCCGGGCGTTAGCTATGATTTTGTCAGCGAAGAACAATTTAAAAATGGTATTGCTAATGACGAATATTTAGAGCATAATTATTTTAACGGAAATTACTACGGAGTTAATCGCAAACGCCTAGCCGATGCGCTGGCAAAAAATTCGGTGGTATTTACTAATATCGATGTAAACGGACGCCAAAGTGCCGAACAGGCCGGTATTAAACATACTTCAATTTTCCTGCTCCCGGATAATCTAGAAAATTTACGCGCCCGTATTGCCAAAAGAGGTGGGCTAAATGAAAGGCAAATTAACGAACGCCTTGAAACTGCCAAACGCGAGATAAAAGAAGCCGATAAATACAATTACCAAATAATTAATGCCGAGGGGAAAATGGAGGAAACGGTGACAAAAGTCGTGGAGATACTTGACAAAAATGGTCATTTAAGGTAGAATTACGGACACATTAACCAAATATCCATATAATAATATGCCAGAAGAAAAAGCCAAAATCGAATACAAACCGGGTATGGTGGTCAAAGTCCACCAAAAAATCAAGGAATTGAATGCTAAAGGTGAAGAAAAAGAACGTATTCAAATCTTTGAAGGCACGATAATCGCGGCTCGCCATGGTAGTGAAGTCGGCGCCACCATCACTGTATATAAAGTTGCCGAAGGCGTCGGTGTCGAAAAAATTTACCCAATCTACTCTCCGGTAATTGATAAAATTGAGGTGGTCAGACAACTTGCTGTTCGTCGCGCCAAACTAAACTTCTTACGCGATACAAAATTCAAACGCAAATTGAATGAGGTGAAGAAGGTCGCGGTAAAGAAATAACACCTCAACAAGCAAACACTGCAACAAAAAATTCTCCCGACTTAGTCGGGAGAATTTTTTAATTTCAAATTTCCAATGTCAAATCAAATCCAAAATCTAAATGTCAAAATGATTATTGTCAGTTTGATATTTGGATTTTAACATTTGACATTGATTGGAAATTGGAAATTTGATATTTTACATTATCACAGGTATCTCCCCGTCCAACTCTTTTTATTCTTGGCAATATCCACCGGCGTGCCTTCGGCCGATAAATACCCACCTTTCTCCCCGCCCTCCGGCCCGAGTTCAATCACCCAATCCGAGGCCTTGATAACATCGGTATTATGTTCAATCACCAAAACCGAATTGCCTTTATCCACCAAGCGCTCTAACACTGCGAGCAGGTGTTTGACATCTTCAAAATGCAACCCCGTGGTTGGTTCGTCTAAAATATACAAAGTATTACCGGTGGACGGCCGTGATAATTCGGTGGCTAATTTAATGCGCTGGGCCTCACCGCCGGAAAGCGTGGTGGCGGATTGCCCTAATTTGATATAGCCCAAACCCACCGCGCGCAAGACATCCAACTTCTCGGCCAAAGGCCGATTATCCACAAAAAATTTATAGGCCTCCTCGGCGGTCATATCCAAAACAGCGGCAATATTTTTATCTTTATAATGAATCTCCATGGCCTCTTGATTGTAACGCGCGCCATTGCATTCGGCGCACTCCACAAACACATCAGCCAAAAATTGCATCGGGATGCGGATATAGCCATCACCGGAACAATTCTCGCACCGACCGCCACCTTTAACATTAAAACTAAACATGCCGGCGTCATATCCGCGCAAACGCGACTCTTGCAAGGACGCAAACAAATCGCGAATCAACACGAAAATGCCGGTGTAGGTGGCCGGGTTAGAACGAGGCGTACGCCCGATTGGAGACTGATCAATGGAAATAACTTTATTAATTTTCTCCGCTCCTTTTAACTCGCGATGTTCACCCGGCTGGTCTTTGGCGCGATAAAACTTTTTCAATAGCGCGCGCGAAAGCGTCTCTACCACCAGCGATGATTTACCGGAACCCGACACACCAGTAACGCATACCAAACGCTCTAACGGAAAACTCACGGTAATATTTTTTAAATTAAACGCCTTGGCGCCTACGACCGTCAATCGGGAACAATTTTTACCGCAAAAACGTGGCGTCGCTTTTTCCACCACTTTAACTTTGCCGGATAAATACTGACCGGTAAGTGAATCGGGATTATTTTTTACTTTTAAAAATTCCCCCTCGGCCATAATTTTGCCACCATACACCCCGGCGCCCGGACCAACGTCGATTAAATAATCGGCCGCTCGCATCATCGCCGCATCATGCTCCACGACAATTACCGAATTGCCTAAATCGCGCAAATAACGCAAAGTGGCGATTAATTGCTCATTGTCACGCGGATGCAAACCAACGGACGGTTCATCTAAAATATAAATAACGCCCGAAAGACCGGATGACAACTGGCTCCCGAGACGCACGCGCGTAATTTCACCGCCCGATAGTGTGGTTAAAGACCGATCTAAACTTAAATACCCCAAACCCACTTTACGCAGATTATCCAAACGCGCCAAAAGTTCGGTCCGCAACTGATCGCTGGCCGGCAAACGTTCAATTTTAATTTTACTCAAAACCGCAAATGAATCATCCAAACTTAACGCCGCGATGGTCGCGATATTTTTACCATCAATTTTTACCGCTAATGATTCGCGCCGTAAACGTCGGCCCTGACAATCCGGACAAATTAACTCGCGCATATACTGCTCAATTTCGCGACGAACATAATCAGAACCGGTTTCCAAATGTCGCGCTCTCAAATCCGCCCGCACGCCCACAAAAGTAATTTTTTTACCATCCACAATATACTCATGAGCACCCACGCCGGTCAAAATTAATTTACGCGTTTTTTCCGGCAATTCAATAAACGGAGTATCCAAAGAAAAATCTTCCGCGAGCGCGGCTGCGACCAATAATTTTTGATAATAAACCTGATTACCGGTAATACGGGTCCAGGGCTGCACCGCGCCTTGCCCCAAAGTCAAACGGGGGTTAGGTACGATTAAAGCATCATCCACTTCCATCGTAATCCCGAGACCGGTACAACGCGAACAAGCGCCATAAGGGCTATTAAAACTAAAATTGCGCACACTGAGTAGCGGATAAATTTTACCACAACGCGGACACAAACCCGAAGTGGAGAGAGTGATTTTTTCTTTACCGGACAATAACTGCATCACGCCGTTGCCCAATTCCAAAGCCGTCTCAACCGCTGTAACCGGACTCTGCTTTTTGATGTCTTCAATTTTTCCGGCCACTACCGCCACCTGATAACGTCGGCCGGCGACAAAATCATAATTGGCAAATTCGCGGCATTTGATAATTTTGTCATTAACCGATACTTCTTCCAAACCGGAACGCTCAATTCTTTCCAATAAAACTTTTTTATCAATTTTGTCGCTATCAATTAAGGGTGCGAGCACCACTACCGCGCCAGCGCGCGCGTAGCGACGAACCGTCGCGCCAATTTCACCAACCGTCGCTGATTTAGTTTTGAGCCCGCAGTCGGGACAATGCATCTCACCGGCGGACGCGTAAAGCAAACGCAAATAATCATAAATTTCCGTGGCGGTGCCAACGGTAGAACGCGGATTTTGCGCAAATACTTTTTGATCAATCGCGATAGTTGGCGACAAGCCGTCAATTTTATCCACATCCGGCTTATCACGCACGCCCATAAACTGACGCGCATACGAAGATAAGGACTCGGCATAACGCCTTTGTCCTTCCGCGTAAATAGTATCAAACGCCAAAGAAGATTTCCCCGAGCCGGATAAACCGGTTACTACCACCAATTTGTTTTTCGGGATTTTGATGTTTACATTTTTGAGATTATGGACGCGCGCGCCTTTGATAGTAATTTCTTCTTTCATAACAAAATTTATTAATCAATATCTTCAATATCCGATGCCTCAATATCTATTCTTATACCACCGCCGGATAAAATCTTTGTCTTATCTATAAAGTATTGTTTGCGACTATCGGTAACATTTTCTTTTTTAGGGCGCCCCAAATCCTTGGCCTTACCCCCGTCTACACCAACAAAATGCACTTCATCAAAAGAATCTCCATATTCATCCATCTCTAACATCAACGCAAAACCCCTAACCTTATCCGCTCCGCCACAATCTTTTACCGCATCATCAATATCTTCTTTGGTCGTGGCTAATATATAACCGGCGATAGCATTAGAACCGCCCGATACTTTTCTGGCAGTACTATTAACTTGTTGCCACCAAGAAACGACGCTGTTATTGTCACAAAATGCCACTAATTCCGATGCGGTAATATCAACCGGTTCATCATCTTCCCAACCATTGCCAATAAGATGCGTCCACCCCAACATTTGCCGTCCAGGATCAGTAAACGGTCGGAATGTTCTGTTGTAAGTAATTTTGCCATAGATGGTTCCCTTTTCACATTTATACGTGCCTTTGGTTGCTGAAAATGGAATACAAATATTATCATCCGCCGCGCACCAATCCCCTTCGCAAGTTTGATAACCACTTTTATCTACCACAAATTTAGTATTGCAGGCCAAAGTTTGCGTCCGGTTTTTATTATTAGAGAACAGCTCTTTTTCATTAGAAACAATACCCCAATCATAATCAAATCCGCCCAAAGTTTTAAAATCATAAATTTTCATATCCGTGTTGGATGGCCCTACCAGAGCGAATTTAGAAGTGCTGGTCGGCAACTCCGAACAATATTCCGGCATTAACGTCTGCGACCTAATCATATACACCTGGGGCAAGCGCAAGTTTACCAACGCCGGATTAATAGTATTTAAAATAACATAAGAAAAATAAGCGATCATTAAACCAATCACCGCTCCACCAATGCGTTTTTTCGCGCTACTAATCATCTCACTGTTCCCGCCCGATGCCACCCATTGCGCCCCGGACAAAATAATCACAAGTACGGCCACAATCCCAGCCAAACCCACGCCATAATTATAAATAGTGATAATAAATTCACCGATATTTTCAAATTCTTTTTTGCCACCAAAAGAAATACTGGTAACGGTTTTTCCCACCGGCAAACATTTGCCCCACAGCGGTTTCCCATCCGGACCGTTTTTGTCACACTTCCCAGCGCTGACACCAGACAACCAACCGGCTTCGGCTGCGGCATCATCCATAACGTCATCAATGATATTGGTATTAATCTGCTTGCGCGCTTTCATACAATCCTCTTTCTGCCAACACAGCGGATTTAATTCCGGAATATCACTTTCGGCTCCGGTTTGGGCACGCGCCGGCGCTGATACAAAACCCAATACCAACCCGGCTAATAAAACCGCTAAAAGAATTTTACGCATATAGTATAGTTTTTATTGTTTTTCTAAAAATTTATCCCAAACCGTGAAAGGAATTACCCCCTCCACTTTTTTGCCATTAATAAAAAATGTTGGGGTGCCACGCACACCAGCGGAATAGCCATCCACATAATCGCGATTCACTTCGATCTTAATAGTACTTTGACGCAAACACACGGATAATTTGTTATAATCCAAACCAATCTGTCCGGCCACAACCTTGATTTGTTCGGTTGACAACACCCCATTTAATTCAGTTTGATGCGCGTAAAACCAATCATGCGCCACCCAATACAGCCCTTGCTCGGACGCGCAATTGGCAATTTCCGCGAGTTGACCGGCGCCCGGGTGCGTGGACTCAACCGGAAAATCCCGAATAATTAATTTTATTTTATGGCCATACTTTTGTAAAACTTGTTTCATAATCGGCAAAGCCGCCGAACAATTGGGGCATTTGAAATCCACAAATTCCACCACGACAATCCCGGCGGTCGGATTACCTAAAAACGGATCGTCAATCGACTCCACCTGTTCGCGCGTTACCGCATCGGCTCCACCGGCACCAACCGGGCCGGTAAAACCGCCGTAAACTTCCTGAAATAAAATTTCTCCGCGACCATTTTTTATTTCAAAATAATAACGCGTGACCAAAATTAAAAAAATAATTGCCACCAAAGCAACCAACACTGCCAGACCGGCCAGCAAAATACCCCCAGTCGTTTGGTACCAGCGTAAACGGGAGGAAAGTGGGATAGTCATATAAATTGAAAATATAGAAGTATTTTTAATCTGTTCATATTATACCATAATCTGGAAATAGTCAAAGGGGGGCATTGACATTTCCCCGTTTTTGTGCTATACTATATGTACTGATAATTACTTCAGCCCTTTTTGGGCTTTTTCTCTATAATATATGATTGATACTATTTTTAATATCGTCCAGTTGGTTCTGGCGATTTTACTAATCATCGTTATTCTCTTACAACAAAAGGGGGGCGGTTTGGGTGGGGTATTCGGCGGATCTTCCAATGTGTACAGCACCAAACGGGGCGTGGACAAAATTTTGTATTACGCCACCATTGTTATCGCCATCCTCTTCTTCGCCGGCGCTTTGCTAAAACTGGCAATTTAAACGCGCCCGCAATTTAACATGAACTGGACAAAATTAATCGACCGAGTCAAAACCGCGCTCGCGCGTCGGGGAACAAAAACCGATTTTGACAAAAAATTGTTCCGCCGTCTGCGACCGCGCGCTATTCCCTCTTGGCCACAATTAAAATATTTAGGCCGATTTTTGCGACCGCTGGAAAAACGTCTGCTCTTTGGTCTCACCGCTCTCGCCGTCATCGTCACCATGGCCTGGCTGGGAATTTTTGTTATCCGCCACTCCGGTTCCGCGCCTAAAATCGGCGGGGAATACCGCGAGGCGCTCGTGGGACAACCAAAATATATCAACCCGATTTTTTCCTCCATCAGCGACATTGACTCCGATCTGGTTGCCTTAATTTATTCCGGTTTATTTAAATACGACCACAACCAAAAATTAGTAACCGACTTGGCGGAAAAATATACCGCCGGCACGGATTTAAAAACTTACGAAATAACTTTGCGCGCCGGTACTAAATGGTCGGACGGAATGCCCATCACAATTAACGACGTTATTTTTACTTTTGAGACAATCCAAAATTTAGAAGTGGGCAGTCCCCTCGCGACCGCTTTTGAAGGCGTAAAAATTGAAAAAACGGGAGAACGAAGCGTGCGTTTTACTTTAAAAGAACCTTACGTCTATTTCTTAAATAGTTTGACAGTCGGGCTTTTGCCAGAACACGTCTGGGCGCAAATTGAACCAGCCGGTCTAAAACTTTCCAAATACAATTTACAACCGGTCGGCTCGGGACAATGGCGCTTTGAAAAAATGACCAAAAACGAATCCGGTGAAGTCCAAAATTACACTCTGGTTCCAAGCGTGAATTACTATGGCACGAAACCGTATTTCACGAGTGTGGAATTAAAATTTTTCGTAAATTTCCCCGACGCGCTGACGGCTCTAAAAGGCCAACTGGTAGACGGGGTGGCCTTTGTGCCTAATGAACTAAAGGATAAAATTGGCCAACGCAATTATACTGCTTACCAAATTTTACTACCCCAAATTACCGCTCTGTTTTTCAATCCGGATAAAAAAACCGAATTAAAAGATTCCGATGTGCGCGCGGCGCTCACTTGGGCCACGCCCCGAGAAAAAATTATCGCGGACGCGCTCGGTGGCAACGCGATTTTGGCCGACTCCCCCCTGCCGACGATATCAGTTGCCCATCGCGCCGGCGTAAAATATGGTTTTGACCCCAATGAAGCCAATAAAATTTTGGATAAAAAATACAAAAAAATAGAACCGGAAGAATATTTTCGCCTGCGCCATGAAATGGAATTAAAAACTTACCAAACCGAAATTGACACCGTGCGCGCCACCAACACCTCCACTCCCGAAATAGTATCAACCACTTTGGAAAAAATAGAAAAAGAAATCGCGACCAAAGTACGCGCCGAAATGAGCGCCGAACAAACATTCTACCGCGCGAGTGATAATAAAATTCTCCAAATAACAATCGCGGTGGCGGAAAATCCCGAATACCTGGCCACGGCCGAAATCATCGCCACGGCTTGGAGAAAAGTTGGTGTCCAAACATCCGTAAAAATTGTTACCACTTATCAAATCAATCGCGAAATAATCCGTGACCGCAATTACGACGCTTTAATTTACGGCGAAATCACCGGCGCGGACTACGACCTGTTTCCGTTCTGGCATTCATCCCAAGCCAAATATCCGGGCTTAAACTTGGCGAACTACAACAATCGCGACGCTGATAAATTACTGGAAACCGCCCGTGCCACCGCGGACGAAACCGAACGAATAAAATTAATTAATAAATTCCAAGAAATCGTGGACGTGGGCGCACCGGCCATATTTTTATACACCCCCGCGCACTGGCTCGTCGTTGCCAAAAATATTCAAGGTATAAAAATTAACGCCCTGACCAAACCGTCAGATCGCTACGATTATCTGGGGCAGTGGTACACCAAAACAAAGTGGCAATGGAAACCATGAACCAGATGCTTCGCATCGGTTCATGGTAAACCCTAAAATTTTTTAAGGGCATGTGGCGGAACTGGTATACGCGTACGTCTCAGAAGCGTATGGGGTAACCCATGAGAGTTCAAATCTCTCCATGCCCACGACGCTTAGCGTCGTAGTCGGCACGCTTAGCGTGCCACAACGCTAAGTATTATATTCGGGACGCTTAGCGTCCCACGAGCGGCCAAATAATTTTGGTCGCGGTATTAATTTAACTTCAACCGGGCGACTTTAGTCCCCAACTTTATTCATCAAACATACTATGATCTCGACAACAAACAAAACAATGCCCCACTCCCGCCGACCCCAGCCCCGCACCCAGCGTAATTTCCGTCCGTCTTTTCCGCGTTTTCGCGATATTGTCGGCGGTCCGGCTAAATTAAAAGTAATGATCGTCGGCGGTATGGAAGAAATCGGCCGTAACTGCACATTCCTAGAATATGGCAATGATATTATTATCATTGACCTAGGCCTCCAATTCCCCGAAGAAGACATGCCGGGCATTGATTACATTATCCCGAACATTTCTTATTTAAAAGGCAAAGAAAAAAATATCCGCGGTGTCATTATCACGCACGGCCATTATGACCACATCGGCGGCATCCCCCATATTATTCCGGCCTTGGGCTATCCTCCGATGTACGCTCTACCACTCACTAACGCCATCATCAAAAAACGCCAAGAAGATTACCCAGGCTTGCGTCCGCTTAATATTAATAATGTTAAATTGGAAGACCATTTGAAATTGGGAATTTTTGACATCGAATTTTTTCATGTCAATCACAATATCCCCGATTCCATGGGCATTGTCGTCCACACACCCGACGGCACGATTGTGCACACCGGCGATTGGAAATTTGATTATCAACCGGTGGGCGAACAGCCGGCCAATTTACAGCGCATTGCCGAAATCGGCGCCAAAGGTGTTACCGCTTTAATTTCCGATTCCACGAACGCCATGCATCCGGGCCATCAAATTTCTGAAAGTGAAATCGGCGTTAATTTGGAAACGTTATTAGAAAAAGCCAAAGGGCGCGTTATTATCGGGGTATTTTCTTCACTACTTTCGCGCGTTAAACAATTAATTGAAACTTCGGAAAAGTTAGGCAAGGTGGTAGCGCTCGGCGGCTTTAGTATGCGTTCCAATGTGGAAATCGCCAAGGCCTTGGGCTACATGAAATTCAGCCCCAAAATTTTAATTGACATTCGCGAAATAAACAAATACCCGCCAGAAAAAGTGGTGATTGTCTGTACCGGCGCGCAAGGCGAAAAAAACGCCACATTGATGCGCATTGCCACCGGCGAACACCGCGATGTCCATTTGATGCCGGGCGATACTGTGATATTTTCGTCATCGGTTATTCCGGGTAACGAACGCACGGTACAACGACTGAAAGACACACTATTTCGCAAAGGCGCCGAGGTCATTCATTACGAAATGATGGACGTGCACGCTGGCGGTCATGCCAAATCCAACGATGTCAAATTGATGTTGTCTCTCATGAAACCAAAATATTTTATCCCCAACCACGGCAACCATTTTATGTTGCGCTTAAACGGTCGGATCGGTGTGGCGATGGGTATGCCCAAAGAAAATGTCTTTATCGCCGATAACGGCCAAGTAATGGAATTTACCAAAGGCGTGGGCGTGCTGACTAAAAATAAAATTGTTTCCGACTATGTGTTTGTGGACGGCTTGGGTGTGTCAGACGAAACCAATGTGGTGTTGCGCGACCGTCAGGTCTTGGCCGAAGATGGTATGGTTGTCGTAATCGCGACCGTGGATTCTAAAACCGGTCAACTAATCCAAAACCCCGACATTATCTCACGCGGATTTGTGTTTTTAAAAGAACACAAAGAATTAATTGAGGACTTGCGCAGTCGCGTGCGTAAAATTGTGGCCGACTCCGACCCGCTCTCTTGGGCTGATACCAATAATATCCGCAATAAAATTCGCGATTACGTGGGGCAGTTTTTGTTTACAAAAACCGAGAAACGGCCAATGGTGTTGCCGGTGGTGATTGAAGTGTAAAAATAAAAACATGTAACCAATCAACCTCACTACTTAAGTGAGGTTTTTGTTTGCCTAATAAACTAAAAAGCGGTATAATATCACAGTCAAAATATGCTAGAAAGACCAGGGGCGAAAATAATAAACTTAGCCGAAGCTAGACGCAAGCGCGAAAATCCATGCCCTTGCGAAATTTGTAATATGGAAAAACAGGGATACAAAATGCCCCGGCTGGAAGAAAAAATGGGAGAATTAAAAAATTATTTACGTTTTCACAAACCCAACCAAAATTCCGCGTTAATGTCACGCGCTTACGATAAAATGGTAATTTTACCACTAGCCACATTAGCACGCTCCCTACTCAACTGGGAATTAGACGGTAAAAATATCACGCCGGAATATACATTGGCGCTACTCATGCTAATTAAACAAAAAATTTCCGACGCGCGGGTAAGACACAACGCCAAAATTCCGCCACCGGATATGATTTAAAAAAATAATTTGTATATATATGCCCACCAAAAAACTCACCGTCGCCTTCTACGGCATCTGGCCGGAAATCAAAGACTATGTGCGCGCCAAAATGAGTGGCTTCCATACCACCATTCACACCGAACCGATTAGTTTGGAAAATATGAACAAAGACGCGGACGTGATTGCGATTTTTGTGGAGTCGGCGTTGGATAAAAAAATGATTCACGCTTTGCCAAAATTAAAAATGATTGCAGCAATGTCAACTGGCTACGATCATGTTGACGCCAAAGCCGCCCAAGCCAAGAAAATTCCGGTTTGCAATGTCCCCTTTTACGGCGAAAATACCGTGGCCGAACATGCCTTTGCTTTAATTTTGGGCTTAACCCGCAAATTATTTTTATCAACTAAACGAGTTAAAGAAGGAGTATATGATTACCATGGTTTGCGTGGCACGGATTTAAAAGGTAAAACTTTAGGCGTTATCGGCACCGGCCACATTGGCGCGCATCTGATAAAAATGGCTAACGGTTTTGAAATGAATGTTTTAGGATATGACCCCTATCCTAACAAAGAATTGGCTAAAACTTTGGGATTCAAATACGCGACCTTGGACAAATTACTGGCCAAATCCGACATTGTGAGTTTGCATGTCCCCCTTTTCAAAAATACCTACCATTTAATCAACAAAAAAAATATTAAAAAAATGAAGCCGGGCGCGTATTTAATTAACACTGCGCGCGGTGCCCTGGTTGATCCGGAGGCACTTGTCTCGGCTTTACAAAGCAAACAATTGGCGGGGGCGGGATTAGATGTTTTAGAAGATGAAAATTTTATTCAACACGAAGAAGCGTTAATGGCGAGCGGTTGTAAAGAATGTCAAATAAAAACAAATTTGATGAATAATATTATCATTGACCACCCCGATACGATTGTGACTCCGCACAATGCCTTTAATAGCACCGAGGCATTAAAAAGAATTGTTGACGCCACTGTTGAAAATATTCGTTCGTTTGCGAAGGGTGAAATCATTAATGACGTAACGGCGGCAAAGCCAAAGAAAAAATAAATTATTTACTGTCATCCCGATGAAAATCGGGATCTCTGTCCAAAAATATAACAAGCAAAAACATCCCGACTAAGTCGGGATGTTTTCATTTTGTCTATAACTATAAGCCGAATTTTGTCCGGCGTCGCTACGCTATGCCGGACAAGTTCCGTTCCTTTTTACAAAGATACGGGCTTGCCCGAGCGTAGTTCCGACCAAGTCGGAACGAAGCCGGGATAACCATTTATCTAGGCCGACCATTGCTGGACGACTCAAGCCCGCCTTCGCTAATGCTATGGCGGACAATGCGAACGAACTTTTCCGGGCTTCGCTGCGCTTCGCCCGGTAAACCGTGATATTAATATCATTGGGTTTACCCTGCGTAGCGCAGCGAAGCAGGGCTGCTCTTGCGCGCGGATAAGGATTTAGCCGTTTCACCCCCGATCTTATTTCCCCCTGTAATCGGGATTAAGCCATAATTTTGATAAATCAAAATTTTAGGGTTTGGCTCTTCCGGCAATTTCTCGCCGAAACGTCTCTGCTCGCACCTCGCGGGTTGCCCCGGGTTGGCGTTACCAACTATCTTTTTTCTCCCGACTTAGTCGGGAGGAGCGTGTTCGGACTTTCCTTCCCGACTAAGTCGGGATGGTTATCCATTATAGACACCTATATTATAACACATTTTTGATGTTTTGTCAAGATACCAACCCTCGATAATGACTAATTTAAGCCAAATTTTCTGCCACACTATACTCTTGCAACGCCTTTTTAATTTTCTGCTCGCTTACTTCATAACCTGGCAAAAAATAAACTTTCTCGCTATAATTAATATCATTAAAATACGCTAACTGCTCTCTAAAAATTCTTCCATTAAACTCACCACCAAATATTGCTTTCCCGGCTTTGGTTATTTCTACGACTGAATGATGATCACGAATGATAAAATATAAGTCAACATAATCTTTCCATTTTGCTCGCCGCCCCAAAGCGTACGCTTTCATCGCGGCCAAAGTAAGCAAATCCGGAAAACGCAGTAACTTGTCAAAATTTTTGCTATAATCAATTTTGAATGGATATTGAAAAAAAGTCAACTGTACTTGTCCAATAAAAAAAGTAAATTGACCATCTTCGTCCTTATACACCGTTTTTATCTTTCGTCGGCTCTTAGTAATCGCTTTTCTAATTTTGGCATTATCAAATTTCTCCAAAGAAAACAAATCAAAATCAATTGACTGACGATGGCCAATTTGCAAAGCAATAGCCGTTCCTCCCACCAAACCAAATTTTTTAGTAAATTTTCCCACTAACGGCAAGAGTTGACGTTGTTCCTCTGATAAAATTTCTGGATGCATAATATTTAGCGGTGTTTATCAAAATAAAGATTGAAGAAATTAGTTGTTTTTTCATCATAATTCGTCCGCCCCCACTTCTTTGGCTTGGAATCGGCGCGAAAAATTTTCGCGGTTTTTTCCATCCCTAAAATTTTAATCAATTTTTGCACATCATCCCAATCGCCATAATTCAAAGTGGCTTCCACAATGGACTCAGCCCCGAGGGAGTCATAATCCTTCACATACCAAATCAGATATTTTCTTTTTTTAATAAAATCGTGAATTGTCATATAAATATTGGCTATATTCACCTATATTATATCATAATTTGACGAAAAAATCAATATCATTTCCCCCTCAATCTCTACCGCTCCGCCCTCATATTCCCCCGCGTGCGCCGCTTGTCCTTCATACACCGGCGCCTTCTGATCCAAATGTAAATTCAATTCCCAATTTGCGCCGGCGTCTTTAACATATAAATGAAATCGGGGATACAACATCCCCCGCACCGGATGGCGCGCGTAACTTTTCTCGCCCCGAAACATTTTCAAACCATAGCCACAGCGACGGACAAATTTATCAACGTCGGGGATTTTAGTTTTTAATAATGGAATTTTCATATTTTTGTTGTCATTGCGAGCCCAAAGGGGCGTGGCAATCTCTATTTCATCTATTATTTTATTTTCCGCACCACTCCCTTATCCGCATCCACCTCCACCATATCGCCGTCTTTAAAAATTTTAGTGGCATTTTTAAAACTTACCACGCACGGCACACCGAACTCGCGCGCCACCACCGCCGCATGGCAAGTCAAACTCCCCACTTCGGTAACAATCGCACCGGCATTTTTCATGGCCGGTAAATAATCCACCATTGTAACCACACTAATCATAATATCGCCCTTTTTTACTTTATAATTATCTTGCGGACCGGCAACTATTTTCGCTTGACCAACTGTTCGCCCAACGCTGGCACAAATACCTTTGCCACTATTATTTTCTCCAATGTACCCGGTAGTTTTTTCTAAATAAGCAAATAATTTTTTTGCTTCGGACGTAGTAAATATATATCTTTTTAACATCGCTTTATCATATCCATAACCACAAATTTCCCGCCGATCGCCCAATATTTTTTCGACATTTAATTCTCCTCGTAACGCTAATACCACCTCATGTTCATACAAAGTGCGCAACTGTTTAACTGATAAAAATAACCGTTTACATATTTCTTTATACAACGGCAATACCTGGAAAGTGCAATAACTCATTAAATATTCCGCTTCATTACGCGCGTCCAATGCCAAACTAAAATCTATAAATACTTGCAACTCACGCTTGGATAAATTATACTTTTTTACAATATTAAAAATATCATTTCTACGTACACGCGTATATTTTTTTAATTCATTAAATTGGCGACTTAGTTCGTCAACATCTCGATTTTGCAATTCTACCAACTCTTCTTCGTAATGTTTGGCGCCCCACGGCTCACCATACGCCGCCACCGGCATCCAACCAAAATTCTTGGCCAACCGCATTGCTGAAATTTTTAATTCATAACCTGATTTAATCTTAATTACCTCACCCAAAACCGCGCGCTTCTCTTTTAAAGTTGTAGAAATTTCATCTGGTTTTGTTAAAATAAATAACGCCTTAAAATATTCCGGCGAATTGTCCGCCAAACCTTTACTAATTAGAATCTCCCGCATCGGCGAATTCCAATAATCTTCCGCAATCCAACCAATTTGATCAAATACGGTAGCGCGATGAACCCAATCCCGATTAGTTTGATACATTTTAATCAATTCCGGTGTAGATAATTTAGCCACCTGCGCTACACCAACTTTTAGCAAACTTTTCAACAGTTGCGCGCGTAAATTATAGAATTTCAATAATTTCTTTTCAATAAATTTATAATCTTTTTTAGTGCTATTTTTTATATATTTATTCAACTTTTCAAAAAACCATTCAGGAAAATACGCGTGCTGATAAACATTGTTATTTTCAGCAGTACTAACAATAAGAGTGCCTTTTCCAAAACCAAAGGTCTTCTTAAAATAGCGCGCTGACTCTGGCCCATGCCAAGCTTCAGTATCCAAAGGATATACACTCCACTTCCCCATTTTCTTCAATTTTATTTTATAATAATTTTCGTGAGGCATACAGACAAATTTACTATTAATCCTATCTTACCAGCAATCCCCACTTTTTTCAATCCTTTAGCATTTGACCCCCACACCAATTTGCGGTAAAATGACAGTGCCGACCGACGAATACCCCACCCTCGCCCTCCCCTTTTTATAAAGGGAGGGGAAACCGAGATTGCCGCGTTGTTTCACTCCTCGCAATGACAAATAAACCCTATGAAACGCTTTGAACTATTTTTCACTTTTTTACAATTACCGCTGGATTACGCCGCTTTGGTACTCGCCGGATTCACGGCCTATACCTTGCGTTTTTCCGATTTCGCCATTTCTATTCGGCCGGTAATTTTTAATTTATCTTGGGAAAAATATTGGCCGCTCGTACTGGCTGTCTCGGCGCTTTGGGTGATGATTTTTGCGATTTCCGGATTATATAGTGCCGATCCTAACCGTAAATTCGCCGCTGAATTTTCCAAAATAATTTTGGCCTGCTCCACCGGATTTTCGGCCATCACAATTTACGTTTTTTTTACTTTACAAAAATTTGATTCCCGCTTTTTGGTTTTAGCCGGTTGGATTTTGGCGATGATTTTTGTGGTATTTGCTCGCATGCTGATGCGCGCTTTTAAAGCCGGCCTGCACTACGGCGGATTTGGCTTACGCTTGGTAGGAATTATTGGTGCCGAAGAAATTGCCGAAACCATTGCTTCGGAACTTGATGGGCGCCGCTATTTGGGATACAAAGTCGTAGGAATTTTTCCGCATTTTAATCAAGAGACGTCCAAACGATTGCTCACCTTAAATCCGGATGAAATTTTATTCACCGACCCCAAAGCACACGAAGCCGATACTTTAAAAGCCATTGATTTTGCCAATGAACATCATTTGACTTTTAAATATTCCGCTGATCTTTTTTCTACCATTTCCACCAACATGACTGTCTCAACTTTGGCCGGCGTGCCGATAATTGAACTCAAACGCGCGCGTATCACGAGTTGGGGTAGAATTATCAAACGCTTAATTGACATCGTTGGCGGGCTGACTTTATTGTTAATTTGCGTTCCGATATATTTAATTATCACCCTCATAATTTTAATTGAAACCGGCCGGCCGATAATTTACAAAAATGAACGCGTGGGACAAGAAGGCAAAAAATTTAACGCCTATAAATTCCGATCACTCTATCAGAAATTTTGCACTGGAAGGCAGTTTGGCGAAGACGGCCAAATGGCTTTACAAAAAGAACAAGAATTAATTTCCGCGCAAAGTATTAAATCCGGACCGGTTTATAAAATTCAAGACGACCCGCGCGTGACGCCTTTCGGCCGATTTATTCGTCGTTTTAGTTTGGACGAGATTCCCCAATTTTTAAATGTATTGCTTGGTAATATGAGTTTAGTTGGTCCGCGCCCACATCAACCGCGCGAAGTGGCCAAATATGAAAAGCAACAAAAAATTGTCATGGCGGTTAAGCCGGGCATGTCCGGCCTGGCCCAAGTTTCCGGCCGCAGTAATTTAAGTTTTGAAGATGAAATAAAGTTAGATACTTTTTATTTAGAAAATTGGACGATTTTAATGGATGTGATAATTATTTTAAAAACGCCGTTTGTGGTGATTAGACGAAAAGGGGCGTGGTAATAAAAATTAAACACTAAATACTAAACCATAAATTCTAAACAAGTTCAAATGTTCAAAATACAAATTTTAAACACTTTGAATTTTAGATTTTGAAATTGTTTAGAATTTAGGACTTAGAGTTTAGAGTTTCAATTATGCGCGTAGCGCTAGTACACGACTATCTATTCCAAGACGGCGGAGCCGAAAGAGTGCTCCGCGCCCTCCATGAAATTTGGCCCGAGGCGCCGATTTTTGTTTTGTTTCATAATAAAGAAAAAATCAGTTCATCGGCCGAAACGCGCGAATCATTTTTAGCCAAATTACCGGGCGGACGCACCGCGTTTCAATGGTATCTCCCTTGGATGCCGCTGGCCACTGAGCGCCATGATTTATCCGGCTTTGATTTGGTAATTTCTTCGTCCAGTATTTTCGCCAAAGGCATTATCACTTCCCCGGGCACTTTGCATATTTCTTACTGCCACACGCCGGCGCGCTTTTTGTGGGCCGATGGCCACGAATATTTATCTGATTTAAAACATTCGCCTTTTGTCAAACTGATTTTACCCGGACTAATTCATCGTTTGCGTTTGTGGGACCAAATGAGCACGGCGCGCGTGGACCGCATCGTTGCCAATTCGCACACCGTGCGCAATCGCATTTTAAAATATTATCGACGCGACTCGGAAGTGATTTACCCGCCAGTAAATACTAAACTTTTCAAAGCCAGCCCGCTCGTGGAAAATTATTTTGTCGCCGGTGGTCGGCTCGTCCCTTACAAACGATTAGATCTGGCCGTCAAGACATTCAATCGCCTTAAACTGCCGTTAAAAATTTTTGGCATTGGGCCGGAATTAACATACTTACAAAAAATCGCCAAATCCAACATTGAATTTTTAGGAAAAATATCCGAAATGGATAAAGCGAGTTTACTCGCCCACGCCCAAGCGTTTATCCACCCTCAATTGGAGGACTTTGGCATCACGCCGGTCGAATCAATGGCCGCCGGCCGGCCGGTAATCGCCTATGGCCAAGGTGGAGCCACCGAGACCATCACCCACGGTGAAACCGGTGTCTTATTTCCCCGCCAAAATTGGGAATCACTTTATCAAGCCGTGCGAGATTTTGACGGCAAGGCCTGGGATAGCGAAAAGTTACACGCCCAAGCGGAAAAATTTTCTACCGAAGAATTTAAACAAAAAATCAGCCGATACGTGGCTGACTCTTATGATGAATTCAAAAAAGGTTTTAATCAGTGCGAGTTGAAATTAAAATAAAATATCTTTCGCCCAATTGATAATGTGATCGCCCGCGTTGGGAAAAATACTAACAACGAGCAACAGTAAACTCACGAGCGACAACCGCACCACCGCTTCCCAAGTAACCAAATTATACCAAAATTTTTGAAATTTGCTCGGTTCCGGTAGCCCGAGTTTTTTTGTTTTGTTCATGAGTAACGCCACGAACACCAAAATTACTGGGAGTAAAATCGCGTTCACCACCTGCGCCGAAACCATAATGTGAAACAACGACAAAAATGGCAACAGCACTATTACCGAAGCGATGCCAATTATTACCGCCATCAGTCCATAAAACCACGGGGCTTCTTTCCAGGTGCGATTCATGCCATATTCAAACCCCAAGGCCTCACAAATAGTATAGCTCGTGGTTAATGGCAAAATAAACGCGCCCAAAAGTGACGCGCAAAAAAATCCAAACCCAAACAAAAACTCGGCCCAGTTGCCCAAAATTGGCCGCAAGGATAAAGCGGCGCTTTTGGCGCTATCCACCACAATGCCATTATCATACAAAACATTTTTGGTAGTAATTATTATCATCGCCGCGATCAAACAGGTAAAAAACGCGCTCAAAAATACTTCCCATTTCTCAATTTTAAAATACTTAGGGCTGACGCCTTTGTCTACGATATAGGACTGAATAAAAAACTGCCCCCACGGCGTGACGGTCGTGCCCATAATGCCCAAAAATGCCACAAGATAGGCACTGCCAAAAGAAAAATGCGGCACTGTCAGCGCGCGCCCAACTTCGGCCCAATCCGGTTGCGCCATCACCGCCGCGAAAACATAAACAACAAAAAATAATGATATCAATAAAAAAAATCTTTCCACTTTTTTAAATGAACCTTTGTACAAAATCCACCAAATTAAAACCGCAAAAATCGGCACGGTGATAAATTTACTGACGCCAAAAATTTCAAATGAACTCGCGATACCAGCCATTTCCGAAGCCGACACCGCGGTATTGGCGATAAATAATGTTAAGAGCGCGAGCACGGTGGCGCGTACGCCGAAATTTTCCCGAATCAATGCCGACAGACCTTTGCCGGTATAAATTCCTAAACGCGCTCCGACGCTTTGAGTGACGAATAAAGTGATGACATTAAGCGTCAAAACCCATAACAATAGATAACCAAAACGCGAACCGGCGTAAGCGTAGGTGCTAATACCGCCGGCATCGTTATTAGCCGCGCCCGCGATGAGCCCGGGACCGACAACGCCCAGCGCAATCACAATTTTTGGCCAAAAATTTTTAAACATAAAATACTTACGCTCTCGGACGCATCGTGCGCATCACGTCGTCAATGGTAACCACCCCCAACATCTTGTGATCTTTGTCCAAAACCGCCACGCTAAACAAATTATAGCGCGTCATCATATCACAAATATAATTAAGATTATCATCCGGGCTTAGGGTCGGCAAACGCTTCTGTTTTTTGATTACTTCGCGCAATTTTTGTTCCGGTTTTGCCAAAAGCAAACGCCGCAGCGAAATAGCGCCTCGAAATACGCCTTCGGTATTAATACCATAAATATACAAAATGGAACGAAATCGCGCGGAAAATTTACGAACTTCTTCCATTGCTTGCGCCACGGTCAAATCTAAACTAACCGGAATATAATCAACGGTCATAAGACCACCCGCCGTATCATCGTCGTGCGCCAATAACTTCTTAACTGCTTGATGGCGCTCATCTCCTAAAAACGACAAATAAACCGCGGCATCAGATTTAGAAAATGATTGAATCAAATCCACCACTTCATCGGTGGACATATTATCTAAAATTTGGCGAATCCGCCCTGGGTCAAAACTTTTTAAAAATTTCTTTTGAGTTTCTTCATCCATTTCTTCCAACACTTTGGCGGCACTACGCGGATCTAAATAACCAACTAACTTACTACCGCGTTTTAAATGTAAGTCCTCGATAATATCGGCCATATCGGCCGGATGCAAACGATGAAAATTACTGGCCAACGCCCCGATTTTTAAAGTCCCGCGCACGGGCGAAGCATCGCGCCAATCAATCAAATTGGTTTTAAGTAAATGAAAAACATCTAACCACAAAAGTCCAAGGCGCCGAAACAATCCGCGCACACTCACATCAATCCCCACCACGCGCATTTTATCGTCCACCACCGCGAAACGCAAATCATTGGCTCGCACCACGCGCGCGCCGTTGATATCCATAATTTGTTGATCGTAAATATCGTCCACGAGCGAAAGACAACCGGTGGGACGCTCGGTAACGCGCTCTAATTTATCCCAAACCCGACGCAATACCACTCCGGATTTACTAATATGCTCGGTTTCTCCGTAAGGAATATAAAATAATCCTCCGCCTTTTCCGGCAATAACCAAAAATTCCAACGGAGCATATTCGCCGTCTTGTGATTTAATTAAAATATCTTTTAAGCGACCGACGACTTTTTCCGAAGCATCAGTGACATCGGATTTTAAAATACCGCTAAAATACATCATATTGGCGACATTAAATTTCAGCTTAATTATACCCCCAAAAAACAAAAAAATCAATATGGACAAAACTACCAAAAAAAGATATGATTAAGAAAGAATATATGCGAATTGGAATTGACGCGCGGATGTATGGCCCAAAACAAGGCGGACTCGGACGATACATTCAGCAACTAATTTTAAACTTGGAAAAAATTGATAGCGTTAACGAATACGTAATTTTTTTGCGTAAGGAAAATTGGGATGAATTTACGCCAACCGCGCCGAATTTTACGAAAAAATTAGCCGACATTCATTGGTACGGCTGGCGCGAACAACTGCTTTTACCAAAAATTTTAAATACTGCCAAAGTAGATTTAATGCATTTCCCCCATTGGAATGTGCCATTTTTTTATCGCCAGCCATTTGTCGCGACTATTCATGATTTATTGCTACTTCACTATCCCACTCGCGCCGCCAGCACTCTCGGACCGATTTCGTATTTCTTCAAAAATATTGCATTTAAATTTATTTTAAACCACACTGCCAAATCTGCCAAACAAATTATTACGCCGTGCGAGTTTGTAAAAAACGATATTGTAAAAACGTTAAAAATAAATCCCGAAAAAATTGCCGTCACACTTTTAGCGCCGACGCTAAGCGTCGGCCATGGGACGTTAAGCGTCCCGCCCGATAACCTCCCCACCCAACCCTATGTTTTATACGTTGGCGTGGCCTTCCCCCACAAAAACCTGCCCGGTCTGATTCGCGCTTGGAAAATTTTTACAGAAAAATATGACAACAGTTATCGCTTAGTTTTAGTTGGTAAGGAAAATTATTTTTACAGACAACTTCAAAATCATCCCCTTGTTAAAGAATTGAAAAACAAACCAATTTTCACCGGCTTTGTGCCGGACGAACAGTTGGCGCATTTTTATCAAAACGCATCGCTGTATATTTTTCCGTCGCTCTACGAAGGATTTGGTGTGCCACCGCTGGAAGCAATGCAATATAATATTCCGGTCGCGTCCTCAAACCGCACCTGCCTGCCCGAAATTTTAAAAGACGCGGTGGTATATTTTGATCCGGAAAACTACGAAGCAATAGCCGAAACGATAAAACACGCGCTCACTGACGAAAATTTACGCAAAAATCTCATAATTAAAGGCCAAAATCTTCTCAAGAATTACTCTTGGGACGCGACTACCAAACAAACGCTCAAAATTTACCAAAATTGGGGATAACTTCCTGCCCAAACCAGCAAAAAAATGGTATAATACCGCTGTCAGAAATTCATTGCTTGTCATGAAAAATTCTTCATTTAATAAAAAATCCGTGCAACGGCGTTGTTGCGGTGTTTGTGGCAAACATGGCCACAACAAATCTACCTGTTCCGGCTTCGCCTTGCGGGCTACGCCGGACAAGTCCGGCTTTGCTTTACGGGATACGCCGAGCGAGTCGATTTTAGAACCAGCAAAAATCATGCCGGCTAAATATTCTCCGGCTTTGCCAACTCCTAATCGTGGTATTGGTTTTTTTGTTCATCATGTCAGTGGCGCGCCTCAAACTTCGGCGCACGTGGTAAATTTAAAAAATACTAAAACTGATGTTTGGGAAAAGGTACAAGCCATTGCCCCGGAACAAGACACCAATCTTTACCACCACTATCACGAAATTCCGACCGCGCCCCAACCGAACTTTTCCGTTCCTGTTAAAAAAACCATCATAATCACCGATGAATTTGATCTGCCGGTATTGCAACAAACCGATGAAACGGTGATAGCGCCAAAACAGTCGCTGATAGAGCAAACAATCGCGTTTGCCCCGACTCCCAAAAAACGCGACGTTTTGGCAGCTGATTTAAAAAATTACACTAACGCCAAATTAAATAACCTGCGCGCTAACGTCAAAAATTTAGCCAACAACAGTTTGTTTTGGAAACGTAGCGCCGCGATTATGACTGCCGTCCTGATTTTTGGCATTGCCCCCATTCCGGCGCAACAATACGCGCGCGGTTTAAAATTTTCCGTGGCGACCGTAGCCGAAAACAGTTTGGCCGGTTTTTCATCTTTACAAAAATCAGTTACCTCATTATTTTCCGCCAATACCGCCCAAGCTCAAACCGATTTGGACAGCGCTCTCACCAGTTTTAATCTGGCCGTAGATACCATGCAAACCAAGCACCGATTTTTACAAACTTTGGCGCGCGCCCTACCGCTTGTCAACACCGAATTTGAAAGTCGACAAAATATAATCTTGGCCGGCCAAAACATTGCTTTGGGGAATTCCCATTTACTTTCGGCTTACAACAATAGCAACGCCACCGCCTCCACCACTTTAACCGACCGCCTGAAAACAATTTCCATTGGCTTAAACTCCGCCCTGCCCAATTATCAATCCGCTTTAGAACTCTTAAAACCGGTCAAAGAAAATGTTTTACCGGAAGAATATCGCGCTGAATTTAATAAATTCAAGATATTGTTTAGCGCCCTGGTTGGTGATCTAGATAACCTCTCTAAATTAACCGATCAGTTACCGGAAATTTTTGGTGGACAAGGATTACGACGCTATTTACTCGTGTTTCAAAATGAACACGAATTACGTCCGACCGGCGGATTTATGGGTAGTTTCGCCCTGCTGGAAGTAAAAGACGGTCAAATTATAAACATCGATGTCCCACCTAACGGCTCTTACGCCTTGCGTTACACGAGCGATGTATATTTGGAACCACCGGCACCCCTACTTTTAATTAACAGCCGTTTTGAATTTCAGGATTCCAATTGGTATCCGGATTTCCCGGCTAACGCGCAAAAAGCGCTTTGGTTCTTCCGCCACAGCCGTGGTATTACGGCTGACGGCGTGATTGCCATTAACAGCAGTGTATTTGAAAAATTATTAAAAATTATCGGCCCGATTACCGACGATAATCGCCAAGTGGTATTAGCGCACGATAGCGCTTTGGGCACGCTCCAAGCGATTGTGGAGACGGGCGCGGAGAAAAAAGAAGGACGCCCCAAACAAATCATCACCGATTTAACACCAAAAATAATTGACGCGGTTTTAAAACCAAAGACCGACCAACTGTTGCCAATTTTATCAGGTCTGCAAAATTCTCTGAAAGAAAAGCAGATCCAAGCATATTTTACGGATGAAAAAGCGCAAAGCGCGATTACCGAATACGGCTGGGGCGGAGAAATTTTGCCAACCGACGGCAATCAGGATTATTTATTTGTGGTAAATACCAACATCCACGGTGAAAAAAGCGACGCGCGCATGATCCAAACGGTGAGTCATGAAGCCAAGATTGACGACGTTGGTACCATAACCAATACCGTCGTCATCACTCGTACTCATACCGGCACACGTGGTGAAAAATTTTATGGCGTCGATAATATTGATTACTTGCGTATATATGTTCCGGCGGAAAGCGAGCTCGTCAGCGCCCAAGGGTTTACTTGGCCGGAAGAAGAACAATTTTTTGCGCCCACGCCCGGAGCTACTATCGACACCGATTTAATTAAAAAAGAAAAAGAAATTAAATTTGACCAAAGAAGTGGCACTAGAATTACCGAAGAATTTGGCAAAACCGCTTTTGGCAATTGGCTCATTACTGAACCCGGACAAACCACGCAAGCCACTTTTATATATCATTTGCCATTTAAAGTGAACCCAGCGGAAAACGGTGGTTTGGCTAATTATCAACTGATAGTCCAAAAACAAAGCGGTATTAACAGCACTTTTGACAGCCAAATTATCACCCCTGATTCAGTAGAACCAAAATGGGCCGACGGTGTGGGTACGATCTTGGCATCCAACGGAGTGCGCGTGGAACCACTGACGCTTGATACCAACAAAATTTGGAGTTTAGTAATGAAAAAACGCTAAATCTTAATCTAAAAAATAAGTTCCCGCCACAAGCGGGTCCGCCTCTGGCGGATAATTATAAAATTTTTATGTCAGACACTCCTGAATTTTCCGTCAAACCGTTGGAAGAGGAAGAAAAACCCAAACGCCGTCGCGCCGTGCCACGCCGTAAAACCGTTAAAAAAAGTCCACTGGAAAGCGACTTGGCTATGGCCCGGCATTTGGATGCGATTTACAAAGATGAAAACGGCGACATGCCGGACATGAAAAAAATTGACGTTAAAAAAGGAGGAAAATTTTTCCGCCGGGTATTTGTTTTTCTGATTATGCTGGGACTGCTCGCGGCCGCGGCCTGGGCCGGATTTTTTATGATGCCTTCGGCGCAAAAACCGGTGTCTGACCAAGTTACTTTAAAAATTACCGGACCGGAAGACGCGGAGTTGGGTGCGACTACCACTATTACCATTACTTACGAAAACAACCAACGCGTAGCCTTGAATAACGTGGTGCTAACTATGCGCTACCCCGAGGGCTTTATGGTACTGGCAAGCGATGTGCCGGCCGAAAACCCGACTTTCACCGAATGGCAACTAAATTCACTGCCCGCCCGCCAAACAGGCGAGGTGATTATCACCGGCAAAATGTACGGCTCGCCCGATACGGTGATGGCCTGGCGCGCGTTTTTAAACTACCGCCCGACGAATTTCCAATCCGATCTGCAAACCATGGCCACTTTCGAAAATAAAATTACCCGCTCTCCTTACACTCTAAAACTGGCCGGTCCGGATAAAATAGGCGCGGGCAAAGAAGCCAATTTTACCGCCACCTTAGAAAACGCCGGCACCGAATGGCTTAACGGCTTAACAGTGGTGCCAATCTTTCCGGCAAATTTCCGCTTGTCTTCGTCCACACCTACTCTTACCAAAACCGCTTGGGTGATAACACCGGGCACGAGCACACAATCGGAAATTAAATTCAGCGGACAATTTTCCGAAAACGCTGACCCGCTTGCTAAAATAAAATTACAAGTAATCTGGACGGACGCGGCCGGCGAGCGCCATCTAATTGCTGAAAATGAATTCGGCGCGGAACTAATCAAAAATTCGCTTTCCGCAAGTTTGGCGGTTAACGGCACTTTAACCAAAGCCGCCAGTTTCCCCGGCGATATGTTAAACGCCACCATTGTTTTGAAAAATGGCAGTGATAGTGATATGACTAAAATGTCGGTAAAATTAAAATTTGACGCGCCCAGTTATGGCAAAGTTAGCGTGCTAAATTGGGCGGATTCGGAAGAAAAATTTAATGGCGTAATCAAAGGCACACAAGTGTCTGACACCGTTAGACGCGGGGAAATTGTTTGGGATGGCAGTAAAATTCCGGAACTGAAAAAATTAGTTGTTGGCAAAGAAATAACCTGGGACATGCAATTGCCGGTTAAAGATACTAAAACCGCCGACTGGGAAGCAGTCAAAGAATTTTTGGCCACCGGAGTGGTAGAGGTAACTTTTACGGATAAAAACAATATCACCCAAACACTAACAAGTAATCAAATTGAAATTATTTTCAATTCCGACCTCAAAGCCGAGGTACGCGACGAAATAAAAACCGGCGCGACCGGCAATGACGAACACGCCATCAGCTGGGTAATAACCAACACCTTGCACCCGCTTAAAAATGTTACGTTATCAGCCGACATTTACGGCGACGTAGAAGTAAAATTACCCGCCACCCCACCCGCCGGTAAATTGGATTACGACAGCGTCGCTAAACATTTAACCTGGACCATTGACGAGATGACGGTTAATACTGATGTGCTCGCCTTGCCGTTCACGGTCGTGCTCAAAACCAAAAATCCCACCCAAAATGTGCTCGTTTCCAAAGTGCGCGTGCAGGCGTTAGATAATGTTACCGGTGAACAACTAAATTTGATGGCGGATGAAATTGGGCTGACACAATAATCCATCAATAACAAAAAATTCTCGATCATGCATCGAGAATTTTTTTAATGTCAAATTTCCAATTTCTCCGCCAAAGGCGGATCGGCCTGTGGTGGACAATGTCAAACCAAATCCAAAGTTCAAATTACAAATTTGATATTTTGATTTTGACATTGATTTGACATTGCCCATTTTGATTTTGAAATTTAAGAATTTTAATAATTCAAAAAAACACCAACTAAATCTCCCGCCATCCTGTTATCATTCCGCTCTACCCAATTTATCCTCTGATCACGCTTAAACCAAGTCAGCTGCCGTTTGGCATAACGCCGTGTATCGCGTTTTAAAATTTCGATCACTTCGTCCAGCGTCATCTCGCCCCGCAAATAATACCCCATCTGCCGATACCCAATTCCGCTCATACTCGGCAACGCCCATATGTCATTGCGAGCGAAGCGCGGCAATCTCTCACTGTCATCCTGAACTCCATGCGATGCCGCATGGCTATCGTGTTTCAGGATCTCTCGCACTAACCCCTCCGTCTCCCCCACCAACCCATCTTTTATTTGCTCGTCCACCCGCGCGTTAATCCGTTCATACAATTCTTCTCGCGGCCAATTCAATCCAATCTGTAAACAATCATACAGCTGTTTACCTTTTTTCTGCTGTTTTACAAACGACTCCCCCGCCAAAGCCACTTCCACCGCCCGCAATACCCGTCGCGGATTTTTTAAATCAATTACCTCGGCACTATCTGGGTCTTTGGTACGCAACATTTTTACCATTTCCGTTAATGATAATTTTTCTAATTCTTTTCGCAAAGTTTTATCCGGCACCACTTTGGGGATATCCAAATTATCAATCACCGCCCAAAAATACAACCCCGTTCCGCCCACCAAAATCGGCAACTTCCCCCGCGCCAAAATATCGTCAATGGCATTGATGGCGTCCGCCTTAAAATCCGCCAAACTATAATCTTGGTCAGGGTCAACGGTATTTATCAGATGGTGTGAGATCCCTTCTACTATATATACCCCGTTCCCAGGACTTCCTGGTGGCTTAGCAGTGCCAATGTCCATGTTTTTATATATCTGCCGAGAATCAAAACTCACCACTTCCCCGTTAAATTTCTTAGCCAAAAAAATACCAACATCGGTTTTTCCCGAAGCTGTTGGCCCTAAAATGGCAATAATTTTTGGTAATTTGGACATATTTTACGCTTGCCTCTTGAGTATTTTGGTGATAATATACTATATATTAAGTTAATAATCAACAGGTTCGCATATACATACGTTAGGCGAAATAATAAATTTTTTTTATACTAAACCTATGAAAAAAGAATCATCCCAGCCAGAGCCAACCAAAATTAACCATCACCGGTATGAAATTGATTCTGCCGACTTTATTCCTGCCGGTACTTTCTATGCAGAGGGTAATGATGAATTAACACGAGAAAGAATTCTAGCAATTCAACTTGTGGAAGAAATAGGCAATCAACTCGCCATTGAACATCCTGAAATTAATGAAATATACAAAAATCCTTCTCTTCGTTTGATTGATATTGCTTACCAATTTTTCCCAAGAGAATATGTAGATCAATTCCCGGAGGTTTGCAATAAAGCCGTTGGTTATGCAATCAGACAACTAAATACTGCCGAAGAACAAGCTGAATTAACACGCCAACACAGACAACATATCGCCGCATTAAATTTTAATTTAGGAAGTGCGGAATTTATTGCGCAGTGTAAAGAAGCGGCAAAAAAAGGCATGAGATGCACGGTGTAGATACAGAAGCTATGATCCGTGGTCGCGGAAGAGAACCTTGGAGTTTATCCGAAAAAGTATTGGTTAATGATTTGGTTATAAATCCCAATTTCCAGCATCAAAGCGGTTCCATAAAAGGAACTCCTGACCATAAAAAGATCGCAGACGAACTGAATCGATTATTTCATGACGATCAAAAAATTAGAACAAGTAATTCGGTTGGCTCTTTAGTTAGTGACATAAGAAGGAAAAAAAGATAAAAATTAAGGAAGTCGGCGAAACTTCTCATACACGCGACCCAATGGATGGAATTGGCCTTGGACCGCTTTCGCTTTTTTCGGTGTCGTCTTGTTTAGCGCCGGTCTCGCGCATGAACTTGCGGAAAAGTACGCCAAGATGGTGGTAATCGGCGGTTTTGTCTTCGGCGAGATGGTTGCTGGTGGCGTAATAGCAACATTGCGGTATCTAAACCCAAATGACGATGCGGCGGGAGTTGTTATCATTACCTCCCTTATCTCCGGATTATTTTTTGCGTTTGTGGGATATTTAATTCAGAAATATCTTGGAAAGAAGCGGAATTGAAATAATATTTTTTAAACAATAGCTTAAATTCTAACAAAAACATATGGATATCATCATTAGGCACTTAATCTTTTTCTCGGTCGGCGTTTTTCAGGACATTTTAATTACCTACTACTACCAAACTATCGCCAAGGAATACGCTTGGCGAGCGGCGTTTTTCTCAACGATTGTGACGCTTTTGAACTTATTAATTTTATACGAAATATTAGCGGGAATTGAAGACCAAATATTTACTATAATTTTGGCCTATGCTGTCGGCAACGGCGTAGGAACGAGTTTGGTAATTAAAAAACACCAAATCCTAAAACTTTTTTATAAAAAAACCGGACGCTAATTTTAAAATCCCATGAAAAAGCAATATCTCCTTTTGGCCGCGGTCACTATCGACGGCAAAATTGCCAAAAACAGCGGACACCTATCCACGCGTTGGACCAGTGACGAAGACAAAAATCATTTACACGCCATTTTGGATAAAAGCGATTTGGTTGTCGTCGGCAATAATACTTACAAAACTGCTTACCGACCTTTGCGCCAACGCAATTGCGTGGTGTTTACGCGTTCGGTAAAAACCACTGCCCAAAAAAATGCCAAATGTTTATACTTAAACCCGAGCGCGGTTGATATAAAAAAATGGCTGGCCCAAAGTCCATACAAAAAAATCGCAATTTTGGGCGGAACCGCCACTTATAATTTATTTTTAGAAAAAAAATTAATTAGCGATATTTACTTAACCATTGAACCGGTAATTTTTGGTACCGGTTTGGGATTATTTGATACCAACTTAAAAAATTTCCAACGGTTTAAACTTTTATCAATAAAAAAATTGAACCGACGCGGTTCAATTCTGCTCCACTACACAGCTTAACGCCGTGCTTACAAATTCACCGCCGCGCAATACGCGCCCGCTAACGCGTCCGCCGCGTCATCGGATTTAATCGGTTTTTTAACGCCCAAAACCATGGCGGCCATTTTTTGCATTTGGCCTTTTTCCGCTCGACCATAGCCGGTCAGCGCTTGTTTGATTTGTAAAGGCGTATATTCATAAATTTCCAAACCGCAATCCAAAAGCGTCAATAAAATTACCCCACGCGCCTGCCCGACATCCAGCGCGGTTTTGGCGTTATTAAAAAAATATAATTTTTCCACGGACGCGAGCGTTGGTTTGTGTTCTTTTACCACTTCTTTTATTTTATCACGCAATTCTTGCAAACGCGCGATTAAAGATTTTTTAGGCGAAGTTTCCAGACAACCATAAGCAACCGCTTGCCACTGACCGTGGCCGACCGATTCGATTACGCCATAACCCATGCGACCGAACCCAGGGTCAACACCTAAAATTCTGGTCATAGTGCTAATTTACCAACTTCAAATTTTTTACCATCCAACCGACTATTGGTATTAAACCATTCAAAAAATTTATCACGACGCTCGCCGGACATTAAATAATTTTGGGATTTGACCGAATAAAACGGCATGACATAAATATCTTTAACACTCCCGCCGGTGAAAGTCATTCCAACACTAAAACCTTCTTGAGTGTCTTGCGAAAAATATTGATCAAAAATAAAATTTCCGAGTGAGTAAAATATCGGCGCGCCGTTATATATTTCCATTTCTTGAATTACGTGGGGATGACCGCCGACTACCGCTGTCGCGCCGGCATCGATTAAATCACGCGCCCATTGCCGTTCGCGCTCATTGGAAATACGGTCATATTCCTGCCCCCAGTGCGGCATCACGACCACATTGGGCGCTTGGGATTTGGCTGTGGCAATGGCCAATCTGATTTGACTCCAACTAACTTCGCCTTCGGTAAAATTTATTCCCACCAAAGCCATTTTTTCCGGTAAATTATTGGCCACCCAAATTCCACTGGTGCTCACGCTATATTCATTACCAAAATATCCCAAATTATTTTGTTCTAAAATTGTTTTGGTAAAATCCACATTCGCCCGCCCCATATCAATGGTGTGATTATTGGCCAAAGACACAGCTGAAAAATTATAACGCTTTAGCTGCCCCGCGAGCGCCGGATCAAAACGGAAAGCGATGGATTTAGAAGTATTAATACGTTTGATCGCGAATGGTCCTTCCAAATTGGCGACCGTCAAATCCTGCCCATAAAAAAATCTATTTTCTTGCCCGGTCAAATGTTCAAATACATAGTCCAAACCTTTTTCTCCCATCGCTTTGGCAACACTGCGGTCCAACATCATATCACCAAAAAATTGGACGGCGATGGCCGGAATGGCAACAGGTTTTCCACCAACGAAATACCCCATCACATGCGAAGTGGTTTCGGCCAACTCCGAATTTTTAATAATATCGGCGCTATTGGTATGGTGCGCCAAAGTAAAATTTTGCGCTCCTTTTAGTTCATTATATTTCAAAAGCAACCGAATAGAATTTTGGCTGTCAATTTCCATTCGTTCCAGACGATTATAGTCGCCGGTTTCTAAAACATTTATAGACAATTCATCGTGCCAATTAGAAACAGTAAGTGGAAGATAGTGCGAAAAATCCACCGACGCTAACACTAAAGAATTTTTTGGTAAAATTTTATTTAATAATTCCGCCACCTTGTCAATCTCTTGAAAATTGCGTTCATTTTTGACAATTATCGGCACGAGTTTGGTGTTTGGCCAAATTTTTTTAACTAAACTCACGAGCGCGCCCACGCCGTGTTCATTGGCAATGGCCGGATCATCAACCATTACGCCCGCGTCCGCTAATTTTCCAATAATTTTTTGATTGGTTTCTAAAATTCCAAACGGCGTTTGCCACGGCTCTAACGCCGTAATTATTTTTCCGCGTCCGGTATTAAAATGATTGGGACTGACAATTACCACGACCGCTGGCGTAATTTTTTTACTCACCGCCTCTAACATTCCAATTTCATAACTGCCAGCGACAAGATGGTGGGGCAAAACGGCGGAAACAGGCGCGGACGACAAATCAGCGATCGGTTGCGAGTATTTAAACAAGGTCTCGAACAGGTCCTTATCATTAGGTATGGCCGTGTGAACATTGCCCTTAAGACCTTCGGAGGGCAACTGGATGCCGGTAAGGATGATTTTCGATAATCCGGCTTGGTCGTTTTTAAAACGTGGCCCCAACCAAAATCCGGCCAAACCAACGGCAATGCCAATTGTGCCAATTAAAGCCAAAAATATAACTTGTTTAATACGCATACATCTTAATTTTACGCCTAATTTGGGGAAAATACAATACAACCATTAACTAAAACACCCCGACAATTGTCGAGGTGTTCTTTGTTTAGATATTATTTCTTAAACCCTGTCCCCGCCGGAATCAACCGACCAATAATTACATTTTCTTTCAGGCCCTCCAAGTAATCAACTTTACCGGTAATAGCAGAATTGATTAATACCTTGGCGGTTTCTTGGAAAGAAGCGGATGATAAGAAGCTTTGGGTGGACAACGACACGCGCGTAATACCCAAAAGCAACTCGCGCGCCACCGCCAATTTGCCACCGGCTTTTTTGGCGCTACGATTGGCAAAATCCAATTGGGATTTTTCAATCACTTCGCCCGGCAATAAATCAGTGTCGCCGGCATCTTCCACATAGGCGCGGCTAAACATTTGCTTGATGAGCAATTCCACGTGCTTGTCATTAACTTTCTGGCCTTGACTGGAATAAATATTTTGCACTTCCTGCAAGACATAACGTTGCACTGCCGGTCGGCCTTTTAATTCAAATAATTCTTGCAAATAAATACTGCCGTTAGTCAAGGCCTGACCCTTTTCAACAACATCGCCATCTTTGGCATACAACTTATAACCCAACGGAATAATATATTCGCGAATTTTTGGTCCGTTATAGGAAAGGGTGAGATTATTTTTGACAATCTTCACCTGACTTTCAAACTTGGCCGTCACTTCTTCGCCGGTTGATCCGCGCACGATAACGACCGCGTCTTTTGCCACCGTATCGCCATCTTTTACCAGCACTTCATCCTCGGCCGTATATTTAATTTTGGTTTCATCCATGCCTTCAAAATGGACTTTGGCAATTTTCTGACCGCGGCGGCCTTCGAAAATTTTCTTGCCGGTTGAGGAAGTGATAATTTTACCATCCGCGTCTTCAATTTCCACTTTACCGGCCACTTCGGACAATACGGCTTTGTGTTTCGGCGGACGATTTTCAAATAATTCTTCTACGCGTGGCAAACCCTGGGTAATATCGCCACCAGCCACACCACCGGCGTGGAAGGTGCGAAGCGTCAACTGCGTGCCTGGTTCACCCAATGACTGCGCGGCGATCACACCAACGGCCGTGCCAAATTCCACCGGCACGTTGTGGGCCAAATCATAACCATAACATTGACGACAAACACCTTTGGGTAATTTGCATTGCAAGACACTACGCACATGCACGGACGGCACTTTTTTATCTTCAATTACGCGCGCGGCTTTGTCAGTGATAACCTCGCCTTTTTTGACAATCACAACGCCATCGGCTTTGACATCAGTCAAAACATAACGATCCCAAACGCGGTCGGATAATTTTTCACCCATTTCTTTGGATTGTTCCACAGTGAAAATTTCGCCATCAGTGTCCCCGCAATCTTCTTCTAACACCACCACATCTTGCGCGACATCTACGAGACGTCGAGTTAAATAACCGGCGTTAGCAGTACGCAAGGCCGTATCAGACAAACCTTTACGCGTACCGTGGGAAGAAATAAAATATTCCAAAACATCAAAACCTTCTTTAAAGTTGCCTTTGACCGGCAATTCAATAATATCACCGCTTGGTGACACCACCAAACCCTTCATACCGATAACCTGACCTAACTGGCCCCAAGTACCGCGCGCGCCGGAATCAATCATGGCGAACACTGAACTGCTTTTGTCCAAAGTGGCTTGATTATTGGCGACGATTTTATCTTTAGCGCCGGTCCAAATTTCCAAAATTTTAGCGTGACGTTCGGTCTGGGTTAACAAACCATCACGGTATTGTTCTTCACACAAAGTAATTTCCGCGTCCGCGTCTTTCAAAATCGCCGGTTTTTCTTTAATTTCCGGAAAGTCGGCAAAGCCCAACGAGTAGCCGGATTTGGTAACATAACGGAAACCGAGATTTTTTAACTCATCCAAATATTTGGCAGTTTCCGGTTGGCCGTAATATTCTAAACAGTAGCGAATAATTTCGGCTAATTTTTTAACGTTGATGGTTTCGTTGTAATAGCGTAATTTGTCCGGCACGATTTCGTTAAAGAAAACGCGACCGACCGAGGTCTCAATAATCAAACTTTCGCTGTCCGTAAATTTATTGGCCGAAGCGGTCATACGCACTTTGATTTTTTCATGCAAAGTAATGGCGCGAGATTTGTAGGCCAACTTGGCTTCTTTTTCCGAACCAAACAATTTAGTCGCGGTACTTTTATCATTAACATTATAATTGGTAAGATAAAAACAACCAAGCGCGATGTCCTGTTTAGGAGTCGTTACCGGCTGACCGGTCGCGGGTTTTAAAAGATTTTTTTCCGCGGCCATTAAGTTATCGGCTTCCCAACGCGCTTCGGCCGTAAGTGGCAAATGAACCGCCATCTGGTCACCGTCAAAGTCAGCGTTAAAAGCGGTACAAACTAATGGGTGCAATTGAATGGCTTTGCCTTCAATCAAACGCGGGTGAAAGGCCTGGATACCCAGGCGGTGCAAAGTAGGAGCGCGATTTAAAAACACGCGCGTGGTTTTGGTTAAATTTTCCAAAATATCCCAAACCTCGTCGTGTTCACTTTCAATATAGCGACCGGCACTGCGCACATTGTGCGCGAGTTCGCGCTTAATAATTTCACCCATGATAAACGGCTTGAACAATTCCAACGCCATGCGTTTGGGCAAACCACATTCATCAATATTCAAAGTCGGACCAACGACGATTACGGAACGGCCGGAATAGTCCACGCGCTTGCCCAATAAATTTTGGCGGAAACGCCCTTGTTTGCCTTTCAAAATGTCGGCGAGCGAACGCAGTTGGCGTTTTTGACCGGTCGCGGCCAAAACTGTTTTAGAATGACGAGCGTTGTTGTCGATGAGCGCGTCCACCGCTTCTTGCAACATGCGTTTTTCGTTGCGGCAAATAACTTCCGGCGCGTCTAATTCCAATAACCGACGCAAACGATTGTTGCGGTTAATAACCCGACGATATAAATCATTTAAATCCGAAGTGGCAAACCGACCGCCGTCCAAAGCCACCATCGGGCGTAAATCCGGCGGAATCACCGGAATCGCTTTCAAAATTGCCCATTCGGGACGAACACCGTTGACATGTAAACTTTTCAATAATTTTTTACGGCGAATCAACCGTTCCAATTTAGCGCCTTTCGCGCTAATTTGGCTTTCGGTAATTTGTTTAATGGTTTCTTCCAAATTCACGCGCGCGAGCAAATTATAAACTGCTTCCGCGCCAATACTGGCCTCAAACAAATGACCAAAACGCAAAGACATCTCCTGATAGCGATTTTCCGAAATCACGCGCATCACTTGTAAGTCCTTCAACTCGCGATCAGCGGCTTGAAAATCTTCATCTAATGCTTCTATTTTTCTCTCGGATTCTTTCACGATTTCGTCAATGGCGGCCTTGCCCAATTTTTCATTATTGGCTTTGGCAATTCCTTCTTCGCGCTCGCGGTCAATTTGTTTGCGTTTGGATTTATATTCTTGACGCAATTGATCAGATGCTTGCTTTTTTCCTTCTTCATTAACCGAGTTGATAATAAAAGCGGCAAAGTAAACTACTTTTTCTAGCGACTGCATCGTCAAATCCAAAATCAAACCAATCTTGGACGGCACGGAACGTAAAAACCAAATATGCGTAACCGGCGCGGCCAAATCAATGTGGCCCATGCGTTCGCGACGCACGAGCGAGGTGGTAACTTCCACGCCACACTTATCGCAAACAATTCCTTTGTAGCGAATTTTTTTGTATTTACCACAATAACATTCCCAATCCTTGGTCGGGCCAAAAATTTCTTCGGCAAACAAACCGCCTTTTTCCGGTTTTTGCGTACGGTAATTAATTGTTTCCGGTTTGTTAACCTCGCCAAATGACCAACCCCTAATAACCTCGGGAGAAGCCAAGCGCAGGCGAATGGCGTCAAAGTCAACATGACGGACAGAATCGCGAGTAATCATATTAAAATCAAAATTTAAAAATCAAAAATCAAAATTAACAATTAATCTTTCTTCAATTCTTTATTGGGCACTTCAATCGTGTTACTCGCGACCTCTCCTTCTTCCTTCTTATTTTCCGCGTCCACTTCAGCCACCGGGCGATATTCGCCGGATTCACTTCTCTTCAACAATTCTACTTCCATACCGAGACCTTTAATTTCACGCACCAAAACATTAAAAGATTCCGGAATGTTCACGCGCGTGATTGGCTCACCTTTAATAATGGCCTCATACGCTTTGGAACGACCTGGAACATCATCGGATTTAATGGTTAAAATTTCTTGCAAGGTATGCGCGGCGCCATAGGCCTCCAAAGCCCAAACTTCCATTTCACCAAATCTCTGACCACCAAATTGCGCTTTACCACCCAAAGGTTGCTGGGTAATCAAACTATATGGACCAATAGAGCGTTGGTGGATTTTATCTTCCACCATGTGGTTCAATTTCAACATGTAGTTGTAACCAACCGTCACTTTATTATCAAACGGTTCGCCGGTGCGACCATCGCACAGCGTCATCTGACCATGAGCGGGAAAACCGGCTTTTAACAATTCATTACGAATCTGTTCTTCGGTCAAACCATTTAACACCGGTGTCGCCACTTTGTAGCCCAAAGCATTAGCGGCCAAACCAAGATGCGTTTCCAAAATCTGCCCCAAGTTCATACGAGAAATAACGCCCAAGGGAGACAAAATAATATCAACTGGCGTGCCATCTTCCAAAAACGGCATGTCCGAGCGAGGCACCACGCGTGAAATTACACCTTTGTTACCGTGGCGACCGGCCATTTTGTCACCGACCTGAATTTTGCGCATGTCAGCCACTGTCACCTGTACTTGTTTAATTACGCCCGGTTCTAATTTATCACCATTTTCTTCTGAGAAAATTCGGATGTCAATAACTTTACCGTGTTCGCCATGCTCCAAATACAAAGATGAATCACGCACGTCGCGCGCTTTTTCACCAAAGATGGCGCGCAATAATCTTTCTTCCGCGGATAATTCGGTTTCGCCTTTCGGGGTAATTTTACCAACTAAAATATCGCCGGATTTAACTTCGGCGCCTACTCTAACTATACCCTCACTGTCCAAATTTTTCAACTTCTCTTCGCTGACATTCGGAATGTCATTCGTGATAACTTCCGGACCCAATTTTGTTTCACGAACATCAATAATATAATTTTCAATATGAATGGAGGTGAAACGATCGCGTTGCACCAAGCGTTCATTCAAAATAATCGCGTCTTCATAATTGAAACCGTCCCACACCATGTAAGCCACTAAAACATTTTGACCCAAAGCCAATTCACCATCCTGAATTGATGGCCCATCGGTCAAGGGCTGGCCTTTTTTCACTTTCTCGCCTACCTCCACGGTCGGATGTTGATTGATACAAGTGGCGGCATTGGAACGGTGAAATTTATTTAATTTATAAGTATAAGAATTTCCTTTTTTGCCTTTTAAAATAATTTTGCCACCATCCATTTCGGCAATTTCGCCGTCTTCGTCGGCCAAAAACATATGGCCGGAATTGCGCGCCGCGTCTACTTCTACGCCCGTGCCCACAAGCGGCGCATCCGGAGAAATACACGGCACGGCCTGACGTTGCATGTTGGTGCCCATGAGAGCGCGAGTGGCGTCGTCGTGTTCCAAAAATGGAATACACGCGGTCGCTACGCTCACAACTTGATAAGAGCAAACATCAACATAATCCAATTCTGAAGTGTTGGAAACGCTCGGCTTGCTGTAAACGCGCGCCGGCACATTACCATCGATAAAATATCCTTTTTCATCAACGCGAACTTTCGCGGAAGTGGTAATTACTTTTTCTTCCTTAAAAGCGGAAAGGTATGATACCTCGTTCGTCAAACGCGGTTTTACTTTGATAATTTTTTCTTTGGAAGCGGATAATTTTTTAGCAATTTCTTTCGTAATCAAAGTGCCATCTTTCACGCCGGCCGTATCTTCGCGTAAAATTTCCCCTTCAGTCAATTCCGGTTTGTTATCAACTTGGCGCAAAACTTTGCGGTAAGGGGTTTCAATAAAACCAAACTCATTGATACGAGCGTAGGAAGACAGATGGTTCACAAGACCGATGTTCGGACCTTCGGGAGTGGCAATCGGACAGATGCGACCATAGTGAGTGGTGTGCACATCGCGCACTTCAAAGCCAGCTCGATCGCGCGATAAACCGCCGGGACCAAGCGCAGACAAGCGACGTTTGTGTTCCAATTCGGACAGCGGATTGTGCTGATCCATGAACTGGGACATTTGCGAACTCATGAAAAATTCGCGCACCGCCGACACTACCGGCCGGGCGTTCACCAAACGATTCGGTGTCACCTCTTCTATATTATAAGTACTCATCCGGTCTTTGATGATGCGCTCCATGCGCGCCAAGCCAACGCGGAAACGATTCTGTACCAGCTCGCCCACCGCGCGCACACGGCGATTGCCCAAGTGATCTACATCATCAGGATCTTCTTGCGTAACATTCAAACGGATCACTTCGCTGATTACCGCGGCTAATTTTTCTTTGGACAACACGCGATTTTCTTTTTTGTCATAATCTTCGCTGGAGCTCGCGATGTCAAATTTATTGTTGAATTTATAAATACCAACGCGACCTAAATCATAACGGTCAAAATTGAAAAACATCGCTTCCACCAAACTCTTGGCGTTGTCGGCCGTAGCCAAATCGCCCGGACGAATGCGTTTATAAACTTCCACAAAGCCCTCATCGCGATTGGTCGCCAAATCCTTTTTCAAAGTGGCGTCAATGTAATCAATTTGCGGATGATTATTTACTTTTTTGAAAAGTTCAATAATTTCTTCGTTGGACTCGCAACCAAAAGCGCGCAAAAGCGAGGTAACCGCGACTTTGCGTTTGCGATCTACTTTTACCCAAATAGCGTTGTTTAAATCCGTTTCAATTTCCAGCCACGCGCCACGATTTGGAATAATTTTAGCGCCATAATAATTGCGTCCGCGCACATTTTCCGCGGTGAAAAAAGCGCCGGCACTGCGGATTAGCTGGGACACGACCGCGCGTTCAATGCCGTTCACAATAAACGTACCACGGTTGGTCATGATGGGGATATCGCCCAAATAAATTTCTTGCGATTTGCTTACGTTGGTTTTTTTATTTACCAAACGCGCGGTTATGCGCAGGGGCGCTTCAAAAGTGGTGTTGCGCTCGCGACAAACATCTTCTTCAAAACGCGGTTCATCTAAAAAATAATTTTCAAAATATAATTCCAAGTCGCGACCGGAAAAATCCGTAATCGGTGAGACCTCATCAAACAATTCTTTAATACCATTTTTTAAAAACCAAGCGTACGAATCAGTTTGAATTTCTATTAAATTTGGTAGCGGCGCGTAATTTTTTTCATCAGTAAAATATTTGCGCTCGCGAGTTTTAAGAGGTTGGCGTTTGAAGGTAGGCATAATAAAAATTCAAAATTTAAATATCAAAATGAAAAATTATTGTAATTGTCGCCACGAACTAGTTTACAGGGTGCAACATGTCGCGGAAAGTTTACAGGGCGTAGCGTAGCGAAGCCCTGAAATATAGGTAAACCATATTTGCTTCGCTCGCTCGGAATTAAAAATAAATTTTTACTTCTCTCACTCTACTCGCAAATAAAAAAAGGGCCAACAAAATAGGGGCTTTTTGAGTTTTTCCTTATAAATTGGCCAAAATCCGCAAGGTTGACATGAAGATTATTTTATGTCCTTGCACGCCGCTCTCCCCACCAAACCGATGAGGGAGGGTAGCATTTTTTGCTTAATTGAGCGAAAAAACAGCTAATCTTTTCCTCTCAATCAATAGTGAATACATTTTATACTATTTGTCAAGAAATGTCAACTGTGGATAAGTATCCTATGCATGAGGCAACTTATCAATAATCTTAATAAAATCCTTCTTGTCCACCAAACTGATTTTCCCAGCCAAACGTGCGCGCTCCACCTCTTCTTTCATCCGTAAACGCAAACTACGGCCAAAACCAGTGCCAGCAGGCAACAATTTAGCGTGTTTAGTAATTAAATCAACAATAAACTGACGATTGGCCGGCGAAATATTAGCAAATGTTTCATGCCGTAAAGCATACATCTGTTCGGCAATTTTGTGTTCAATGCCATAACGCCCGGAACGCAACTGGTTATTGCCGGTTTTAATGTTTAGTTTGTAGGGGTCCGGTTTTGGGTCTGCTTTCGGATCTAATTTTGGTTTTGGGGTGCTAAAGGGCCACATAAAATTATTTAATACTATTTAAAATTTTATCAAAAGCCACGGCGGCCTCCATATCCGACATTTGTTCAGGTGGTGATTTCATTAAAAACGGGCAGACACGGGAGGCTTCTTTTTGCCGGCCGCTATCAACTAACAATTTTGCCACGCGAATAGCGTCCACCACCGTGCCGGCACCATTGATACTAATTTCATCTTCGATAACTGAAGTAATAGAAATAGGCGCGCGCCCGAATATCTCACCTTCAATTTTTAAATTAACAATCTTGTGGCCGGAGGGTTCACCGGTATAGTGAAATGTTACGGTTGGTTTAGCATCATCAGTATCTAAAAACTTGGTTAGGGCCTCGCGTTTGGATTTTTCTTTGGTTTGCGCGCGATAAAGCAAATTGTAATGGTCGGTATTGCCACCGCGATTCTCTTGTTCGGATTTAGTAACTTTTATTCCACGCATTTTAAGAAGTGATAATAAAAATCGATTTAACATGGTCGCGCCCAATTGACTCTTGGTATCATCGCCCAAAAGCACCAACTTTTTATTTTCAAATTTAGCGCGCCATTTTGGAATCGTTACCAGTGGAGTAGGGATACAATTTATAAAACTACAACCCGCCTCTACGGCGGCTTCGGCATAAAAATACGTCACTTGGTCACTCCCGGTTGGAGCCAAATTAACCACAATATCGGTTTTGGAATTTTTTAAAATTTTCACGATATTCGCGACCGGCGATTCACTTTCAATCACAAAAGACCCTTTCATCTCATCAACCACACCGTCCAAGGTCGGCCCACGATGTACTACCGCGTCATATACCAAGGGATCGGCAATTTTTTTAGTAACATTGGCACCGGCATAAATCGCCTCATGTAATTTTTTGCCAACTTTACGTTCGTCTACGTCAAAAGCCGCGACAAAATTAATGTCGGCCACGCGATACTTACCAATCAAAGGATGCGCGAGGCCAGTTATATCCTTTGGATTTTTGGTATAAAAAGCCACACCTTCAACTAACGCTTTGGTAAAACTACCTACTCCGATAATCGCGACATTAATTTTTTTCATAAACCAAAATAATTATTTAATTACTTTTACCACAAAACGGTAATGGTGTTCGGGAACAGTTTTTTGGTCCCGTCCTAAATCAGTACAATCCACCAACTCCAATCCCTTTTCCGCAAAAACCTTACGCCAACCGTCCGGCGAATTAAAATTATACGGACAATTTACCTTATCATGCAAAACACGATTATAAAACCAATCCAAAAATGTCTGCAGTTTGCGGTCTTGTTCCGATGTATAAACCGACTCAATCAAAATAATATTACCGTTATCATCAGTTACTCTAATGGCTTCGTCTAAAACTTTTTCCGGCTCATCACAATGGTGAAGCACGGTCAATAATAATGTGGTATCAGCAGAATTGTCCGGCCGAGGCAATTCTGTGCCGTTATATTCTACTAACGGCAAATCTGTCTTGTTGTAATCAATAACATCTAATAAAATTACCTCTTTACCTTGGCGGTCATGTATGGCCTCACCAACCTTGCCATCGCCAGCACCAACGTCATAAACCACATCACCAACGACAAAATCTTTTATTTGGCCAAATATCTTTTCCGCGCGGTCAATTAATTTTTCAGCAATCTTTTCATTTAAACCGGCTTCACTCAATAATAATTTCAGTGACGTTTCTAATTGAACATCATCTGGCGCTTCTTCTCCGATTTTAATAATTTGTTCAACCAAATCTTGAGATTTATCATCATCAAGCCCTAAATGATCAAATAAATCTATCAAAAGCGAGCAAACATTCCCAACTACTTCTTTATCTTTAAAAACATCCTTTGGGGTGTATTTGTTTGAAGGAATTAAATGTTTATATTCAGGACCTGGTTCAACACGTAAACCAGTATCACCGGCAAATGGTTTGGTTGCAGACATAAATGAAAAAGGTTAAATTTTACTATATATATACTACCTTATTGGAAGAAAACAATCAACTGGCTCACTAACAAAAAACCGGCCAATCGGCGCGGTTTTTTGATTGGTGGTCCGAGTGGGAATCGAACCCACATGCCTTTTGAGCATGACATTTTAAGTGTCACGTGTATACCAGTTCCACCATCGGACCATTTTAACCTCTTTTTTTATTTCTACCACGGTGAGTGGATTTTAAACTATGGCAATTTGGACACAAAACTCGTAAATTTTCCAATCGATTGTCGTGTCTATCTCCATTTATATGATCCAACTCTACCGGGATCCGACCGTCAATTGCTTTTTGCGCCCAACCACATTCTTCGCAAGCCGGTTTTTTTATTTTCACCGCGAATAATCTCTTCTTTAATTTAAAACTCTGAAAACGACTTCCTGAAACTAAAATACTCTCAAGAGAGAAAAGTGGTTCTCGAGGAACCTTTTTTCCCTTGCTCCAACCCATACCGGTAAAGTGCGCATTATCCAATTTCAAATCAGCGATATAATTCTTAACCTGCTCATAATTACCGCCCGCTTCGACTAACCCTAATTTGCCAATGACCTGCCGAATACTAGTGGAATTTTTTACTGCTTTTTGTAATTGCTCAATTGTCCATTTTCTTTTTCTCATATGTTACCCATTATAACATATGGTAGACAAATAAGCAATAGCATTCCTTTTGCTCTACCAAAATTCCCTCCACAGAGCTGCGAGTAGATTTGCGTGTTTTAGCTTCAAATAAAATGGCGAAAGCTCCACTCATAACAAAGAAATGTTAGGAGATGGGAGAGAGAATGCTTTAACTCATCTTATTCGGTTGAGACACCAATTCTATCGCAGCTCAATAGAGAGAACAGATACCATTGTAGACGATTTAAAAGTTATGTCAAGACACCTTATCTGTTGATAAGTGATTACAAATTGTCATCCCGATGAAAATCGGGATCTCTGTCTCAAACAATGTGTTAAATTGTGAAGATCCCGATTTTCATCGGGATGACAACCCCCACTACGACTCGCAATGACAATTAAACGATTTCTTCTTCAATACTATTTTTAAAATTCACAAACCGCGCCGTCGCAAATAAATAATCACTCAACCGATTAAGATATTGATAAATTTCTGGACGCAATTTTGTTTCGCGTCCGAGCGTGACGAGTGCCCGTTCGGCCCGCCGGCAAATCGCGCGCGCCTTATGCAAACTCGCGGACGCTACGCACCCACCCGGTAAAATAAAATTTTTTAATTCCGGCAACTCACCCCATATTTTATCAATTTCTTTTTCTAATTCCAGAATTTGTGCGCTGTCAATTTTATCCAAACTCGCAGACACATTTTCATTTTGCGTGGCCGCTAATTCCGATCCGACTTTAAATAAATCCCGCGAAATCTTTCGCAAAAATTCCGCCGGCTCTGACGCGCCCAAAAGTGCCCGCGCCATCCCGAGTTCGGCGTTCAATTCGTCAATTTCGCCGATTACCATTAAACTAATACAATCCTTGTCGGTGCGCGCGCCGCCGAGGAGAGATGTTTGGCCGGTGTCGCCGGTTTTGGTGTAGATTTTGGTCATATACTTATATACTTAAACACATTTTTAAACTGCTGGCAACATATCCCAAATTAAATCAAAAACTGATTTAAAAACATCGGTCATCACCGGCACGGCCACCACTACCGCGAGCGAACTAAGCGCGGGGCTGACAATTAAAATCTTATCATCATAAATATCAATTGTACTGCGAAAATCATATTGCGCGGGCAGATATTTCCAGTGGCGCAACAAATTTTTATCTTCTGGATTAATGGCGCCTGATTCCTGCGTGAGCAAAAGACGCGTCTTAATTCTAGCGCGTCCGCGTCGTTCACGAAAATTGATAAACCAAGAAGTATCTAATCCCTCCCAAGCGGTAGCACTGCCGATAACACAATAAGATTTATTTTTATACTCTTCCAAAATACCATTATAAAATATTTTTAACTCATCCAGAGTTTCAATAAACTGCAAACCGACGCACGTGGATTCATGTTTGCCGAGCATGGTTAACACCGGGATAACATTCACGAACGCGTCTAATTTGTTTTGGAATAAAGCCATTAACTTTTGAGGATTCTCCGCGTAATAAAACCGATGATTCTTGCGAAAATAAATATTTACAAACCCACGTTGCGCGAGCGTTTGTAAAATCGGATAAACTGTGGTGCGTTTTATGCCAATTTCTCTGGCAATGACGCTGGCCTTAGAGCCACCCAAACGCGTTAAGGCCAAATATGCCTTAGCCTCAACCTGATCAAGCCCTAAATTTTCCAATATAGCCGCATTTTCCATACTGTTGATAACTGCTTAATTTTGTATGTCAAAATTTTACGACATTTTTTATATTTACTTATATTTTATTATATTTAAGCAAAATTGTCAAGTATCATAGTTAAAGATTATTGACATATATCTATAAATACCCTATGATAACTTGTTCTGTTTAATTGCTAAAACATTATGAATGAACCAATAAATCCGCAAGAATTGTTCTCCGCTGAAATTATTAATTACCCGGTGGACACGGAAAAATTAGGAAAAATAAATTATGTAAATCTGGATAACGCCGCCACCACTCCCCCGTTTAAGTGCGTGGAAGAGGGTGTTAAAAAATATCTGGAAAGCTACGGCTCGGTCCATCGTGGTGCAGGCGCTAAATCAATCGTATCCACGGACATTTACGAGCAAAGTCGCGAATATATCAAAACTTTTGTCAACGCACCTGCTGACTCTTATGTGATGTTTACCGGCAATACCACCGGCGCCATGAATATGGCCGCCTATTTCTTTTCCTTTATACCGGGAAAAATTTTAGTTTCAGAAATTGAACACAGTTCTTCTTGGTTGCCTTGGATAAAAAGCGAAGGCATAAAATTTGTCGGCAAGGAACGCTTACCGCTTGACGAATTAGAAAACATCAATCAAAAAGTACAAAACCGCGGTCGGGAATATGTTTTACAATATCACATTAACGACCAATTTGAATTTGACTTGGAAACAATTGAGGAACAATTGCGCGAAAACCGCATCAAAGCCCTGGTGCTCACGGCCTCGTCAAATCTGACCGGCTATTGTCCGGATATTAAAAAAATCAGCACACTAACACACCGATACGGCGCTTACCTGATAGTGGATGCCTGCCAATATCTGCAACATCACGAATTAGACATGACGGAATTGGGCATTGATTTCTTGGCCGCATCCGGACATAAATTTTACGCTCCTTACGGCGGTGGATTCTTGATCGGCCCCAAAAAGTTTTTAGATAAATTTTTGCCTTATCAAATTGGCGGTGGTAATTTGCCATACATCACGGACGGCGACGAATTTATTCGTTATCAAAATGTGCAAGCCCACGACCCGGGCACCCCTAACGCCGTTGGGGCAATCGCAATGGATCTAGCTTTAAAACAACTACGCGAGTTAGGTTTTAATAATATCATCGCGCACGAACGGCATTTGACTCGCAAGGCATTTGAATACATGGCACAAAATCCAGCCATAAAACTATACACGAACGACACTCACCTCAACACCGTAATCCCGTTCAATGCCATCGGACAATCAGCGACGGCGATCGCGGAAAAATTGAACAAACAATATGGCATCGGCGTGCGCGCCGGCAGTTTTTGTGTATACCACGTAGTCAGAAAATTATTAAAAATTGAGAACGAAAGTCAAATTGTGGCCGAAGTCAAAAACGGCAATACTGATAATATTCCCGCTCTTGTCCGAATCTCTTTCGGGTTAGGCAATAACGAGGAAGATGTTGATCGATTGATTATGGCACTAAACGAATTAACCCAATCAAATAAATAACACTATGAAAAAAAGCCAATTTACGACAATCAAACCAACAGAATTAAACTATGAAAAATACGCTACTGAAAAATATGATGATGAAATCAAGAAAGTAATTCCCGGGTATAAAAAAATTCACCAAACCATTTATCAATACACACGAAAAATAAACAAAAAAACTACCAGCCACGTGCTCGACCTGGGCTGCGGTACCGGCATCACCAGCGCGGTTATTCGACGCGCTCTCCCGACCGCTTATTTTGATTTAATTGATTTTTCTAGACAAATGCTGTCTGGAGCGAAAAGAAAATTGGGTAAAAACAGAGTCCGCTATTATTTAGGTGATTTGGCATTGTTTAAACCAAAAATAAAATATGACATTACCACTACTGTCATCGGATTGCATCATCAAAATGATCGTGGCAAACAAAAAATATTTAAAATGACCTATAATAATCTTAACGGTGGTGGTATTTTTATTTATAGTGACTTGATGACATACCAAAATCTTAATACAGCCGCTTATAACTCGGCCCGACATATCAGTCACCTGACAAAGAATTCAAAAAGTAAAAAGATGCTTACGGAGTGGGCTTACCACCATTTGTATTTAAACAAACTTACCACCGTTGAGCAACAAATAAGCTGGCTTAAAAAAACCGGCTTTAAAATAATTAAACGGCAGGATTTCTTTAATACGGTATTACTGATATGTAGGAAATAAAACACCCTGACAAAATTTTGTCGGGGTGTTTTTTTGTGAAACGAATTTTAGAGATTAAACTAGCGTTAAGGGATTCCTCCGCTCGCTACGGCTCGGTCGGAATGACAGCGAGAGATTGCTTCCCGCCAGAGGCGGGCAGGCGTCTGCTTCTCGCAATGACAATCGCTAATTTTGATTTTTGATATTTAATTTTTGATATTTTTTAACTGCACCCCGTCGTACTCCCACAATTCAAACACTTGTAACAACTTCCACTCCGAATAGTCATGTGCCCACAAGTTCCACACGGAGGCGCGTCGCCCATCATATTAGACAGCATCGCGTCGACGGCGGTAGTTTTTTTGCTGGCCGATGGCATTTTTGGCAAACTCATTTGGGCTTCGGCAATTTCTACTTGCTCGGATTCTTTTTTAACTAAACTGTCTGGCGTTTCCAATTCTAACGATGTCTGCGCCGTCGCCTCTTGGGCAATATGCGCCAACTGTTGAGCGCGGTTGCGTTGGATGCCGGTGGGTTTGACTTGGACAAAATCCGTTCGGCCTAAATATTCCATTCCGATGACGCGGAAAATAAAATCAATAATGGAAGTGGAAAATTTAACATTGGGGTGATCAGTCATGCCCGATGGCTCAAAGCGCGTAAAAGTAAATTTATCTACATATTCTTCTAGTGGCACGCCATATTGCAAACCGGTAGAAATGGAAATGGCGAATAAATTTAACAAACTGCGGAACGACGCACCCTCTTTATACATATCGATAAACACCTCGCCTAATTTGCCGTCCGGGAATTCGCCGGTGCGTAGGAATAGTTTTTGACCGCCAACTTTGGCTTTAATAGTCATACCACTGCGTTTGTAAGGCAACTTGCGTTGTTCGCCGTGGATGTAAACATGTTTGCCGTTGGAGGTGCCATCGTGGGCGTAATTTATTTGCATGTCTTCGGCATCAACGGCTTGTTGCCAATCGCCGTTGGCGAGTGCTCCCACCCCCTCTGCTTCTCCCCCTCGGGCAGGGGGAGACACCGCGACCGCGCCACCAACTACCGGGGCAACTTTCTCTTCAATTTTTTCTTCTTTTTTGCTTTCGGTTTTTTTGCTTTTGGCCGAAAGCGGTTGTGATAATTTACAACCGTCGCGATAAATTGCGTTGCATTTTAAGCCCAATTTCCACGAGGCCATGTAAGCGATTTTGATATCCTCTACCGTCGCTTCGTTCGGCATATTAATTGTTTTGGAAATTGAACCGCACAAAAACGGTTGCACCGCGGCCATCATCCGGATATGACCAAGATAATGAATATAGCGCTGGCCTTTTTTGCCGTTCTTGTTGGCAGTATCAAACACCGCATAATGTTCCGAGCGTAAATGGGGCGCACCTTCAATCGTCATCGCTCCGCAGACAAATTCGTTCGCTTCGGACACCTGTTCATCAGTAAATCCAAGCGCTTTTAACAAATTAAAATTGGGGTCATTGTATTGTTCGCTCGTGTAGCCCAATCGTTTTAGACATTCCTCTCCCAAAGTCCAAACATTAAATACAAAACCCATTTCAAACGCACCGAGCAAGGTCTTTTCAATTTTGGCAATATCTTCATCAACAAAACCTTTAACTTTTAAACTTTCGGAGTTGATGTGCGGACAATTTTTTAGAGTGGCGCGGCCTTTTAGATAATCAGCAATGTCGTCAATTTGTTTCTGATTATAACCCAAAGTTTTAAGCGCCATCGGGACGCTCTCATTCACAATTTTGAAATATCCGCCACCGGCTAATTTTTTAAATTTCACGAGCGCGAAATCCGGCTCCACGCCGGTGGTGGAACAATCCATCACAAGACCAATCGTTCCGGTCGGAGCCAGCAAAGTGGTTTGAGCGTTACGATAACCATAACGCTCACCCATTTCTAACGCTTCATTCCACAAATTGCGCGCGGCCACGAGCAAATACGCGGGCGCAAATTCTTCAGAAATTCCAACCGGCTTAACAGCCAAAGATTCATATTCGTCATCAGAGGCGTTAAACGCGGCCCGACGATGATTGCGAATCACACGCAGCATTTCGGCGCGATTATGTTTGAATTTTGGAAATGGTCCTAAATTTTTCGCCATTTCGGCCGAGGTAATATATGATTGTGCGCCCATGATGGCCGTGACGGAACCGGCAAAAGCCAGGGCCTCGGGTGAGTCATAAGGAATACCAGCGGTCATAAGTACCGAACCAATATTGGCATAACCCAATCCCAAAGTGCGAAAATCATAACTACCTTGCGCAATTTCTTTACTGGGGAATTGTGCCATTAAAACACTTGTTTCCAAAACTACAGTCCAAAGACGCGTGGCATATTTAAAACCTTCAATATCAAAACTCGCGGTCTCGCTGTCATAAAAATGGGCAAGGTTAATAGAGGCGAGATTACAGGCAGTGTTGTCGATGAACATGTATTCACTGCAAGGATTACTCGCGTTAATCCGACCGGAATTCGGACAGGTGTGCCATTCATTAATGGTAGTATCATACTGCAACCCCGGATCGGCACATGACCAAGCCGAAGTGGCGATTTGTTCCCAAAGTGAGCGCGCGGGCAAAGTTTTACAAACCTTACCGCCGGTACGCCATTTTAAATTCCAGTCCGCGCCGGTTTCTACTGCTTCTAAATATTCTTGCGTAACGCGCACAGAGTTGTTGGAATTTTGACCGGACACAGTGTTATACGCTTCGCCTTCATAATGTGAATCATAGCCGGCCGCGACCATGGCCGCAACTTTCTTTTCTTCATTAACTTTCCAAATAATAAATTCTTCAATATCCGGATGATCAACATCTAAAATTACCATTTTCGCCGCACGCCGAGTGGTACCGCCGGATTTAATCCCACCGGCCGCACGATCGCCGATTTTAAGCCAGCTCATTAAGCCCGATGATGTGCCACCACCGGATAACGGCTCGCCCCGTCCACGCAAAGCGGAAAAATTCGTGCCGGTACCGGAGCCATATTTAAACAACCGCGCCTCGCGCACCCATAAATCCATAATACCACCTTCGTTGACCAAATCGTCGTTAACGGATTGGATAAAACAGGCGTGCGGTTGCGGATGAGTATAAGAATCTTCCGAACGAGTTAATACGCCGGTGTCAGGATTAATATAATAATGTCCTTGTGATGGCCCGTTAATTCCATACGCCCATTGCAAACCGGTATTAAACCATTGCGGAGAATTTGGCGCGGCCATTTGGTTGATTATCATGTAAACGAGCTCGTCGTAAAATACAACCGCGTCCTCGGCACTGGCAAAGTAACCATATTTTTCCGCCCAATATCGCCAAGTACCGGCCAAACGGTGCGCCACTTGCTTAACGCTGTTTTCAGGACCAAGCATGGGGGTCCCGTCAGCGTTCAACTTTGGCGCACCGTCCGCATCATACTGCAGAACGCCGGCTTTACGAAAATATTTTTGCGCCAAAATATCCGTGGCCACTTGCGACCACGTTTTTGGCACCTCTACATCGTTCATTTCAAAAATTATCTTACCGGTTGACTCGCGAATTACAGACGAACGCAGTTCGTACTGGAACATATCGTACGGACTCACCCCGTTTTTAGTAAAATGCCGTTCAAATTTCAGGCCATTTTCCGGTGAATATTTATAATCAGAATCAACTTTAAAAATTTTAGTGGCGACAGCGGTGTTCATATTGTTATAATTATGGGTGAAACCCTGTAATTTGTTATTTAAATTGATTTGAAACACTATATGTAGTGTTTAAGTTCAAGGCCTATACATTATATCACACTCCGTCAAGAGCGACCAAATGACGACAAAAACCTTACAGTTGAGAGAAAAAAACCAACAAAAAATTTTGTTTGTAAAAGTTATCCACACCCCTCCGTCCCGACTGTGTCGGGACTACGGCGGTACAAGTCACTAACTAACGCCACAACCAACACTCGCTCGCTACCTTTTGCTTTAACTTTCGCGAATTGCCATGACTGATAAGCCCTAAATACGATTGGACAACAGTATCTTTCGTAGTTAGGCGAATTTTTCGCAACATTCTCTGTTTTGTTTTAGTTCGAATAACACGATGGTCAAAGAAATTCACCCAACCAAGAAAATCAACACCGGAAGACACGGTTTTTATAAAAACTTTATCCGGATGCAAGGTAAGTTTTAAATTTGATTGTAAAAATTCTTGTATTTTTGGCATTGCCGCCTCCAACCGAAATTTATCACGCGAAAGAAAAATAAAATCATCGGCATACCGCGCGTAATAATGAGATTTTAGCCGGTGCTTTACCCATTGATCAAATTTATTTAAATAAATATTGGCGAATAACTGTGAGGTAAGATTGCCGAGAGGTAAGCCGACGCCAGATAATGATTCTGTGTGGAAACTGTTAATAATATTCTGCAACAGTCGAAGTATATTTTGATCAGGAATATAGCTACGCAATATTGTCAGTAATATTTCGTGATTAATACTCGCAAAAAATTTCCTAATATCACATTTCAACACCCAACAAGTACGGTTATGATTTTTACTCACTCGAAACACCAAATTTCTAAAACTATTTACCGCCTTATGCGTCCCTTTATTATCACGGCAGGAAAAAGATCCGGCAATAAAAGTTTTATCAAAAAATGGATATAAAATCCGATAAACAGCGTGGTGGAGTAGCCGATCGCGCACGCTTGCCTTATGAATATGCCGTCGTTTGGGATCGTTAATAAAAAAACTTTTATAACCGCCGTGTTGATAAACGCGATTGACTAAATCTTCGTGAAGTTCTACAATATTATCCATTAAGCGACTCTCAAACTCCACAACATCAATTTTCTTTTTCTTGTCAATTATAAATTCCTCCCACGCTAAACATAAATTTTCGTGGGAAATAATATTTTCATAACTATGACTCAATTGAATTTTCCCGCCGACACGGCAATTAAGCCCCCCCCCCCAGCAAAGCCGTACTGAAATTCCCATTTTGACTGAACTCAAGATTTGTTATTTGTTGTGGCATAGTTTTTTAATTGATCTCCCGCGTTTGACGCGCTACACGCTCGGCGTAAAAATAGATAATTTATTTACCGAACTACTGGGGATAACGATTGCCGCGCAATATACCAAACGAACTGATAAATTAGAATTTTTAGAAGAATTGAATAGAAAATTTGATAACTTAAAATATTTTATCACTATTCTCTGGGAAGCAAAAGGGTTAAGTGCCGGAAAATATGCGCAACTATCTCAAAAACTCACACGCATCGGCCAAATGCTCGGCGGTTGGATTGCGCTTTTAAAAAGAAACTCTCCCAACTAAATTGGGAGAGAACGAGGATATTAGCTGAGGAAGCCGAACAGGTAGTTCCGATTCCAGTTGCCCTTGACCGTGTTGAGGTTCAGGTTGCGCCAGTCGGAATTGCCGTTGAGGTAGAGCACGTTGCCGTCCCGCGCGGAGCCGCCTACAAATATACAAAATAACTTCTGTAACACCGCCCCTTGAATACTCTTGGGGTTGAATCGAATTTGGAAACTTTATTTCCCTACTATTTTGTACCGAGTATCTTCATTTTTAGGGTATACCGGTAGCACACTAACTGGCAACATATCGCCAATTATTCCGGCCGATCGGTGTATCCAGAGTTCAACCGCCCAAAGCCGTAGCCGTGGACTGTTTCGTTTACTATCCGGATATAGTATACCACAAAAAGGAAGAGCGCGCACCGAGAACCGATGCGCGCGCGAGGTGAAACGAAGGGACCGAGCGACCAAGGAACAAACAAAGTTCCAAGGCACCCAGGATCCCAGCGCTACTCGCTGAGGAAGCCGAACAGGAAGCGCCGACGCCAGCGGCCCTTGACCGTGTCGAGGTACAGGCCGCGCCAGTCGGAATCGCCGTAGAGGTAGAGCACGCTGCCGTCCCGCGCGGAGCCGAGCTCCACGATCGGTGCGTTCCTCTGCTCATCGGGGTGTTGCACCCCGATGGCCAAGAGGTGCTTGGGCAGGATGGGCGGCTTGGCGTTCTCCTTCCCCCAAGCCAGCATCTCCTCGCGGAACGGATCCCTGTCAAACTGCACCAAGATCACGCTCGCCGGCTTGGCGAGGCCAACTTCATCATTCGCAAACTGCCGAACGATGTTGTCGTCGGTGCCGTCGTACTTGCCGATCTTGATTGCCTCGGCAACCGACGACACCTTGTACGGCTGGAGGACGAGCGTCCTCACAACCGTACCGATGAGCGGCGACGGCGGGGTGAGAGCCGGCCGTGTGACATCTTCCACGACGAGCTTGCGCTCACCGCGAAAAATGGCGCGGGCTACATCTGCGCCTCCCAACATGTTGAGGAGCGCTTCAGTTTCGCCCCTCCTCCAATCATCATACTTTCCCATGACGAGCTCCTTCCGAGTTGAAAACCCGAAAAGTGTTTTGCCTCTGCCCGAGGCCCAGGTCTCTCTCTGCATGAGAAGAGCTTTTGTGCCACTTACAAATAAATATAGGTAAACCATATTTACTCCTTGGTTCGAAAATGGAACGAAAGCACGGCTCATGATTGTTTAATTTTAACACTAAATCATACCTTAAAATAATGATTTTGTCAATGTTTGTGTACCACGACCTCTTCATCACTTGACATATTTTGATATTTAGTGTAAAATATATACATAAAGTCATTAAATCTTATGACCTACGCTATATGAAACAAACTATACTTTCTGCTAAACAAAGCGAACTGCTCGAAAATCTGATTGGTGAATATGGCTTGATTGTCACTTCTGGTCAGATTATTAAGATTGCTAAAAATAACTGGGATTACAAACAAGCCAAAAATCTAATAACAAAACTTGTCAAAGACGGCTGGCTCATCCGTATCAAACGAGGTCTGTATACTATTTCCGAATTAACCGGCCGAGGATTTTTGTCGCTCTCATCCTATACGGTGGCCAATCTCTTGGTCAAGGATTCATACGTTTCTTTTGCATCCGCATTGCAATATCATAATATGTTTGATCAGCTCATGAAAAAAACTACCTCTGTCAGTTTAAAAATGTACAAAACTACCACACTTAATAACATGGAATATGATTTTGTAAAAACCAAAAAACAATTATTTTTTGGTTTTGAAGAGATCGTGTTTTATAATAAAACAGTACGAATTGCCACAGCGGAAAAAGCGCTAATTGATATGGTCCATTTTCACAAAAGTAAATTGATGATTGATGTGGTGATTGAAAAAATTATTAATCACAAACACGATCTGGATTTTAATCGTTTTAACGAATACCTATCTAAATTTTCCGGCACTACCATTAAAATATTTGGCCTTATTTTTGATTTTCTAAATATTGATTCCAGTAAATTATACAAAATTGTGAAACATAAGCGCGGCACTAACTGGATGTTAGTCGGCGACAAAAAATTCGATGCCAAATGGAGAATATACTATGACGAATTCTTTGATCAATATAATGAAAAAACTTAATTTTTAAAATATGATTACTCGCCAACAATTAGAAATTATTAACCGAAAAACTTTGAAATATCCTTTGCATATTGCGGAAAAAGATTATTTTCTCACATTGGTTCTCCAAATTATTACCCAATCCACCCTCCAAGATACTCTTATTTTCAAAGGTGGTACCGCTCTACACCATACCTACTTGGAACAACATCGTTTTTCCGAGGACTTGGATTTTTCCGCCAACCAAAAACCGGTAGAATTGGAAGAATTGCGAAATATTTTTAGTGGTATTGACTATTTGAATATTAAAAAAGATTATCTCTCTGGCGCGACTGTAAAAATTGAAAAATTGCAATACACCGGCCCTTTAATTCAGCCCAATTCTTTGAAAGTGGAAATAGATTTTTTGCAAAATGTTTTGCTTCCTCCTCAAACCCTAAAATACAACAACGTCTGGAATATAGATTTTGAGGTAAAGGTAATGAACATCAAGGAAATCTGCGCTGAAAAAATTCGCGCCACGAACGATCGCGCTCGTTATCGCGATTTTTATGATTTATTTCTTATTTTAGAAAAATATCAACTTGATTTAAACGAAATCGCCAGATATATAAAACAAAAAGAAATTAGAAAGCCGTTGACAAAAAACAACATAAAAAATAACTGGGCAATGATTGGTGCACAAAAAGAAATTGAAATGAGCCAAATATATTATTCTCGAATGATTGAGGATGGGGAGATAATGGCCATGATTGAAACTCTGCCATTTACCAAGATTACAAAAATATAATAGTTTGACCAACGCCCGCAATTATACTACAATACAGTCACTATGGAAGAAGAAAATCAAAGTGAAGACGAGCGTTTAACCGCGCCTGACGAAAATCCGGAAGAAGCGGTGTTTGACAACACCTTGCGCCCCAAGCAATTGGGCGATTTTGTCGGCCAAAATCAGATTAAACAAAATTTAATGATTGCGATTGAGGCGGCCAAACAGCGCGGGGATTCTTTGGAGCATATTATGTTGTATGGCAACCCCGGCCTTGGCAAAACCACGCTCGCGCATATCATTGCCAAAGAAATGGGGGCAAATATTCGTGTCGCCGCCGGCCCGACTCTGGAAAAAGTTGGTGATCTCGCCGCGATTTTATCAAATTTACAAAAAGGCGATGTTTTGTTTATCGACGAAATTCATCGCTTGAATAAAACTATTGCCGAAGTACTATATCCGGCACTGGAAGATTTTGCTTTAGATATTATTATCGGCCAAGGTCCGGCCGCGCGCACTTTGCGGATGCCGATTGCGCCGTTTACTATGATTGGCGCTACCACAAAATTAAGTTTATTACCTGGACCATTACGCGATCGTTTTGGTCACGTGTTTCACTTGAATTTTTACGAGCCCGAAGATATTAAAAAAATCGTTCACCGCAATGCCGGTATTTTAAATATGTCAGTAGAACAACCAGCGACGGATTTAATTTCTGCTCGCGCGCGCCGAACACCACGCATAGCAAACCGATTATTAAAACGCGTGCGTGATTTCGCGCAAGTTCATTTTAGCAGCAAACCGGTGAATCACAATATTGCCAAATCCGCGATGGATGTTTTGGCAATTGATGAATTTGGCTTAGACGATGTTGACCGCGCCCTACTCACACTTTTAATTGAAAAATTTAATGGCGGGCCAACCGGATTAAATACTTTGGCCGCCGCGATTTCCGAAGAAATGGATACAATCGAAACTGTCTACGAACCGTTTTTATTACAAATCGGATTTTTAGAACGCACGCCACGCGGACGACGGGCTACTAAGGCGGCGTATGATCATTTAGGATTTAAATATTTGGAGAATTCAACATTATTGTAAAAATATATTACCAAGTGATTAACATTAATTAATAATTCTTGAAAAACCACTATGCCCAACCATACCAATCTAGACAAAATGGGTACAGAATTAGGAACAGTAGATTTTTCTGTTGACGATCACGATGATAACCAGACCAAACAAGTAGACCTCGGCGACATTGGAGACATAAGTACAGTTGAGTTAAATCTACCACACACACAACCATTATCTGAACAAGAAGAACGACGCATAGTAGACGTTGATTTCATTTTTGAACACCAGGGGAAAAAATGGAAAGGAAACATACGGTACGAAAGACAAAGATGGGAAGACGGAATTATATTGGACTTCACTATTGATACTTTAACAAATGAGCGGGCTTTGTGTTTTCAAACATCGATCTTACCGGAAGGGGCAATAAAATCAAGTACAAGACAGAACAGTACACAATATAAACATCTACTGCCTATTTCACGATTTGTCGCCCCCGAATACCGCCACCAAGGTTTAGGTGAACTAGGATTCAAATATATAGAAAAAACTGTTAAACGGCTCGGCGAGCTACACCCCGATTTTAAAGTAGGGGCTATCGATCTTGATACATCACTTGCGTCTGTTGCCAAATTACTTTTGAGCCCGAATTTTTTAAGAAAAAACGGCTTTGAAAAATTTGCCAATGAACACCGAGATATGGGATACGTGCTTGGTGATGAAGAAAATATTGAAAATCTAAAAGCTGTTTTGGAGGAGGGTGTGGAGGCGTTTGCTGACCGCAAAGGACAAAAAAGTGCGGCATACGTACACTTAGTTAAAAAAATATTATGATCACCGCCCCACTCTATTCACTATTACTTATATATTTAGCATTTTTAATTTTATTTGCCATTTTATCAATCGTCAATCTCTCTCATTTGGCACACACCGGCGCCCTAACTTTTGTAAGTTTTATGGTGACGGCCATCATGGGGATAGTGGTGATATTAATTTTTTTCGGCACTTGGTTTTTACTAAAAGATATTGATTGGCAAACTCCACTGACAATTTGGAACAGTGGTTGGTTTGGCGCGACTACCGATGTATATTAACCATATGAACCTACGCAGTTTTATCCATCAAAAATCTTACGAAAAAATTGTTCGCACGGTGCGTCGGCATCCGCTTACTTTTGTGCCGTATATTTTAACTTTTGCCGTGCTCGCCAGTGTCCCAATAATTGTTTGGTGGCTTTTAAATAACGCTTTTTCCGCTATTGCCGGCAATCAAACTATTTACATTTTGGCGGTGCTGTTCGGTAGTATGTATTATTTGTCATTATGTTTATTTTTCTATTCCTATTTTACGACGTTTTATTTGGATATGTGGATTATAACCAACGACCGCTTTATTGATGTGCGTCAAATCAGTTTGTTCGCCCGTTCGGTATCGGAAACGGATTTATACCAAATTCAAGATGTTACTTCCGAAGTCATCGGCCTGTTCGCCACTATTTTTCACTACGGTGATATCACTATTCAAACCGCGAGCGCCGTGCCCAAATTTATTATCCGCGATGCCAAAAATCCCCACGAGTTGCGCCAACTGATTTTGGATTTGGCGACGGAGGATAAAAAGTTTCATAATCAAACTACTTAAAACACAAATACAAAAAAATCCTAAACAAAATCTGGATATTTTTTAATATCTAATTTTTTACTCCTGACCCCACAACAAATAAAAACGCTTTCTAAAAGAATCAGCAACTTTTTTATCACTTAATTTAATGAAAGTCCTATCATCAGGCAAACTAATCAAAATTTTATTTTCATATATCAAAAAAACTGCTGGCGTCGTAACACTGTCTTTAAAATACTTAACCTGTGTGTGGTTAATATATCTTAAACGCTCGCCAATATCCTGAGCAATATTATGTAAAAATATTTTAGCTTTAATTCCCTTCTCTGCTCTTTTTTTATGAAAATTTACAATAAATTTTGAAAATTCTAAATCAAAATTAAAAATCCCCATTACCAAAAGCTCATCACCGTATTTTAAAATTTCCAAAATATTACCAAAGGCCTTTTCAAACCCTTCAGATCCGCTATAGATAACAATGAAATAGATGGCGCTTTTATCATCGCAACTTTAGCCATGCAATTAAACGCTGTTGATCATTTAGATTTGAAAACATTACTGCTGGGTCACCGTGAAGGATTGGGATTGGTAGTAAATAAAAATATTGTCAAAAGTGCTGACTTGGTCGGTAAAACAATCGCTGTCCCGCACGAATTGTCTACTCATCACATTTTGCTAAAAAAATTCCTGGCAAAAGAGGGTTTAAACAGCACACAGGTCAAAATCAAACAAGTTGACCCGCCAGATTTTGTTAGACAGTTGTCAAAAAAACAAATTGATGGTTATTTTGGTTCCGAACCATTTGGTTCTCAAGCCGAAGAACAATTTATCGGCAAAATTTTTAAACTTTCTAAAGACATTCAAAAAAACCACATTGACTGCGTGCTGGCGATTGACAACGAGTGGGTAAAAAATAACGAAACGGCTACGCAGGAATTTGTTCAAAGTTTGGTAAAAGCCGGCCAATTAATCCACAACAAACCAATTAAGGCCAGCGAAATTGGCGCAAAATTTTTAAACCAATCCCAAAAGGTTATTTACAATGTATTGGCGCCTAAAAAAAGTCATTTGACTGCCTGGGATTTGGCGCCTATTTCAGACGAATTTGTCGAACTGCAATCTTGGGGTAAAAAATTACATATTTTAAAATCAGTAATTGACATTGATTCCTTTGTAGAACCAAAATTTGCTAAAATAGCTTACACTGAATTAGCTGAAAAAAAAGCAACCAAAAAAAATACAATAGAAATATTAAAAAAAGTTTTCTATCCGACAGCGTCGTTTGTATTTATCTTTGGCTTATGGGAAATATTGTCCCGTCTGGGCGTTTTTGCAAACAACATTATGCCCGCTCCCTCGGAAATTTGGGTAGCACTGAAAGATGTGGCACGTTCTGGGGTTTTAGCGCAAAATGCTTGGGCCAGTTTGTATAGAGTTTTTGCCGGATTTTTGATAGCGACCACATTGGCCATTCCGATGGGCCTTATTATTGGCAGTAAAAAATATTTACACACCACTTTTAACCCACTGATTCAAATCATCCGTACAATTTCTCCAATTTCATGGATACCGCTCGCGATCTTATGGTTCGGCATTGGCAACCAGCCAGCTATTTTTATCATATTTATTACTGCATTTTTTCCAATTCTGTTGTCCACAATGTTGGCGGTAAAAAACGTTGATCCAATATTAATAAAAGTAGCAGAAAACTTTGGCGCGACCGGTAATAAATTACTATTTAAAATAATCCTGCCTGCCATATTCCCTTATATCATTATTGGGCTGCGCGTAAGTTTGGGGATTGCTTGGGTGATAGTGGTGGCGGCCGAAATGGTCGGCATGACTTCTGGGTTAGGGTATATGATTTTAGACGCCAGAAATTTTTTACGCACCGATTTAATTATTGCCGGCATGTTAGTGATTGGTCTAATCGGTTTTGCATTAGATTCTATGCTGGAATACTTTGAAAAACGTGCCAAAGCCGCTTGGGGACTTAAACAACAATAAATATGTCACTGATCCAAATACAAAACGTCAATAAACTTTATACCGGTGCCATCAAACAAGACGAAAATTACGCGCTGGATATGGTTAACTTTGATATTAAACCGGGAGAATTTTTTTGCGTGCTTGGTCCTTCGGGTTGTGGCAAAACCACTCTACTCAATATCATGGCCGGATTTGAGAAACCAACTAATGGCAAAATTATTATCAACGGCTCCGAGGTTACTGGCCCATCCCCTAAAAATATCGTAGTATTTCAAGAATATGGCCTATTCCCTTGGAAAACAGTAGAAAAAAATATTGAATTTCCTTTAAATTTAAATAAAACAAATGAAGAAACCAAAAGTAAAATCATCAAAGAAATTTTAGAATTGGTAAATTTAAGCGACTTTGCTAATAAAACACCAGCAGAATTATCAGGTGGTATGAAACAAAGGGTGGCTTTGGCGCGCGCGTTAGTGGTCCAACCAGAAATACTGTTTATGGATGAGCCCTTTGCTGCGCTGGACGAAATGACTAGAATAAAATTAGAACGAGAATTGCTAAAAATCTGGAAAGGAAGAAAAATAACAGTGGTGTTTGTTACCCACAACATAGACAGTGCTATTACTCTTGGCGACAGAATAGCAGTGATGACTCCTTGCCCCGGGAAAATCAAAAATATCCTTGATGTTAATCTTAAACGCCCTCGGGATATTACTTCCAATGAATTTGAAAATCTCAAAAAAGAAATTTTGGTAGAATTTGATATCCAATAAATATTTAAATATCATCCAAATTAAAAATACCCCGAGCGGGATATTTTTTTGTTTTTAAACTTATACCAATCCAACCGCCGGCAAAACTTTTTTTAGCTTGTCAAAATTATCATTATGTCGTTTAACATCGCGCGCCATAAAGGTAATTTCTTCATCTTTCTTTCGATAATAACCGGCAATTTCATCAAATGTCTTCATTACTTTTGAAAAATCACTTTTGGTCATCATGTTTTGTTCAATCCGATCAAGTCGTTCAGTGTGATCAACAACAGTACGAGCAATGATATCTAATTGGCAGTCATGATCGTCCAACCGCTTATTCATCGCCTCAAATTGGGCATCGTGCTCAATTAATTTTTTATTCAACACCACAAATTGGGCATCGTGCTCCGTAAGTTTTTCCATTACTTCATCCATAAAAAATTTTTAGACACTTTAATTATACGCCCTTAACAATCGCCCTGTCAATACACCTTCTCCACCGCCACCCCCGTATAATAATATTGTAAAATTTGTAAATAATCCCAGCCATCGCGTTTGGCTCGCGCGCGCGCGTCATAGCAACTCATCCCGACGCCGTGGCCGTATTTCTTTTTGCCTTTGTCATAAATCGCCACGACCGGTTGGAGCCACGGCTTATCAATTCCACCCCAAACCTGTTTGGATGTCTTGGTTATACCATTGGAATTGGCAAAATAGGGCGCGGTAACGGTCCGGCCGTTGTAAGTGACCATCTGCCCATAAGTATCAGTCGCCGCTTGCGCCACTTTGGGCATACTCATTTCCGAATTATACCCCAAATACAATTGATCCACGGTCGTAGCATAAACATCAAAAAAACTTTTTGATACGGGCACGCTCCGATCAATATTTATAAACCCATAACTACGCGCGGCAACAAGCAACGCTTTGATATATTCAATCGGGTCGTTGTTGCCGGTCTCGCCGATGCCAGCGACATATTGCTCCAACGGCAATTCATTTACTACCCAGGGCATTTTGCTTTTGGGCGAATAAATATATTCCAAAGTGCCCCGATAAGCATTGAAATTGGTTTTGCCTTTATACGCGAGCGTTCTTTTGTATTCTAAAATTGTAAAATATCCGGCCGGATCTAACGGCACTAACCGAATCGGATCAGTAGTATCCAAATCAATTTCCGCGGTTTTAATAAAATACGCGCCTTTTTTATACGACAAGGTTGTAGTCGCGCCCGGCATCAATACACCGACTAAAACCTCTCCCAAATATATTTGATGAGTATAATCAGACACAAACTGCACCGGCAAAGCGGATTTAAATAATCCAACGCGAATATTTGGTTCGGGCGACAAGGCCGTGCTGTAGCCGGTAAACGGGTCAATTTCAGCGACTACTACCTGCTCAGCCCAAGCGGTCTTGGTTAAAATCAAAGAAAAGGCCAGTAAAAGTAAGATTGGATAAATTTTTTTCATAGGTGAATATTATACCACATTTTGATAATGTTGTTAATATCAAATTGTTAATTTCAAAATCCAAATTTCCAATTTCCAATCAAATCCAAAATTCTAATATCAAATTTTACATTTTGGCTTTGACATTGATTTGACATTGGAAATTGGAAATTTGACATTAATCGACTACAATTTACACATAAATAATTGCAAATTTAGTGATATTTAGATATACTTAATGCAAAGTTAACTATTACCAATGTCCCTCATCCGCCAAATCGCCTACAACACCGGCGTACAAATTTCCGGCAAACTTTTGAGCACCGCGCTTGGCATCGCGGCAATTATGATTATGACGCGCACGCTCGGGGCTGAACAATTCGGCTGGTACGCCACGGCCACCGGTTTTTTACAATTTGTCGGATTATTTTCGGATTTTGGATTCACCGTGACCACTTCCAATATGCTGTCCGAGCCCCGCTTTGACAAAACCCGCTTGCTCAATACTATTTTTTCTTGGCGCCTCCTCACCGCTCTAATTTTCAACGGCCTGGCGCCGTTTATTTTTTTATTTTTGCCCTATCCGGCCGAATTAAAATACGCCGTCTTCACCCTCTCACTATCTTTTTTTGCCATTGCTTTAAGCCAAATATTTTTCGGATATTACCAGGCCAAGCTTCGCGCCGGCACGCTCGTCGTTGGCGAAATTTTTGGTCGCACGGCGCTCGTTATCGGCACCGCGCTCGTGGCTTATTTTGGTCTGGGACTAATGCCAATTATCTGGCTCATCAGCGGGGCCGCGATTTTAAATTTAATTTATTTGTGGTCAAACGCCCCGGCCGTGCGCTTATGTTTTGATCGTGAAATTTCGCGCGCCCTTTATACCAAAATTTGGCCCAATGCCAGCGCGGTTTTGTTAAATTCTTTTTATCTTCAAGGCGATCGCGTTATTTTGCCAATGTTTGTCGCACAAACCACGGTGGGATTATACAGCGCGGCCTATCGCGTTTTAGATATCATTATCCAAATTTCCGCCCTGACCATGGGACTGCTTATGCCTCTTATCACCACGGCCTATATGAGTGGCGATCGCTTGGAATTTCAAAAACGCTGTAACTTGTCGCTTAATTTAACCGCGCTCATCACCCTACCGATGCTAGCCGGTGGCATGGCTCTGGCCGAACCAATTATGCGTTTTGTCGGTGGCGCGGAATTTGGCGCTTCCGGACCAATTTTACGCGTTTTAATGTTAGCGGTATTCGGAGTATGTTTAGGAATGGTATTTGGCCATATCAATTTAGCGATTAATCGCCAACGTCAAGCCCTGTGGATTTATGGCTCGGACGCGCTCCTAAGTATTATTGGTTATTTTATTTTTATACCGCGCTACGGCATCACCGGCGCGCTGACTGTCACCATATTTTCCCAAATTTACGCCGGCATTTTACTAATGGCGCTCGCCTATCGCGCCGGCAAATTATCTTTAAATTTTTTACCGCTGACAAAAATAATTTTGGCGAGCGCACTTATGGCCGGCGCGCTCTATTTTACCCCACCCTATAATTTAGCAATAAAAATTTTAATCGGCATCGCGGTCTATGGTGCCTCGGTCGTGGCGCTCGAAATTATCTCTTGGGAAACCGTCAAAGCAATTTTGGCCAAATCACCAGTTGTCATTAAACCGGCAAATGAGGTATAATAGTGATGCGAAATTAACTAATTCACTAATTTCTAATTCGCTAATTATCCACTACATTAATAAACTTTAAAACTAACATATGGACTTTTCTAAAATTCGCAACTATCTTTTTTTGGGGTCGCTTCTTATCGTCACATTATTATTTTTAAATCTCTTGCGACCATTCGCCTATGTAATTTTTTGGGCGGCGGTATTGGCCGCGATGTCTTATCCGGTTTATAAAAAAGTCAATGCGCGTTTGGCTCATCCGGATTTAAGCGCGATTATCACTCTATCTTTAATTTTAATAGTCATCATTGTTCCGGTATTAATGATTGGCTCACTGCTAGTAACTCAATCAGTCAACACTTACGCCACCTTTAGCAACGACGGCCGAATTGGCACTTGGATTTCCGATGTTGCCAATTGGTTACGCGATAACCCCCTCACGGCCTCGCTAAATGTAGACGACGCTTTTTGGACCGAAAAATTTTCGAGCGCCGCCCAAAGTATCACTGGTTGGTTGTTTAATTTCGCCCGACAATTAACGCAGGACTCATTTAAATTTTTTGGGCTGTTTGCTATCATGGCCTATACTTTATTTTTCCTAATTCGGGATGGTGAAAAAATGTTAAAAAAATTAATGCACTTATGTCCGCTCGGTGATAAATATGAAGAAAAACTTTACGCTAAATTTGTGGCCACGGCCGGCGCCACTATCCGAGGCAATTTAACGGTGGCAGTAATTCAAGGCGCGCTCGGCGGAATACTTTTTGCCGTAACCGGCATACCGGCACCGCTCGTGTGGGGAGTAATTATGACTTTGCTCGCGATGATCCCGGGCATCGGCACTTTCTTGGTTTGGTTACCGGTCGGAGTGGTGATGTTGATTTTAGGCAATGTTTGGGAGGGCGTGCTTATCATCACATTGGGGGCACTCGTAATTAGCACCATTGATAATTTCCTGCGACCGGTTTTAGTCGGTAAAACCATTTCTTTGCACCCCTTAACAATCTTCTTTTCCACTTTGGGCGGAATTATCGTGTTTGGCCCCTCGGGCTTCATCATCGGCCCCATTATCGCCTCGCTCGCCGTGGCGTTTTGGGATATGTATGAGGATTATTATCGGAGTGAATTAGAAAATAATTAAAATATTGTATTATTTAAACAAAATATCCCGACTTAACCGGGATATTTTGTTATCAGGGGTCGGGTTTATTTAGCATTTTGCCAAGCCAACTCAAACGTAATTTTTAAAAAATCCGCGAAGGTTTGACTCTGAATTTCAAAAGCGACATTTTCGGTTGGCTTAGACAACATCACAATCACTTTGTCGTCAAAAATATTTATTTCCCCGGCCGTGGAAAAGCGCGCGTCCGGTTCAAGCCAACGATACTCGGTGACGGCTCGTAAGTTTTTATTTCCTTTATATGTTTTGTTATACCACGCAAGCGCAATATCACTTTTAATTGCTAACACTTTTTCTTTGATTTTTAATTTGGTCCGCTCACGGGACTGGCGCGCCCCAACCTCATCAAACATTTCGGCATAATTTTTTAAATTCAAAATTGAATACACCTCGCTTTTTGCAGTCAACACGTGTAAATATAAATTTATCATCTCTTCTTTGCCCTGCCCAAATTTTACCATCGGCTTTAAATCTGATTTAAACAAGGCCTGCAAATCGGGAAAAACCGATCCTAATTCTCTTAGACGAAACTCGGCCTGTTGTCTTTTATTTTCCAAATATTGACGTAAATGATAAGGCGGTTCAGCGGTATATATTTTGGTCTTACCGGTTAATGCCCGATTAGCAACTCCGCGCAGACACAAACGCTCTAAAATATCATAACCGGTGGTACGATTTAATTTAGCCGCTTTGCTTATATCAGTTACTGCGCCCTTGCCTAATTCTAAAAGAGCCACATAAACCTTGGCTTCGTTGGGTAGCAGGCCTAATTTTTCTAAACGCTCATTTAATGATAATTCCATATATGTTTATAATAGCATATTAATTAGAATATGTCAAGATACGCCGACATTTTTTAATATATTTATATATTTTGCTTTATTTTAGCCAAATTTTGTATATTTTATTATTGGTTAGTATTGACAATAATATAGATATACATTATAATAGCTCATCTTGCTACAAAAATAACGCGCGGTGGATAACTGACCAAAACACATATTTACATAAACAAAATAACAATATACAATTAAACCACACGGTTTAAAAATTTAATTCTTAATATAATTTGCCATATGCAAAGCAAATTGAAAGTTTTGGGGGCGTCCGGGTTGGCGCTTCTCATTCTCGCGGGTGGTGGTTGCGCGGCCAAGCAAAGCGTAACCGAAACGCCTAAAGATACCAGTCCAATTAAAATCGGGTGGATGGGCCCATTAACAGGCGACGTGGCCACAGTCGGTGAGATGACCAAAAAAGCCACTACAATGGCGGTCAAAGAAATCAACGATACTGGTGGAATTGATGGCCTACCACTTGAAGTGGTTTACGAGGATTCTGCTTGCGATGCAAAAACTGGAAGCAATGCCGGTAATAAACTAATTAACGTAGAAAAGGTCACAGCAATCGTCGGTGAACTTTGCTCCGGCCCATTATTGGCAATCGCGCCAGTGGCCGAACAAAACCACACTGTGCTTATCGGCGCCGGCACTACTGCACCAGCCATTACTGATGCTGGCGATTACATTTTCCGCGTCGTGCCATCGGATAGTTATCAGGGTAAATACGCAGCCAATTACGTTTACAATACAATGGGCAAACGCAAAGCCGCGGTGCTATTTGCCAAAGCCGACTATACCGAAGGCCTAGCCACCGTATTCACGAGTGAATTTAAGAAATTGGGCGGTGAAGTGGTCCTAACTGATTCTTTCTTGCAGACCGACCGCGATCTTAGAACACAATTAACCAAAGTTAAAGATAGTGGCGCGGATATGTTGTATTTCCCCACCTACACCGAAGCTGGCGTGGCCGGGGTAAAACAGGCGCAAGAAATGGGATTAAATACTCAAATCTTTGGTTCGGAAACTGTTGATGATCCAAAATTCTACGGCGCCCAAGGAGCCGAGGGTATTGTTTATACCAAACCCACCTCCTATACTAATGAAGAATTTAAGACCAAATTCTTAACCGCGACCGATCAAAAAGAATTACCAGTATATGTAACCCAAAGTTACGATGCCATGAAAATTGTAGCCGAGGCCTTAAAACAATCCGGCAATGACAGTGCAAAACTGAAAAACGCGTTGTACCAAATAAAAAATTACGACGGCGTCTCCGGAAAAATCGGTTTTGACCAAAATGGTGATTTAACCACTGCTAATTACGAAGTGTATAAAGTCGTAAATGGTGAACCGGTTAAACAGTAATTAACTAAATTGAAAACGGCCCCGACGCAATTCGGGGTCGTTTGATTTTTAGATGAAAATATAGTAAAATTAGGATATTATGTTCTGGCAAATTTTAATAAATGGTCTAATCGCCGGCTCCATTTACGCGCTCATGGCCATGAGTTTTTCTTTGATTTATTCTGGTACAAAATTTTTCAACATGACCCATGGCGTCATGGCCATAACCGGTGGCTATTTGGTATATTTAGGTACTAAAATTTTAGGACTGAACCCGGCTTTAAGTATTATTTTGTCAATTATCGCGACCGGAGCGCTTGGGCTGTTATTAAATTTAATAATTTTTGAACCTTTAAAAAAACGCCACTCCACCAATGTTGCTCTGCTCGTGGCTTCGCTCGGCGCCATGACCATGATAGTGGCATTTTTGGCCATATTTTTTACCAACCAATTCCAAACGTTGGGCAATAGTTTGGTACTAACCAAAATTTACCATCTGGGCCCGGCCGTGATAACTCAAACCCAAGTGATAATTATTATTTGCGCTTTAATGGTATTGATCGGGCTATCATTAATTCTCAAATTTACCAAATTCGGCAAAATGACTCGCGCCATCAACGACAACGAAGAAGTGGCCACAATAGTCGGAATCGATACCAAAAAAATTCTGCGTTATATTTTTTTCTTGGGCTCGGCCATCGCGGGCGGAGCCGGAATTTTAATGGGTTATGATGTTGGTTTAGAACCCCACGTTGGTCTTTGGTTATTGTTGAAAGGCGTGATTGCCGCGATTATTGGTGGCTTTGGCAGTATACCGGGGGCGTTTATTGGCGGGTATATTATTGGCCTTACGGAAAATTTTGGCATTTGGAAAATCAGTGGCGAGTGGAAAGACGCGGTGGCGTTTATTATTTTAATTATATTTTTACTTTTTAGACAGCGCGGGTTGTTTGGAAAACGCTAATATGGAATATTTTTTACACATCGCCATTATAGCCGCTCACTACTGTTGCGTTAAATCAAACTCGCCTTCAGTATTTTATCTAATTTTACACCAAAATCAAACTCTTGGCAATTTTACGATTTGAATTG
>MFQZ01000004.1:0-53703 GCA_001784435.1 Candidatus Magasanikbacteria bacterium RIFOXYC2_FULL_42_28
TCGCTAAATTGGAAGAATTCAAAACAAAGCATCCCACTGCTGGGGTATTATATTAACCTTAAAAAAATTAAATACTAATTTAAATTAGTATTTCACCCCCAAACCAATGTCCCAATCCTGCTCCCAATTAACCACCAAATTAAAACACCTGCAAACACTGCAAGGTGAATTTCAGCTTGTTTTGGCAAGTTATTTACAAACCGGCACAGACGCGGACAAAGCCAAATTGGAACAATTAAAACAAGCGATTGAGATTGCCAAAAATGAATATGAACGCGCGGGTTTGGTAAAAGTGGAGTGGGTTAATGCATACCGAACCAAACACCAAATAATCGCCAAACAGGTTATTATTTTGGAATACATTAAAAAACAAATTGGCGGTTTTCAAATCAATTCTAATCAATATGGCGAAGTTGAACTGCTTAATATTAATAACAATGGCTCCGCGACCCCCACTATTAATGAAGCTCTTAAGTTTACTAATAAATTAAATGGTTTAAAACGTTTTTTTTGCTCCAACACCCAACTATCCCAACTACCCAAATTGCCGGATAGTTTGCAAGAGCTTTTTTGCCACATTAACCCCCAACTATCCGAACTACCCAAATTGCCGGATAGTTTGCAAGCGCTTAATTGCTCCAGTAACCCCCAACTATCCGAACTACCCGAATTGCCAGATAGTTTGCAAGCGCTTAATTGCTCCAGTAACCCCCAACTATCCAAACTACCCGAATTGCCAAATAGTTTGCTAGGGCTTTATTGCCATAATAACCCCTTACTATCCAAACTACCCAAATTGCCAAATAGTTTGCAAGGGCTTAATTGCTCCAATAACCCCTTACTATCCAAACTACCCAAATTGCCAAATAGTTTGCGAGGGCTTAATTGCTCCGACAACCCCCAACTAACCGAACTACCCGAATTGCCAGATGGTTTGCAAGGGCTTAATTGCTCCAATAACCCCCAACTATCCGAACTACCCAAATTGCCAGATAGTATCACATACATAGACATCCGAAACACCCCGGCCGCCCAAGACCCCAAAGTAATCGCTAAATTGGAAGAATTCAAAACAAAGCATCCCACTGCTGGGGTATTATATTAACCTTAAAAAAATTAAATACTAATTTAAATTAGTATTTCACCCCCAAACCAATGTCCCAATCCTGCTCCCAATTAACCACCAAATTAAAACACCTGCAAACACTGCAAGGTGAATTTCAGCTTGTTTTGGCAAGTTATTTACAAACCGGCACAGACGCGGACAAAGCCAAATTGGAACAATTAAAACAAGCGATTGAGATTGCCAAAAATGAATATGAACGCGCGGGTTTGGTAAAAGTGGAGTGGGTTAATGCATACCGAACCAAACACCAAATAATCGCCAAACAGGTTATTATTTTGGAATACATTAAAAAACAAATTGGCGGTTTTCAAATCAATTCTAATCAATATGGCGAAGTTGAACTGCTTAATATTAATAACAATGGCTCCGCGACCCCCACTATTAATGAAGCTCTTAAGTTTACTAATAAATTAAATGGTTTAAAACGTTTTTTTTGCTCCAACACCCAACTATCCCAACTACCCAAATTGCCGGATAGTTTGCAAGAGCTTTTTTGCCACATTAACCCCCAACTATCCGAACTACCCAAATTGCCGGATAGTTTGCAAGCGCTTAATTGCTCCAGTAACCCCCAACTATCCGAACTACCCGAATTGCCAGATAGTTTGCAAGCGCTTAATTGCTCCAGTAACCCCCAACTATCCAAACTACCCGAATTGCCAAATAGTTTGCTAGGGCTTTATTGCCATAATAACCCCTTACTATCCAAACTACCCAAATTGCCAAATAGTTTGCAAGGGCTTAATTGCTCCAATAACCCCTTACTATCCAAACTACCCAAATTGCCAAATAGTTTGCGAGGGCTTAATTGCTCCGACAACCCCCAACTAACCGAACTACCCGAATTGCCAGATGGTTTGCAAGGGCTTAATTGCTCCAATAACCCCCAACTATCCGAACTACCCAAATTGCCAGATAGTATCACATACATAGACATCCGAAACACCCCGGCCGCCCAAGACCCCAAAGTAATCGCTAAATTGGAAGAATTCAAAACAAAGCATCCCACTGCTGGGGTATTATATTAACCTTAAAAAAATTAAATACTAATTTAAATTAGTATTTTCAATAAATTGTAAGATTCCAAAATGAAATTTAGCGGTTATGTTCAAAAATTTAAATCAAAAAATCGAAAAACTGCGCTCGCAAATCAATGACCTTCGCTATCGCTATCACGTCCTCAACGACCCAGAAATTACCGACGCGATGTATGAAGGGCTAGTTAGTGAATTGCGTAAAATTGAAAGCGAGCATCCGGAATTAATTACGCCTGATAGTCCGACGCAACGGGTGGCTGGAAAACCTTCGGAAGAATTTAAAAAAATCATTCACACCGTTCCTCAATGGTCTTTCAACGATGCTTTTTCCGAAGAGGATTTGGCTGATTGGCAAGAGCGAATTTTGAATTTTTTAGAAAAAACGCCGTTTGGTCGGCCGTTTGATTTGGATTATGTTTGTGAATTGAAAATTGATGGTTTGCACATGGTTTTGACTTATGAAAAGGGATTGCTAAAAACCGCGGCGACGCGTGGCGATGGCAAAGTGGGCGAGGATGTGACGGTAAATATTAAAACGATTCAGAGTGTGCCACTGCGGTTAAAAGAGTCGGTTGATTTGGTGGTGGAAGGCGAAGTGTGGCTATCGGCTACAATGTTGCGTGAAATTAACGCTTGGAGGGCGAAGCACGGCGAAGCCCTCTTTGCCAATCCACGCAACGCGGCGGCAGGAACGATTCGGCAATTGGATTCACAGGTTGTGGCTGATAGGAGGTTGGCATTGACGGCGTATGATGTCAGTAAGATTGAAGATTTAAGATTGAAGATTGATTGCCAAGCGGACGAGTTGCGAGCGTTGGATAAATTAGGGTTTTTGACTGATAAAAATTGGCGGGTTTGTAAAACATTGCCGGAAATTTTCAAATTTTATTCTGAAATTCAAAAAAAACGCGAATCATTTCCATTTTGGATTGATGGGATTGTTATTAAAGTTAATCAAAAAAAATATCAAGACGCTTTGGGTTTTACCGGTAAAGCGCCACGTTGGGCCATAGCGTATAAATTTCCGGCCGAGCAGGGGACCACGCGCGTGAAAGATATTTATGTGCAGGTGGGGCGTACGGGGGCATTGACGCCAGTGGCATTACTGGAAGCGGTAAAATTGGCTGGTTCCACGGTAACGCACGCCACGCTTCATAATTTTGATGAAATTAAACGACTGGGGGTAAAAGTGGGGGATATGGTGGTGGTGGAAAAAGCCGGCGATATAATTCCCAAAGTGGTGCGAGTGTTGGAAAAGATGCGCACGGGTACGGAAAAATTTGTGAGTGAACCCAAGAAATGTCCGATTTGCCACGGCGTGGTAGAACGACGCGAAAGTTTGGATAAAAAACAAACTAAATCAGTCGGTTTATTTTGTATAAATAAAAAATGTTTTGCCCAAGAATTAGAAAATATTATTCATTTTGTTTCCAAACACGCGTTTGATATTGATGGTTTGGGAGAAAAAATTGTGGAGCAGTTGATGAGCGCGGGACTTATTAAAAATTCGGCCGATATTTTTACTTTAACAGTGGGGGATTTGGAACCATTAGAAAGATTTGCGGAAAAATCAGCGGAAAATTTAATTGCGTCAGTGGAAAAATCTAAAAAAATTACTTTGGCGCGATTTATTTACGCTCTGGGTATTCGGCATGTAGGCGAAGAAACCGCCCTGCGCCTCGCTAATCATTTTGGCAGTTTAGAAAAAATTAAGACGGCCACGGCCGAAGAATTGACCGCTGTGAATGATGTTGGCCCGGCTGTTACCAACGCGATTTTTGAATGGTTTGCCGAAAAAGAAAATGTGAAATTAGTAGAAGATTTAATCGTGAGTGGTGTTTCGCTTCAATCTTCAATCCTTAATCTTCAATCTTCAAAATTGTCCGGCCTCACCTTCGTCATCACCGGCACTTTGGAACATTTCGGCCGAGACGAGGTCAAAGAGAAAATAAGGGCCTTGGGAGGCCAAATTAGCGAAAGTGTGAGCAAAAATACCAGTTTTGTAATAGCCGGCGAGTCCGCCGGGTCAAAATTGGCCAAAGCGCGGAAATTGGGGGTTAAGGTGTTAAATGAGGACGAATTTGTAAAGATGGTGAATAAATAAAAAAATAATAGTCAAAGTATTTGTATAAATCAACGCATTGGTTTATAATATACTAACATAATTATTAAGTATGTTATAAGTATGTTAATTGAACAATTGCTCGCTATCGCACAAAAAGGCTCGGAAAAGCCACTGGTATTGTGGCTTGATGAGTTTCGGGTTTTGGCCGATAATCTACTGCCTAATTTGGAGGTGTTAGCCAATGAAATTGACCAAGAAACCGATGTTGTCGCTAATTTACAAAAATTGATTGCAGTTCTAAAAGAAGATAGTCCCAAAGAAATTGAACTTTCGCGTTGTTTATCGCATATTGCGGATGTCTTAGACAAGAAAGCGGGAGGACGGAGTAATGAAACGGTAAGTAATTATTTACGTTCGGTAATGCAATTTACAAATTTGGCTCAAATGGGGGAATTTGCCGGCCAGACGAGAAATAATTTAAAAAATAAATTATCTATTCAGGACCAAAAAGATTATGATTTGAAATTATTTAAACACGAAGGCATGCTGTATTGTTTGGAATATTATTTAGCTTTGTATAAAGCGACAGTTGACACTCCTGACGAAAAAAATAAAAGAAAATATATCGAAAATATTGAAATTAATTTGGGTTTTGGCAAAGTGCCTGGTTTGTGGATAGATTTTAGCCGTAATGAGGTGTTAAATAAGTTTATCTATTTAGTGTTAGAAGATGAATTAAGATTACAGTTATTGCGGATATATTTTGATTTAAAATTGAAATTAATGAAAATAGAAATGCATTGTGATAAGCAGATGGTTTGCCAAGCGAAGTATAATTCTATTACCATTGAAGAGGTTGTTGGTGCGTATAAACATTTTTTGGCAGAACTATTGACAGTTTTTCATAATGTTGGTGTGGAAAATTTGACTAGTTTATTTTTTAAGCCATATGGCGATAAGCCAGCTGTAAATGAAGTTATTAAAATGCTTTAAAATATTATTTTTAAAATTAATTTTATGCCAGTAGACACAAAAGACGACAAAAATAAAAAAGAACTAAGCCCCAAAGAACAAGCAGAAGTAGAGGCAGGGTGGCAGAGCGCCGCTGCCAAGGTAGTTCGTGAGAGTGGTGCGGAAACAGAGCTTGTTAGTTTGTTGTTAGAACCTAACAGTCCGGATTCACCGGCCGAATCTACCGTTGAATCAACTGGATCAGAGCCAATAACGCCAGAAGTAACAAAGTCGGCGGAAGAGCGCGAGCAAATGTCAACTGAAGAAGTTGTAAAACTATTGGGTGATATTGCCGAATTTCGTCTTCGGAAATTTGTAAATATTGACAATATTAAAGAGTATGTGGATAATATTAAATATTCAGATGTCAAAGTGCCACACAAAGTTAAAGTAGAGGCGATGGCGCGCGTAAGTGATTACTTGTCTCACTTAGCGAAGAGTAGGGCTGATTCTTGTGCGCGAACTGAAGTGGCACATATGTTGATAATACTTCAAGCCGTTGATAGTTCAATGGTGGAAGGTGAAATGGAAAAATTGTATCGTACTTTTGCGTTGAATGGAGACAGGGCGACGGCTAGGGTATGCAAAGATATTACTGGGATTGAGGAGCCAGAATATACTGAAGAGGAAGAGGAGAAGTCCGGCAGTTGGTCTGTGGTAGAGCCAATAGTTGATGGCGGTGATTTGTGTATTTGCGAGTGGAATAAAGAATGCGACGCGTATGTGATGGTAATTCCCAAATCAAGATACCAAAATTTATCTCATATGTTTGTTTTGTCCGACCGACGTGAAGATGCTGAAAGGGTCTTTGCTTTTGCTAAAAGTAAATTTGAAGAGATTGATTTAGAACAGTTTAAGACGCTTGACGATGAAAATTTAGACCCCAAAATTCGTTATGAATTAAAACACAAGAAAGATGAATTGATAAAGCACCAATCAACCATAGTTTATAAGGAAACTCTTAAATATGCGAGAGAAACGGTATTAGGTTCTCCAGAAGCATCAGAATATCATATGAGTCGTTTGGATCCGGAGAAAGACAACGCTACTGCCGTTCGTTTGCTTAATGATATTGATAATATACAAGGTGATGATAATTTGACTGTTGCTGACGCTAAAATCGAGCATATTAAGAGCATACTTGACGCAAATAAACATATGCCTGATACCCAGCGTGATCAATTGATCGCACTGACAGATTTTTTGCGTGAATCGCGTGATATTGAAGAAAAGAGAGCGAAAGAATTGCAGGCAACAAGCCTGCCGGCTAGAAAAACTGGAATAAATAATTCATATGATAGGCAAACAAAATCAGCTTATAATTCATTTCTTAAAAAAGTGGGGGATAGTAAAAAGAATTTTCGAGAATGGCGAGACAAAATGATTCAGCAAGGGTTGTTGCGAGCTGAATTGGTAAGTACTTCTATATATAAATCACCACTGCGTGGTTTGGTTGATAGTAGTGATTGGGAATTTATGGTTAGGCCGGTTCCGGGCAAGAATGAACAGTTAAAAGACGCCGCCTATCAACTAGCAATTGAAAAGCAGAATAATAAATTATATTTGCTTAGTGAATCGGATCGAAAATTGCGTGGTGAAGATTGGGATAAAGCCGTTGTCAAAAAAAGAGCGGAAGTATTGGCGGATATTAAAAAAGAAATAAAAAGAGCGATTAAATTTGGCGAAGGAAAAGTCCAATGGCCGTTTAATACTCTTTTTAGAGGTAGATTTATTGGTGAGAATGAATTGTCAGGTTCAAGGATGGAACGTTCACAAAATAAGGAATTTCTGAAGGATCTGTTTTTAGACCCAGATTTTATTAGTAGTATCTGCGAAAGAGGTCAGAATACTGTGGTTTTGCGAGAATTAGTAAAAATGTTGAAAGAAGCTTACCCAGAGGAAGGGGATGCTTTGGCAGCGGCGACATTTGATAAGTTTTTAACCGCCAGAGAACAAGCGGATATTGAGATTGGTCGATCCAAGGGAGAAGCACCGGAGGATGGTGAATATAAATTGGCGACAACGCGATTTCGTGTCTTTGGGAGAAGGATGCAAGAATTTGGGATTGATGTTAAATTTGATCAGTTGACATCGGTTGATGATGAGATAATAAGAAAAATTGAGCCAGTGATGATTTTGATGGACGATGATGATGAACTGCGACGACAATATTTAGAGCTTATTAAAAAACATCTGGGCGAACAAGGGGTAGCTGATATGGTTAAAAACGTATTCTTTTTAAGTTTAATAGAAGATCCACAAAAGAAGCATGCGTTACAGTCGACTGCTGAGTTTTATCATAATTTTGATACTACCTCTTCTATTCTTCGGTTTTTTAATCAAAGCGGTGTGTTGGACTTAGCCCAAGCTCGGGCGTTAGTCGCGGAAATTGAAAAAATGGTCACAGAGAGAGCTGAAAATGGAGCTAGAAGTGGTTATGACACAGAAAGAGAACTGAAAGATGTTAGATTGGCTATTAATTCGGTTTTTGCGGGAGAGATTGATGCTTCATTAACATTCTTGGCTCAATTAGGACTTGATCCTGCGAAAGTTAGCGCCGAACAGTTGGATGTGATAAAGGCGGCGGTAGCTGGGGCAATGAAAAAATAAGTGTTTAGTAAGAAATAATTTTCATTTTTCCATTTTTCAATATTTATGCTATAATAATAAATAGCTAAAAAAACTTAAATATAGTGATTTTTCATGTCCAACATTCGCTGGTTTAAAGAACTCACAATCAAGGACGTTCCGCTCGTGGGTGGCAAAAACGCTTCCTTGGGCGAGATGTATCAAAAATTAAAGAAAAAGGGCGTGCCTGTTCCTAATGGTTTTGCGTTGACGGCTTCGGCCTATCGCGAATTTTTGACACATAATAAATTAGATAAAAGAATTAAACAGGCATTAAAAGGATTGGATGTAAAAAATGTGCGGGCGTTGTCGGCGGCGGGTAAACGGGTGCGGACAATGATTTTGAGTGGTGAGTTTCCGTTAGAAATGAAAAAGGAGATTGGCGGTGCATATAAAAAATTGAGTGCCGACTCCCACCGCCCCCTCGCCCCCTCCTCGGGCAGGAGGGGGAATGCGACCGATGTGGCGGTGCGCTCGTCGGCGACCGCCGAGGACTTACCTGATGCTTCTTTCGCCGGCCAACAAGAAACATATTTGAATGTGGTAGGTGAAAAAGCGCTTTTGGACGCGGTGCGAAAATGTTTAGCATCGTTATTTACCGATCGCGCGATTTCGTATCGTGAAGCCAAAGGTTTTGATCATTTTGCGGTGGCGCTTTCGGTTGGTGTGCAAAAAATGGTGCGTTCGGATTTGGGCTCGTCGGGCGTAATGTTTACCCTTGATACTGAAAGTGGTTTTAACGGCGTGGTTTTAATTAACGCGGCCTATGGTTTGGGCGAATATATTGTTAAGGGCCGGGTAACACCGGATCAATTTTTTGTTTTCAAAGATGGCGTGAAGCGTGGGTTTAAATCAATTGTCAGTCGCCGGCTGGGCACGAAAGACGCGCGTTTGGTTTATGGTAAAGGTGGCGGTACAAAATCAGAAAATGTAAAAATGTCTGATCAAAAGAAATTTTGTATTACCGAAGAGCAAGTGATTACGCTGGCCAAGTGGGGTGTAAAAATTGAAGAACATTATGGACACGCGATGGATATTGAGTGGGCGTTGGACGGTCAAACGAACGAATTATTTATCGTGCAAGCGCGTTCGGAAACCGTGAAGGGTCGTTCAGACAAAACTGTCATTGAAACCTATCGTTTAAAAAGTAAAAGTAAAATTTTAGCAACCGGAATTAGTGTTGGCCAAAAAATTGGGCAAGGGCGCGTGCGGATTATCAATTCCCCCAAACAAATGAAACAGTTTAAGGCGGGCGAAGTGTTGGTAACGCGAATCACCGATCCTGATTGGGAACCAATTATGCGGGTGGCATCAGCGATTATTACCGAACAAGGTGGTAAAACTTCGCACGCGGCGATTGTCTCACGCGAATTAGGCGTGCCATGTATCGTGGGCGCAGTCAAAGTGCGACAACTTTTAAAACAAGGTCAAGAAGTGACGGCCTCGTGCGCGGATGGCGAAATCGGTTATATTTATCAAGGCCATTTGCCGTTTGAAGTGGAAAAAACCGAATTGAAAAATTTACCGGAAACAAAAACAAAAATAATGATGAATGTCGGCAATCCGGATTCGGCTTTTTCTTTGGCCAATATTCCGTGCGATGGCGTTGGTCTCGCGCGCGAAGAATTTATTTTCACCAATTTTATAAAAATTCATCCGCTGGCTTTAATAAATTTTGATAAATTAACTGATCACGCGGTAAAAACAAAAATTAACGAATTAACATTGGGTTACACTGATAAAAAACAATTTTGTATTGATAAATTAGCCGAGGGTATCGCGTTTATCGCGACCGCCTTTTATCCGCATGATGTAATTGTGAGGTTGTCTGATTTCAAAACTAATGAATACGCGACTTTAATCGGCGGAAAAGATTTTGAACCAAAAGAAGAAAATCCCATGATTGGTTGGCGGGGAGCGTCGCGCTATTATGATCCCAAATACAAGCCCGGGTTTGCGTTGGAATGCGCGGCATTTAAAAAAGCGCGCGAACAGTGGGGCTTAAAAAATATTATTGTGATGGTGCCGTTTTGTCGCACGGTAGAAGAAGGTAAAAAAGTGTTGGCGGTGATGAAAGAATATGGTTTGGAGCGCGGCAAAGACGGCTTACAAGTATATGTAATGTGCGAAATCCCATCCAATGTAATTTTGGCCAAAGAATTTTCCGAAATTTTTGATGGGTTTTCGATTGGGTCCAATGATTTAACGCAATTGACTTTGGGAGTTGACCGTGATTCGCAGTTAGTCGCGCATGTTTATGATGAAAATAATTTAGCGGTGAAGACATTGATTCGCCAAGTGATTGAAGTGGCGCATAAATATAAACGCAAAGTAGGTATTTGCGGACAAGCGCCCAGCGATTATCCGGAGTTCGCGCAATTTTTAGTGGCTGAAGGGATTGATAGTATTTCGTTAAATCCTGATACGGTAGTAAAAACAAAAATTAAAATTAGCGAAGAAGAAAAAAAGTTGGGTATTAACTTGTCATCCCGACTAAGTCGGGATCTCTCTAAAAATATCGCCACCAAAGCGTTGTCGGTATTAGGTGTAATTGGCTTGGCTTTGATGTTAACCGGTTATACTTGCGAGGCGGTGAATTATAATAAAAAGGCGGAAGAAATTAAAACGAGCGTGAACGCTCAACTCGCGGAATTTAAAAATGAATATCAGGCCGAATTGAAAAAAATTCAGGAGCGACCCCAGCATTATCAAGAAACCGGCCTTGCGCAATTTTATTTGAGTTACCCAAATGGGTGGATGATAAAACACAGTGAAAATAGAGTGGAGTTTTTTAGTCCTGATGGCCCCGGTGATTTTATAATTTTTTCAGGAGAAAATCGGTACGATCCAATGTTGGGAGAAAAAATTGCCACTGGCACCTGGTTTGGGTATGATTTTAAACGATTTAAACCGGTTATTCTCGCGGTTTCTTTACAGACAAACAGTTATGAAGTAATGGAATTATACGAAACCGTTAACAAAAAATCAGTGAAAGTAATGGAATTTTTTGGTGATAGTGAAAATTTTGATAATATTTTAAACACGATTAAAGATTTTAAAATTTAATATGGCAGAAAGAAAAAATCCGGCCGATGAGGCGGTGTTTGGTAATTTAGCCGATGATGTCGAAACATCCCAGTTAGTAGAAGGCCTGTCTTCTTTAAGTAATTCTTTAGCGTTAGTTGGTGATGGTAAAGTGCGCAAAATTAAAACACGTCAAGATTTAGCAAAAGCGCTTGGTGTTGAAGATGTGAAACCAAATTCCAATCCAATTATTGTTGAAAAGTTAAATAACAACTCATAAATCCAAACAAAAAAACGTCCCAAAAATTGAGACGTTTTTTTGTTGTTCGTTCTATTTTTTATTGGCAAAATAAGCCACGACAGATAATCCAAACGCCGTTACCGCCATCAGCGGAATTGTAATATAACCATAAGTCAAAACAAATTTCTGCGCGCAAGAAACCGAATAACCAACCACGCCACAGGCCACGCCCGACACTACGCCTAATTGTAACAGGTAATGATAAATTGCGATTAGTCCACCAATGACCGATAGCGGTAAAGTATAAGCAAGCATCGCACCGGCACGTTTTTTAGCAAAAGCGGTAATTAGTAAAATTACTTGCGGATACATAAAAATTCTTTGCGCCCAGCATAGTTTGCACGGTTCATAGCCGGCAATTTCGGAATAAAATAAACTGCCGAGCGTGGCAATGGTGACGGCCACGAGCGCCAAGTGTGGAGCGTATTTGCGAATCAGCTCACGGTATTTATGGTTTGGCCAGAAAATTATTAAAGCTAAATGTTTTAAAATTATAATTTGTCCGATAATAGTGAGGATTGATAAAATCGTGGTGATAGTTGCGGTCATATATTAATTTAGTGGACAGCCGGTTTTGTCAGCCAATTCTTGCGGTGTAAATACGCGCGAGGTTTTTTCTCCATTTGAAAATACCCAAGTTGGATAGCTACTAATTCCCACGTCATTACAAACTGGTAATTGACCTTTGCCGTCGGGAGTGGAACATTCGGTGTAGGGGAGTAGTTTAGCGGATTTACCAAATTCGGCTTTTTGATCTTGGCAATGTGAGCACCAAAACGCGCCGTAAAAAATAGCGCCTTTGTCTTTTAAACAGCGCGCCAAATTGTCATATTGGCCCGGGCGAGATTTGGCGTAAAAAATTAGGCCGATTACTACGACAATGGTACCAATAATTAAAATAGTTGGTAAATATTTTTTCATGGGTATATTGTAACACAAAAAATTTGTGATTTCAACATCTCACCAAGTGCTCCTGCGCGAGAAGCATTTGGTGAGATGGCGCAGGGGTGAAGGTGCGCGCCACACCTCACGCGGAACCGGACGGCTCAACACGTGCCTTCCTGGGGAGTGGGGCGACAGGCGCCCCACTCATGTCCGTCTTGACCGCATACGCCGCAATAGGGCGCGCGAGCCAAAACAGGCGGTGAGACAAACTTTGGCTCACTCATTCGGCCGTCAACTGACGGTCGAGGGCGTGAACCATTGCGCTTCTCCTTGCGACCTTTGGGTCGCGGTTCGTGTTGTTTTTCGTCAAGCATGCGAATGCCGTGCTTGTTCTTCGGCCGTTCTGACGGCCGTCTCCAATCGTTCAACCCCACCTCCTCTCTTGGTTGAACTACCCAGGTATTTTCTCACATCCATCACCAGCGTCAATATTTTTGTCAATTGTCTGTGGCTGTGGATAACTAATTATTAATATTTTTTAATTTAATCTTCCCCATCACATGCAATTCGTTCATCGCGCGAGTTAAGGCGACATACAGCAAATCACGTTCAACCTTTTTAATTTCCACGGCCAGTTCCGGTGGCAGATTGTCGGCGTTAGAATAGTTTTCGCTAATACCAACCAGGCAGACGATTTCAAATTCCACGCCTTGCGCTTCTTGTCGGCTTAAACAATGGACGCGTTTGTTATCGGCAAATTCTTTTTTAAATTCAGTAAGATATTCTTTGTCTTCGGCCAAAATGCCAATAGTGCCGGTACTCGCGTCGGTAATTATTTTTTTAATTTGCGTGATTTCTTCCATGGCTGATTCACAAATATATTCCTGCACCGGTTGGCCATCTTTAATCCCTATCGGAATCTGTACCGAATATCTCAGTGCGCGAATGTAAAGCAAAATTTGTTTGGTATTGCGGTAAACTTTTTGTAAAGCGACTAGACGGTTGGTTTCTACGGTTTCGCCAATATCTCCCCAGTTTTTAATTGTGCCTAACTGTGTCTGCTGGGCCAGATCGCCAACATACACGACCGACTCCAGCCGGTGGTTTAGGCAAGTTTTAAGCAAAGACAATTGCTCGGGCAAGTAATTTTGAAATTCATCAATTATCATTAAATTGTATTGCGCCGGAAAGGCCTTGGTTTTTTTGCGATAAGTATTTCGTATTGATTGTTCGTAATATTCTTTGTTGATAGTAAATTCTCCAAAAGTTTTAAGATGATAGTGTAATAAAATAGTTAAATCAAAGCGGTCTAAAGCACGTTCGTGTTTTTGTTTGGCAAATAATGCTAATTGGATTTTGTCAAAATAAAATTGATAAATTTCAGTCAGTAATACAAAAATATTTTTGTTATATTTCAAATCGGTTGGCAATTTTTTTAAAGTCGTAAGTTTGGCAAATTCATATAAGTTTTTTTCTTTTTCATTTTGTCCTGGGCGGATAATTATTTGATAATTTTCCAAACGCAATACCCTGAGCGCCCATTCGGCAAAAGTGATAATTTCAACGCCACGAATGCCAAGTTCAGGCAGTAGGTGAGAGAAGTAATCTCGCGTGCCAACATCTTGCACTAAAACTAAAATTGAATCAGCGGAAAATAGTTCGGTGGTTTCGGGAGATTGCATTAAGTAGGCGACACGGTGAAGCGCCATCGTGGTTTTGCCAGAGCCAGCTGGGCCGGAAATTACCAGTGGCCCAGGATAAGGCGCGCGCACGATTTGGTCTTGCGCTTTTTCCATTTGTTCAATTACTTCGGGCAATACGAAGCCGGGTTTTTGACGGGTAAAATGTTCTTGATAAATCAATTCGCGTGGGACAGCTGTGCTTTCGGTGGATAAAAATTTTAATTTGCCGTCCACAATCATGTATTGGTCTTTGCTAAGTAGTTGACCAGTTTGGATACTGCCGTCCGGGCGAGTGTAAGAAGCGGTCCCGGGATTTTCAAAACGTAAGGCAGCGGCTGGCGTTACCCACGAATATATTTTTTCATCATTAAAAGAAAATTTACCAAAATACATTGTTTTGGTTTCGTCATTAATTTTGAATTCACAGCGCGTGAAATATGGAGAAGGGTAGAGTTGTTTTAGATTTTCGATTTGGACATCGTTGTGCGCGGCGATGGTATATTGCGCGATCGCATCGCCCGGGTGCAGGGCTTGGGCGGTTTTTTTCATTACCGTTCCTTTGGTTTCACGCCGGGCAATATCACCAGTTATTTTTTCACGGACATGATTAACGTGTGTTCGGGCTTTATCTAGAAATTGTTTTTTAAGTTCTTCTTTCATAATATATAGATTATACATTTAAAATAAAAAATCCCGACTTAGTCGGGATCTGGGCGATTATAATTTTTGAGTTTACTAAATTGTTGTATGTAGTAAGTCATACTTGTGTGAATAGTATAAACTGAAATTTGGCATTTGTCAAGTGTTATAAATTGGCTGGTCGGATGCCGACTCAGTCGGCACAACTTTCTCCCGATTCAATACGGGATGCAAGCACCGACTCAGTCGGAATGCTCTAAATAGTTGTTTTATAAAAAATAAGCCACTAAGCGGGTCGGACGGGACTCGAACCCGCAACTTCTGCCGTGACAGGGCAGTGCTCTAACCAGTTGAACTACCGACCCGCTTAATGGCTTACGCACCATGCTGTTCAAAGTACCACTTTATGTATTTTGTATTTTTTGTTCGTTTTAGTCTGCTTTCAAGTTTAGTCGCCTCAGAATTTGTTTGAGAAATTATGGTTCCAATCAAAGTCCACGGCGATCCTGTTTTAGTATACTTTTCTTCTCCGTTATTATGTTCTTTAAATCGTCTTGTTATGTTATTGGTTTTCCCGATGTAGTATTTATTTCTTGATTGGCTGTGCAGTAAGTAGGTATAAAATATTTCCTCCATATATTTTAATTACCCAGCAACTTTCCCGACTTAGTCGGGATGCTCTAACCAGTTGAACTACCGACCCGCTAATTATTCTAAATTGTTTTATATTAATTACTACAAATTTTTAACAAGTTAATTATAGTATATTTTTTGATTTTCGTCAAGACCAACCTAAAATAAAAAAACCCGGTAAGCGTCCGAACGAGCGAGAGTCAAAGGAGGGGGATGACTCCACTACGTTCGAACACTTACCAGGTCTTTAATAACTATTAAATAATTATACCGCACCGCCACAACCCTGTCAAGTCCTTAATTTAAGGCAAATTTTCTCAAACTGTGGATAACTCTTGTCCTGAACCGATGTTATCACATCTGGTTTAGGACGTAGCCCTGAACCGATGCCGTAGCATCTGGTTTAGGGTTTGACTACCGCTAAAATTTGTTTGAATAAGGCCGGGTAATTTTGCGCGATTTGCGACAATACCTTGCGGTCCAGCGCGATGCCTTTTTTCTTGAGCGCGTCCATTAATTTGCTGTAAGAAATTCCTTCTTTGCGAGCGGCGGCATTAATTTTTATTTGCCATAATCCGCGCGCGGTGCGTTTTTTGACTTTACGGTCGTTGAAAGCGTATTGGCCGGCTTTGGAGCGGGCGGTTTTGGCTACTTTAATCTTGGACTTGCGGCCCCACATGTAGCCCTTGGTATGTTTTAAAATTCCGCGTCGGCGTTTGGCATGCAATACGCCACCTTTAATTCTGGTCATAAATTTTAGTATTAGTTAGTTTATTATGATGTCATTCCCGCGAAAGCGGGAATCCAGTCGCCGTTTATAGTTTCTGGATCCCCGTTTTCACGGGGATGACAGTGATTTTCGATTAGTTCGGCATGGCGATATCCATGAAACCTTTCAAGGTTTTACTCGCGATGTAAGCACGGCGTTTATGACGACGGACTTTGCCGGTTTCGCGGGCGTTAAAATGGTCTTGGCCGGTAACGCGTTTTTTGATTTTACCGGTTTTGGTAACCTTGAATCTTTTGGCTATCGCTTTTCGGGTTTTCATTTTTGGCATATATTTTTATTTGTTTTTAAAAAGTTTATATTCTCATTAATGTCGCCATAATTTTGTTGGCTTGGCGTTCCACGTCTTCTTCGCGACGCACCGGAAAAACGGCGTTTAAGTCGGCGATAAATTTATTCATTACTTCCAGGGCCATTTGTCCGCGCTGCATTTCGCGACCGCGTAAAATTATTTCTATTTTTACTTTATCGCCTTGTTCAAAAAATTTAATCGCTTGATTTTTGCGGATTTCTAAATCGTGGGCGCCGATGCGCAGTGACAGTCGGACGCATTTGGTTTCTACCACGTGTTGGTGGGCGCGACGCAAACGGGCTTCTTTTTCTTGGGCATAGCGGAATTGTCCAAAGTTCATTATTTTTGCCACCGGCGGATCGGCTTTGGGGTTAATTTCCACTAAATCCAATTCACGTTCGCGCGCCAAGCGTATCGCGACCGCGGTTGGCATTACCCCTAAATTACCATTATCATCCAGTACCAAAACCTGAAGAGCCCGAATGCCTTCGTTGTAAAAAAATACCTTTTTTGGTTCCTCCGGTCTTTTTTTGCGGGAAATTCTCATAGTTAATTTTGTGGAGGCGGCGAGAGTTGAACTCGCGTCCGATGAAAACGATTATTACCTTCTACAAGTTTAGCGTTTTTATTTTTTTCGACGAACGGGTACGAAAAGCGCAAAAGTCACGTTCGCTTAGCCGAATTAATTTCGCTTATTTTGTCCGGCGCCAAAATAAACTACTTTCCGTGGTTTACACCGGATCTGTGCTACGGAATCTTACACAGACGATGCCGACCGGCCCTTAGGCCAAAGTCGGAGCTAAGTTACAGCTACCGCAGCCGCCAAAGGCGACAGCAATCGCGTTCTTAACTTTTGATAACAAGTTGGCACTTATTATGTTGTTTCGGCAGATTAAAGAGGCCCGAAACCGTCTCTACTTGCGAGTGACAACCGATTTTACCGTCGATGCCCAACGCCCCCGTATCAATTTTCAATTATCAATTTACAATTTTCAATTCAATTTTTCAATGTTCTCTTAATCTCTCGGTCTAAATCGCGCTTCTTAATTGTTTCACGTTTATCGTATTTTTGCTTGCCTCGTCCCACCGCGATTTCAACTTTGACAAAGCGATGTTTAGTATACACTGAAAGTGGCACTATTGTCAAGCCCTTTTCTTGGGTTTTTCCTTGTAAATAGCGGATTTCTCTTTTGTGAAGCAAGAGTCGTCGACTGCGGTCCGGTTCATACTCCAATTGTTTACCGGCCGGTTTGTAAGCGCTCACATGGGCGTTAATCAGATACGCCATATCATTATGAAAAGTAACATAGGCCCCCTTTAAAGAAATTTGTCCGTTTTTTACCGATTTCACTTCCGGTCCGGTCAATTCCAAACCCGCCTCCATTTTTTCGAGGATTTCGTAATCAAATAGTGCTTTTTTGTTCTGGGCCAAAGACATATTTTCCGTAGTTTAGCATAAATTTTCATAAAAAACAAGGGTTGATTTTTTGGCGCGGATGTGGTATAATATAAATATTAATAATGTCAAATATCCAATTTCCAATGTCAAATCAAATCCAAAATCTAAATTACAAATTTGACATTTTAACTTTGACATTGATTGGAAATTGGGAATTTGGATTTTGAAATTTCACTATATGTCCTTTCCTTGGCACAAAATTTCCATGCACCCGCGTTTGGCCGCGGTAACCGAATTTGTGGTCGCGCTTTTGTTTTGGTTGGCGCTTACGCGTTTGACGGTTTTTTGGATGTTAGTGGTTTGGATTTTATTTAGGCTCGCGCTATCGGCTATGGTTATTCGCCTTTGCTATTATCCGCCCGCTTGGAAACGCGTGCGTCATTTTTTGGTTTTAGCTTTATTTAATTTTGGTTTGTTATTTTATCTGCTTTTTGTGGAACAAATATTGAGCACGCGTTTGTCCGGGCTGATTTTTATATTTTTGCCGGCGTTAAGTTTTTGGTTGTTGCCGGCCACCCCCGATCGTTCTTTGCTCGCGTTTAAACCGGAACGGCGCGTTCGGCTCGCGTTGACGATTTTTGGCCTGTGCGGAATTTGGGTGGGAATTTATTCTTCTATTATTTTACAAATTTTTAACGTCCATTTCTGGTTGTGGTTATTTTTGGGTTCCTGCCTGTCCGCTTGGTCCGCGTATTTTTGGTGGCAAGAATATGAAATTGAAAATGTTACTAAAATGCGCGTTTGGGCGCTCGCGGTTTTGGCGATGATGCTGGAATTGGCTTGGGTGATTTATTTATTACCGCTCGGTTATTTTATTTCCGGTTTTTTAGTCACATGGTTTTGGTATGGGCTGTGGATTATGGCGCGATTTTATTTTACCCCGGCGGGAATAAATTGGAAAAAGCAAAGCGTTTTTTTAATTGTTAATGGCGTTTTGCTATTTTTGTTTTTGATGTTCGTGGCGAGATGGCGATAGTATTAATAATGTCAAATGTCAAATTTCCAATGTCAAACCAAATCCAAAATTCAAATGCCAAATCGCGTTTTGAGCTTGGGGATTTGACATTGATTTGACATTGGAAATTTGGATTTTGAAATTTATTTTTATTTATGGTTTTACCTCCCCACCTCCCTCCCCAAACTTGCGATATTAAACGTTATCATCAATTCCAACGCCTCAAAATTCTTTTGGTCGCGACCGTGTTTGGTTTGGTGGCCGGACTTTCGGGCGCATCCATGATGATCGGTTGGATTTGGCCAGGGTTTGGCGGTGGGGACAGTTGGGTAGTGTCGCAACGGTTGGGAGTGGCGAGTCGTAATCAGTTGGAAGAACGGGTGGCGACCGAGGTTTTTGAACGCGTGGCCGAAGTATATTCGGCGGGTGAAATTAATCGTGGCGTCGTGACTTTGCCGCAAAAAAATTATTTGGGTCAAGCGACGGTAATTTCGTCCGATGGTTGGCTCGTGCTGTATTTGCCTCGTCCGGTGGGAAATTATCGCGTTTGGCAAGTGGTATTGCCGGGGGGCGCGGTTTATGACGTTGATAAATTTTTGGCTGATAAATTATCAGGCTTGGTTTTTTTACATTTGATTTCCAAAGAAACCGAAGCGGTCGGTGGCAATGTTCAATTTAAAGTCGCCGGTTTGGCCGATAGTTTAGATATTGATTCTGATTTGTATGTTTTAAGCGCGGACACTTGGCGCTTAACCACGAAAATCAATGACGCCAATTTTTCCGAAAATTATCCCCACTTGGATTCGGTGCCTACCGGACGGGCGGTTTTGGACGCCGATTTTAATGTTGGTCAAATAGTGGTAAACAATCAGGGGCGTTTGGCCGGTTTCGTTACCGACAGTCGTTTGATTTTGCCTTTTCAATATATTAGTCGGCTTTTGCCCGGCGTGTTGAATGAACAGAAAATAATTTATCCGACCTTAGGTTTAGAGGGCTGGTATTCGGATGAGCAATCGATTGCGATTGCTGGTCAAACGGTCAACGGATTTTTTGTGAGCAAGGGCGCCGGTGAGTTGCGCGCGGGGGATATAATAGTGGAAGCAAATGGCCTGTTGGCAGAAAATGACAAAATGTGGTATAATGTAAAAGCTGACGAGATCATAAAATTGAAAGTTTTACGCGCTGGCAAAAATTTGGATTTGGAAGTTAAAATTTTAGAAAAGAAATTTTAAATATTCATTATGTTTATTGTCATTCAAAAACATCTCAAATTAATTATCGTCTGGGGGTTGATTTTCGCGGTTTTGTCAGTGCTCGTCAGTTTATTGTTCCCCAAATATTTTTCGGCCGAGTCGCAGGTCTTGATTATCTCGCGCGATCGCACCGGTGTTGACCCCTATACTCAAGCCAAAGCGGCCGAACGCACGGGCGAAAATTTAGCCGCGGTGATGCAAACTTCGGATTTTTATGATAAGGTGATGGAAGAGGCGGAGGTGTCGTTTGACAAAACCGCTTGGACTGGTTTGACCGAACGCGCTCGGCGTAAGGCCTGGACCAAAAATGTGCGCGCCGAAATGATGTATGGTACCAGTTTATTAAAAGCGACCGTTTACGCGTCTACGCGCGAGCAGGCCTTGGCGTTTTCGGACGTGGTTAGTAAAACTATCGCCGCGCGCGGTTGGGAATATGTCGGGGGCGATGTGGCGATTAAAGTTGTGAGCGTGCCATATGCCAAAAATTGGCCCAGTCGGCCTAATTTGGCCATGAATGGTTTGGCTGGATTTATTTTGGGGGCGGTGTTGTCGGCTTGGTGGGCGATAAAATATCGCAAACATCTGTTTGGTAAAATTTAATTTAAATAATAATTAATTATTAATTTATTTTGTATGCCAGTACAAACAACCAATCCAATTGAGGAATATGTGTTAGAGGCCCTAAAAGCCAACGGTTTTGAAAAAATGAACGACGAAGCGCAGGCGACATATTTCCCGCAATTTGTGGCGCATGCTGAACAGCGCTTGGGCGCGGCGTTACTCCCGTTTATGAATGAAAAATCCGCCAACGAATTTGCGAAATTAATGAAAAATTCCAAAATTGACCCAAAGGTTTGGTGGCAGTTTTGGGAAAAAAATGTGCCGAATTTTGTGGAAGTAGTCAAAAAGACCTTGGCGGATTTTGCAGTCGAGGTAAAACAGGCATTTGGTGAATAATTATGACAGACGCGGAGGAACAAATTTTAAAAAATGAAAAAATTGATCCGATTGTCGCGGTCGCCAATTTCGCGTTGGCAAAATTTTTGGCAAAATTGAATGTGGCGGAAGGAGAAACGAAAATTTTAGAAGATGAGTTGCGTGCTTTGGAGCGGGATGTTAAAATGAGAAAAATAAAAACTATTATTAATAAAGAATAATAATATGCCAGATAGACATGTCCAACAAAGCACGCCCGAAGCGTGGCACAATTTCGATGCTAGTAATTTTGCGGTTGGCGATTATGTCACTTATTTTGATCCGGCCGACGAGCGGTGGCATTTTGCTCAATTAGATGCGAATCCACGCCATAATACTCGCAATAAAACAGTGGAATTGTATTTGAACGATGAAAACGGCGCCCCCCTCCCTGATTTAGAGTCGCCCTTGCCACCAAAGAGGATTCATCTACAAGAAGGCGGAGTAATAATTAGGGGGCAAAGGTATGAGGTAGATCGAAATTTGCCTTATAACGATATTGTAGTTGACGAAAATGGTAACGCCTATGCCACTTTATGGCCGGTTGATGCCACCGGCAATACCATCCCTGATTTGGATGAATTACCTAACATGAATTTAAGCATGTTGGAAAAAGTTCAGCGCACCAGCCGTGATGAGGCCGAAGCGGATACTCGCGTCGCCACTATTCATGAATTGCAGAATCGTACGAACGATGTCGCCACTGTTAAACGCAAAGAATTTGTCAAACGGTTAAATGATCTGGAAAAAACCATTGAAGATTTAATTAACAAATTGGGATCTTGGAACGAGTGGAACGACCGCGATGATCGGGAGATTAATGCTGTTAAACAAGAGGCCGCCCAGATCTATAAGAAAGTCGACGCGGATTTGGAGAAACTGCGCCGTGATTTGGATGCTGTTTTATCTAAACAAGCCGAGGCCGGTAATGAGGCAATTACCGAAGGACGCCGAAAAGTCGCAGTTGATTTGGACGGGGCTGTTTCAAAGAGCGCGAGTAAGATTGCCAAGGCGTGGGAAAAATACGATAAAGAGGTGGCCGACTCCAAGAAAATTTGGGATCAATACGATAAAGACAAAAAAGCGTTTGATGATGCCGCCGCGGCTCCGGCTCCGGCCGCGGGGGGCAAACCACCCCGACCGGCCGCTCCTAAGAAAGAACCGACGATTCCTACTGTTCCCCGAGAGTCCGTTATCACACCGCCCACGGAACCACGCGATAAAAATTTTATTGCTGCCGGCAGTTATAACAGTTTAGCAACTCATAGGCCTCCGCTTAGCGCCGAACACGCCGAGATAATTCGTTTGGTGACTGAGCGGTTTGCGGCTTGGGAGAACGGGGTAGACGGTACACCTTCTCCCGAAGATCGGACGGAAAAAACCGGTGAGATATTTTTGGCGGTATTAGAAGAGATGAAAAACGCGCCCAAAGTGGAAGCCGAGCCGTTTGATTTTGCCAAAGAAAAAGAAGAATTGGAAACAGAGGCCAAAGCCCTTTGGGACCGCGCTAGCGACGGCGGCTACGAGCCGGTAATGGATTTAATCAGAAATAGTCGAGAGGACATTCATAATCTGAAAAAGAAAGATAAAAATGCCCAAAGAAACATGGCGGAAATTTGGAAAAAATTGGGTAATATTGAAATTACTTTATTTAAAAAAGAGAGAAAAGATAAAACACCGAATGAAAAAGTCAAAGAACGGGATATCGACATCCCCGATACTTTGGTTGGAGAAATTATCCAATCGCGTCCGCAGGAATTGTTCAATTTAATGTTGGATATGTATCGGAATGAGTATTCGGAAACAGGCTATACTTCCAAAGGTTTGCCAATGGAGGATATTGTTGCTGATCGTTTGAAAAATTTATTCGCCGCTCCGCCTGCCGGTCCAGCCGGTCAAAGAATTTTGGCAGATTTAGCTCGACACGGTATTCGCGATTGGAATCATTTTACCTTGCTGTGGGAGCAGAAATACGCTTTGCGCGCTTCCAAAGTATTGCACGAAACTGTTCGTGCCGATATCAACAATGATACTGCTCGCCATATTAGCGGTTGGGACAAAGCGCGAGCGATGTTACCGCAACTTGCCAAAAGAATTGTCACCACAGCCGTATTAGTTGGCGGTTGTGCCTTGGGCGCTTCGGTGCTGGTCCCAGCTGGCGCGACTGCTTTAGTTGCCGGGGCAGCAGTTGTTGGTGGTGGTACTGTCGGTGGCGCTGTTCGCGGTGTTTTACAAAAATTTTGGTTTGGCAGAAAAGTCCAAGAAGATCGAGACAAAAAAACCATGGAGGACTTGACCAACCGCACGCGCGACCAGCGCATTCAAATGTATTTGGCGCAACGGTTCAATTTTAATCCCGCTGATTTTGATATTAATAGGAGTTTTAACGGCGGAACAGTTAATGCTGTCACCGGTTTAAACAATGCTGCCGATACGGTTGCGGAACTTTCCGCTTTGATTGCCGAGGCCACGCGGGTGGCCGGAAAAGAGGCGATTGAGATTGATGATGCCGACCGTCCGCCGGCCGGAATTGTCCTTACCGGCGATGCTTTGCGAACCTATGTTCGCGCTTTGGCCGCTTGGCGCGCGCGTGAACACGGCCGAGAAATTTTACCGGAAGAAAAGAAAAAATTAGCCGAGACAATAATTGGTATAGTAGAGGGTAAAAATGAATTGGCGGAAGGCGACAAAGCCGCAGCCACCGGTTTGACCGGTGAGGGATTGGAAATGTATATCAATGTTTTGAAAAAAATTCGTCGTGAAGGTGATAGTCCCAATGAAAAACAGAAAAAAGCGTGCGCTTTGGCAATCGCGCGTTTAACGCAAGGCGCCGAAGTAACACAGGTTTTGGCTGCTGCCGGATCTGACCCAATCGTTATTCGGTTGTTTGATGGCATTGCCCAAGGATTTAGCGGTCAATCAGCGAAAAAATATGGTTGGAAAGGGGTCGCCGGAACAGCTGCTTTGGGTGGTGGTATGGCCGGAGCGTTTTTACTAAACAGTGGTGCCGCCCGGGCGGTGATGGGCGCGATTGGTGGAGGCGCGAGCGGTTATCATATGGGTGAGGGTATTCGCAAAGGGCGTGAATATCGAGATGGGCGAACGCGGTTTGATGTTGTGTTTACACAAACACGAACTTTGCAGGATAGATTCAATGTGAATCCGGCTACTCTTACCGCGGACGAATTAAATGATTTGGCGGATGACGTTCGCCTGCTGAATCGTTGGCTAAAAAATAATGCCGATACGATTGAAGATTCGCGCGCGGTGGATTATATCAATCAGAATCCGGTTACTCGCAAACAATTGGAAAATTTGGTTTACGAGGCCTACAATCGCGGTGTGTTTGCCCGTTTGGCCTTGGAAAAACTCAACAATTTTACCAATTCACAAGTTTTGGGTAGTTTGGAGAGTGATAATTTGGGTGTAAAAGCCGATGGCAATATTAGTCAACCGGACAAAGATCGCGAACGACGCCGAATTTTACTTTGGCGTATTGGTTCAACGGCAGTGGGCGCTTTAGCTGGCGCCGGTTTGGCTTGGGGGGCCGGTGAATTGTTTAGTCGCGCTAAAAATGCCGGCGCGGATGCTTTGCGTGAAAAATTTGGCATTGGCGCGGTGGCGGCCGGAGCGACTGTCCCCGGCAGTGGCGCTGGCGGGGCGGAACATGTGCCGGGTGGCCGTAGTGGCCACGGTGCTGAAGTAATTAGTCCCGACCCGGCCACAAGTGGTGGCACCGAACATTTACCAACCGGCGAAAGACCGCCGGCGATCGCGCATTATGAATTACACGACACCCGGCTCCCGGGAGCTCCCAAATACGAAGGCATGTGGCGCGCGATTGAAAGTTTCAAGGGCGATTCTCATTTTAAGGGAATGTCCAATCATGATTATACCGATTGGCTTAAAACCGAAATGGAACGGATGGGTTATAAATTTTTAGACGGTACCCACAAAATCGCGCACCCGTTTGATGAAAATCCCGGCGATAGGGTAGAATTATTTGTTGATGGTGAAGGTAATCCACACGTGCGCTTTTTGAATGCCGATGGTTCGGATAAAGTGGCAATGGACCATTATAATATTGAGACGCGAGTGGGTGGAAAACCAGTGGTGGGAGCGGAAATAGAAACAAAGTTTGCCGGCTTTAATAAATTGGCGCATGAATTTGCGGACCAATGGAACAAGCCGGGTGCCGATCATGATAATTTAATAAAGAATTTTCCAATTGCTGATTTGGACTCTATTAAATCCATCAATGTTTACGGAGAGCGCGGAAGTGTAGTGGTTGAATTTACTGACAATACACAGGGGCTTTATCATCCGGTAAAAGCACTGACTGGAAATGGGTGGATTTTGCAGTCTGGCCGTGAAAATTTACAAGATGTTTTTGAGCAGGGAGTATATGATTACAATTCAAGCAAGTTGCACCCAATAGAAAATGGCGGTGTGAGATACTATGAATTGCCGGGGAAAGTTATGACTAACGGGAATAGGGCTGGTCAAGATTTTTCGATGTTATATGATATTGGTGGCAATCCAGTTGGTTATAAATTAGATGGTCTAGTAACAATTGGTCCATATCATTCAGCGATAATGGAAGGCAATAGATGGCCGGTCGGCACACCAGCGCATATTGATGTTCGCGGTGAAGGATTCAAATGGTTAACAGGCGACGCTATTAATTCAACCGACCAAGCCAGAATTTCCGCCGCGGCCGGCGGGTATGATGTCGTGCCACGATATACCGGTGGTGGGGGAGGGACGGGGTTAAGGCCGGAGGCGGGGGCGAGCGGTGGCGGTGTGCCAATAGAAACACATCCACCGGCCAATGATGCCGTGTTGCCGCCAGAGGCGAGGGGTGCTGTCGCTGGCGCGGCCGTGAGCGAAGCCGATGTTTTTCAAGATTCTTTGCGCCCTGGTAAGGGGGCAACTGCCCAGTCGGCTTCGGCCGAACAGGTATTGTCGCCATCTGCTGTTGATGTCAGTGTTTCGCGCGGTTGGTATGGTGGTCGTGTTCTTGAGTTGTTTACTAAAGAGTTTAATTCTGTATCGTCCGAAGCGAACAATCATATCGGCAGTGCGGTAGATTCGTATAATAGACAACTATTGGCCGATGTGAAGGTGCATCCGGAAAATCACCAGCAATTTATCTTGGCTAATAAGACCGACAATGAACAAGCGATGCTACAGGCCTATGTCAGTGATCCTTATTTTAGAGCAAATTTTCCAGATGAGTTAAAATTAGCGTTTGATTATGGCGGTACGGGTATTGAGGAAGCTAAAGTCGTAGGTGGTGATACCGCCAAGGTAATTGGTAATGGGTGTAGCGCATTTACCGCTTCTGTTGGCGACAGCGGTAAGAAATACTTTCATTATGACCCAGATTATACCTATGCTCGTGCTGTCAGCGGGGATTTAGTCGCCACTAAAGATGGTAACACTTTTTTGGTAGAATTCAATGGGCTTAATGACGACGGTACCCCCAAAGTTGATTACCAACCATTTAGCAGTTAAATTTAGTAGTTAAAATTCTATTAAGATAAAATAGGCCTCAAAAAGGCCTATTTTATTATGCCAAATTTTGGCTAAAATTAGCATAAATTCAATCAAATTGGGGATAAAATTAGGGTAGGGGGCTTGACAAGAAGCCAAAAGTGTGCTATAATGACCAGTCGTGAAAATATAAAAAAGTTTACTTTTATATATTTGAGCGACGCAGGCATTTCAAGCTTTGCTTATAATGCTTGGTCAGGATATGAAAGGCGGATGCGTTTTGAGAGAGACGCGAATTCGCCCCAATACTGAAAACGACATACAATCTAAATAAATTGTAATAACCTCTCTCATATTATATAGGGAGGTTTTTTAATAAAGTATCGCTCTTTACAATATAAGTCACTCAAAAGCAATAGATTGCCGTCTGTTTTACTGGAATACTCAAGTAAAGCAAACGGCGATCTAATCCGAAGTTGATGATTTCTGATTCTTGGTTCGTCGGGCTCTTCGCAAGAAGAAACCGACATTAAAGGCCTTCTAGGTAGGCCAGTATAAAGAAACGCGGACAAACATCAGTTTGTTACGCACTTTATCAAACCTAAACCGTCTTACTCTGAATTTTAGAGCGACGGAAGGAACTGATGGAACCAAGATGAGGATTTCTGATACTGAAGAGGTGGTTGGAACCGTATGTTCGTAGGTGCGTTACATAGGAGGTCACATGACCCGCACCACTCAGGCCCTGCTCGGCGTGTTCGGTCTCGTCCTGGTCGGCGCCATCGCGTTCCTGTCCTTCACCCACACCTCCCGCACGGAGGTGGTGGAGGAGGTCCAGATCCTCCGCCAGGAGGTCCAGGACGCGAAGTACGCAAAGGCGGACGCCATGTCCGACGAGTTCAAGCTCGTCCGCCGGGAGTTCGCCGCGGCCGACGCCGCGCTCTCCGAGCGCCTGTCCGGTGTGGAGGGCGGCCTCAAGTCCGCGAACATCCGCATCCGGAAGGCCCGCGAGGAGGCCGGCAACGCGTTGGCCAGCGTCATCAACCTCGAGGGAGCCCTCGCCCGCAAGGCCGACGCCGAGGCGGTCGAGGACGCGCTCGCCGCCAAGGCCGACGTGGCCGCCCTCGCGACGAAGGCCGACAGCGAGGCCGTCGAGGCCAACTTCGCGCTCAAGGCCGACGTCGACGCGCTCGCCCGCCGCCTGGCCGGCATCGAGCCGCGCGTCAGCGCCCTCGAGTGATCGAAGCCCCACACCATGTGTGGGCAAGCCCCCGCGTCGGGGCAGTGCGCGCAATGTGCACGAAACGACGCCGCGGCAATCCGCCACACGGATCCTTTACCTGGATCACAGCGGACCGCGCAGTAGGGGGAGGAGAGAATGAGACTATCGAGAGTTTCGGCAAAACTCCTCTCCCTTCCCCTACATCTGTTCATTAAATTGTTAGTGCGCAGATGAAGTGGAAGTATTTGTTCTTTAAAATTTAAGGAGGCGTGTATTCGCCTCTATTTATTTTTAACTGTCATCCCGAGCGTAGCCGAGGGATCCCTTAGAGTTGGTGTTGTTATCAACTTTAATAAATCCTTTGTTGCGCCCGGAATGACAGTGCAGTTTTTGCTGTTTTCCTTGTTCGTGCTCGCAACCCACCCGATAATCGGGGCCCGACAGCGTCGGGTTTTTTGGAGGAAGTCTCATGACTCGTGCACAGTTCTGGTCGTTTTTGGTGGCGGTGGTGGTCGTGGGCATCGTGGCAGTGCTGGGGTTCGGTCTCGGCTTCACCAAGGCCGACGAGGACGAGGTGGTCGCCGCCCTGGCGACCAAGGCGGAGGCCACCCGCATGGCGGCCGAGTTCGTCGCCGTGCGGGGAGAGTTCGCCGCGGGTGACGCCACTCTCGCTGCTCGCCTCACCGGCGTGGAGGGGCGGGTCTCCACCGTGGAGTCCCGCCTCACCGGCGTGGAGGGTGGCCTGAAGGCGGCCACTCGGCGGCTCTCCGAGCTGCCGCAGAAGGCCGATCTCGACGCCCTCGCCGCCCGTCTCGGTTCGGCCGAGGGTACGCTCGCCTCGGCCCCCTGGTCGACTGGCCTGGCCACCTTGGCCGGTCGGGTCGCGACCCTCGAGACGCCCGCGCCCCCGATCGTCGCCCCCGTGTCGCCCACCTGCACTGGCTGGTCCCTCGGCGTCCGCGGCGCGCCCATCTCCCCGGTGGGTTGCTACGCGACCTGCGTTGCGGCGAAAGCTGTGGCGCAGGGTGGTAGCCGGTTCAGCGGCTCGGTCTACGGGCGGACATCCGCCCAGTGGATTGAGTCGAGCGAATCCTGCCCGGCCGAGTAGTTCTTTCACACCCCACCGCACGATCTCCCGATCGTAGCGGTTGGCGGCACACAGCGCGTCTTTCCTGTAAGCGCTGGATCGGTCAGACGGTTTGTCTCCCCGTGAGACGAGTCGGCTTCCGTTGGAAAGGGTCCCGAGTTTGTTGGCAACAACACTCTCGGGCACTCTGGCATGTTGATTTGTTAATCAAGTCAACAGTTAGAGTAGGTGTTCTTTACAAAAAATTAAATTTTCCGGCGTGAACTTTTCATTGTTTAGAAAAATAATGAAGAGCTCACGCCGGATCCGATCGAGGCATATTGTGGACGATCCACAATGTTGCTTTAGTTGGGATTATCTGGTAGAGGAGGTTCCTATGGGGCGCAAACCCCCGACCTCGGCGCGCGTCATCGCGACGTTCGCCATCCTCTGCGCCACGGCCTCCCCGGCCGCGGCGCAATCTGAAACCGGTGACGCGGCGCCCGCCGCTGTCACCCCTGATCCGGCCGAGTTGCCGGTGCCCCCAACCTCACCCGACCCGGGTGGCTGGAAGTTGGTGCTCGCCCCCGAGTTCAGCGTCGGGGTGGCGCACTCGGAGGCCGGCTTCGACGCCGACTCCGAGGATGCCTACCTCGGCACCGTCTCGGCCACCTTGCTCCTGCGCCACTCGGCCCTGTCCGGTGGTGAGCCCTCATCTTTCCTGTATGGGCTTCGCGGCTTGTACGGGTTGGGTGGTGGCTCGTCGGGTGCACGCCAGTTGTGGGGCGTCGCTGGCCTTCTGGGTTGGCGCGCGTCTCGCGACCGCGTCGTCGGGGGCATTGGTCTGTCCTACATCCAGTATGACAAGGCAGGCGGGGATTGGGTCCGCCGCGGTGGCGGCGTTCCGCTCTGGATCGAGATCAAATTGGGGGATAGCACCTCCAATTGGTTCCTCGGTCTGGAAGGGACGCCCGCCATCCTCTGGCGGGACCTGGACGATGCCCCTGCGTTCGCCTTCGGGCTGAACGCGGGGGTGCTCTACCACATCCCCCTCTACTAGTCTTTACCCCACCGCACGATCTCCCGATCGTAGCGGTTGGCGGCACACAGCGCGCCTTTCCTGTAAGCGCTGGATCGGTCAGACGGTTTGTCTCCCCGTGAGACGAGTCGGCTTCCGATGGAAAGGGTCCCGAGTTTGTTGGCAACAACACTCTCGGGCACTCTGGCATGTTGATTTGACATACGAAGCATCGAGTCAACAGTTAGATTGGTTCTTTAAAATTTAGAAAAATAAATTAAAATATAAATGATACTGCGCGCGACTGGCGCGGAAAGAGAAATTATTATTTGATTTTTCTTTCTGCGTCAGTTTGTAGTTCGGTGCTCCGAGGATGGTCCTCGTAGGTGCCGGCGCAGCAAATCGCATAGCAAGGAGAAAAAACTATGCGTACCACCAACATCGCGGTGGTTCTCTGTCTCGGACTCTGGACCGCTTCGTGCGGCACCAAGGCCGAGGCCCCCGGGCTCGACGTGCCCGCGGACGACGATAACACGGCGGATGACGACACCGCCGACAACGACGACCTCGTCGTTTGCCTCGAGTGCAACGACGATGACCCGTGCACCACGGACTGGTGCCGGGTGTCACCCCCCCCTGGGGTCGACTCGTGTGTCCACATGAACGGGGACGCCGGCGTCACCTGCGACGACGGCAACGGTTGCACCGAGACCGACGTGTGCGACGGGGTGGGCACCTGCGTTGGCACGCCCCTGGCGTGCGACGACGGCGATGCCTGCACCGACGACGCGTGCACCGACGGCGTGTGCAACAACACGTCCGTCACCTGCGACGACGGCGATGCGTGTACCGCGGAGTTCTGCGGGACCATCGCCGGCGGTACCGGTGGGTGCTTCTCGGTTCCCGTGGCTGGCGAAGGCTGCGAGGAGGAGTCCAACTGTACCGTCGCCAGCGATGGCGTCGGGAATTTCTCCCTGACCTGCCCGGACGGCTCCGTGGCAGAGTGGGGTGACGGCGCGGATGGCGCGCCGGGAATGGACGGAGCCGATGGGGTCGATGGGACCCCGGGTACCGACGGCGTCGATGGCAGCGACGGCACGGACGGAACCGATGGCGCGCCGGGAGCTGACGGGCTCGACGGTGCGGACGGGGCGGATGGCGCCCCGGGTGATTCGTGCAGCGTGACTGTGCTTCCGATGGGGTGCATGGTCATTGTGTGCGGGGATGACGATCCTTCCCCGCCCCTGTGCCCGGACGTGTCCGAGGCCGGATGCACCACCACGCAGGACGGCGACTGTGCTGTCATCAACTGTGTGGGTGGATCTACGTCGCGGGTGTGCCCCACCACGACGGCTCCTGCCTGTGTCACCGACGGCGACTGCGCCGACGGCAATGCCTGCAACGGCCACGAATCGTGTGTGGCCGGGGAGTGTGTGAATGGGGTCGTGGTGTCGTGTCTGGCCGCGGACGCGTGCCATCTCGTCGGTGAGTGTGATCCGGCGAATGGCCTGTGCTCCTCGCCTTCCGCCCCGACGGGGACGGTGTGCGACGACGGCAACGCCGGCACCACCGGCGACCAGTGCGACGGCGCTGGCCTGTGTGTGGGGGTGGCCACGCCCCCCAGCCCCGATGCCGATGGCGACGGGTACAGCATCGCGGCCGGCGATTGCGACGATGACCCCACCGTGGGTCCGTCGCCGGCCCGATGGTGCCGGGGGAGCGACACGAAGAAGTTCCTCGTGATCGACTTCCTCGGAAGTGTGGCCCCGGCCTGCCCAGCCGGAAGTGTCGAAGTCGCGCTGACCGACGGGTCCGCGCTCAACAACCCCGGTATCCACGATACCACCGGGGATGGCTTCGACAACAACTGCAACGGCATCATCGACGAGGGCGGCGGGGACCAGTGCACCTGGTCGCACATGTCGTCCGGTCCCGCGCTGGACTATCTCGTTCGATGCCCGTGGATGAACCCGTAGCGGGTATCCAACGCAGTGAGCTGGTGAACATAACACCGGCAATATAGCAAAAAAATGTCGGGAGATACCGTAATTCTCCTAGTCCGCCCAGTAAAGGAGGGGTGGAAATGAAACGGAACACAATGCGTCCGTGGCGCGCAAGCGTCTGGATGTTTGACAGCAGGCGTCGGTGGGGAGGTCTCATACTTCCCTGCCGACGCCCGCCCGATTGAGAACATAAAGATTTGTGTTTTCAAACAGGGTGAAGCGATTTAAAGTTTGAAGATATAGTTTTACATATTAACGTCTCGGTTCGAAAATGCAAAAACTTCGTTTTTTCATTTTGCTCACCTTCGAGACGCTAATAAAAATACCACCAAGTTCGTCTCTCTCATCCTATGTTTTTTTAGACAAAGGAAGAAGAACTCGGTGGTATTTTTGTTTTATTTATACCTATGCGACCTGCAATTGTTTTACTTGTCTTTCTAAAAAGTCCACTCGTTTGCGTAACTCCAGAATATCTTTGGCCGCGGCATCTTCATCGCCAATAATGCGTTGTTCCAATTGATCCAACTGGCGATTAATTAATTTTAACTCAGAGTGAATATACGCAAGCGCGCTGGCCATTTCAGATTTAAATTCCGACAGTTCGCCTTTGACTGACTTTATTTCCGCGCTTAGTTCTCCTTTCAATTCATCAAACCGCCTGTCCACGCTTTTAGCGAATAATTCCATTGCCTCTAAAATTTCGTTATTACTCACCTCTTTTTTGGCTGTCATATTGTTTGACATTAATTTTTTAAGCAAATTTATTATATCATTGTTTTAAAATAATTGTCAAACGCAATGGATTTTTTAATAGTAATATGGTAAAATATATCTTATGATTGCACAAACAATTAGTACCAGATCAACCAGATTAAAATTTTTGGTCGTGATTTTAGCGACTGTTTTGGCTTTTGGCGCCACTATTTTTTACGGCACTTTTGGCGCGGTTTTGGCCGGAGTGGTTTTTTTGATTTGGTTTTTTTCCAGCCGTTTGACGATTGGTTGGTATATTTTGGTGGCGTTGTCACCCTTTATCGGCTGGCAAATTTATTTGGAACATTATTTTCGCGGGTCGCCGTTTTTTGCCGGTTGGAACGCGCCACCGGTGGAGTTTTGGGCGATTTTAATGTTGCTGGCTTTTGCTTTAGATTATGTTCGTCAATTGTTTGACGGCGCACAACCGCGCTTGATTTTTCCTCGGGCTAAATATTTTTTGTTGTTTGGCGCGAGCGCTTTTCTGTCGCTCATTAACATCCCGGCGTCCGAACGCTTGGCTGGTGTTAAATTTATTGCGCACTTTTTTTTATTTACTTATTTTGCCTATGTTTTTTTGGGAGCCAATATTGTCAAATCAAAAATTGTTTGGGAAAACAGTTTAAAAATTTTAGTGGGCGTTGGTATTTTCGGCGCGGCGACGGGGGCGTGGTCGTTGTTTATCGGCGCTTGGAATGTGGGCGGATTAGAGCGCGCAGTGCCATTGCCCATTGGCGGAATTTGGCCATTGGGCGACCAGCATATTTTACTCGCGGAATTTTTGCTCATTGCTTTAATATCTGCTTGGTATTTTTACTTAACTCGCAAAACATTTTTGACCGGTTTGTTGACGTTATTTATTGGCGTTGTCGGCCTGCTGACCTGGTCGCGTTCTTTTTGGTTGGCGATTATTATTACCGGCGCGGTGGTGGGATTTCAATATCGCGCTAAAATTAATTGGGCGGGGATAGCGCAAAAATTTTTGCCGCTTTTGATTATTTTATTATTCGTGGTCGGTTACTGGTTTTATTTTATGTATTCGGCTGATATGGTAATTGGCAGTTCTAATAGCGCGCGCGCGTCTGGCGCCGAATTCGCCTGGGAGTTGGCGCGGACTTATCCGTTAATCGGGGCGGGAGTGGGTAGTTTTGTGCCACGCTTAAGCGAAATATATTATTATCGGATTGATTTTGGTGACGCCGTGGACGCGCTGGGCTGGCCACAGAAAATTTTGGCTGAACAGGGATTTTTAGGTTTTGGCATATTCGTCGGTCTTATCGCCAGCGTTTTATATTCTTTGCGGAGCGCGTTTTTGGCAACTGGTAGTCGTGCCAATCGTATTATTTATTTTTCGGCCTTCTGTCTATTTTTGGCACCGTTAATTTTTGAAATGTTTACCACTAATTATTACAGCGCGCGCTTGTGGGTACCATTGGCTTTGGCGCTCGCGGTTATCGATGATCTATGAAAATAAAAATTTTACAAATTATTCCATGTTTTGCGCGAGGCGGAGCCGAAACCATGGCGTTAAATTATGCCAAATTTTTGGATAAAAATAAATTTGAAGTGATTACCGCGAGTTGTGTTGAAGGTGGGGAATTGGAAAAAGATTTCGCGACTGCCGGCGCGCCTGTTTGGGTTGGCTCCAGACGAAAAATGTTCGGTCGATTAGGTGTTTGGTATGCTTTGGCCAAATTTACCAAAGAGCAACGGCCTGATATTTTGCATACGCATTTATTTGGGGCGGATTTGGTCGCGTGGATTTTGAAAAAAGTTTTCAGAATTAAATTTTATTGGGTAGTTACTGTCCACAATCGTGAGCGCGGATTTGGTTGGTGGCGGATGCATGTTTGGAAAATGATTTTACGGTCGGCTGATAAAATAATTGCGGTTTCAGCCGCGACCGGCGAGTATGTTCACGAATATTTAGACGTTTCCGCTCATAAGATGACGGTGATAAATAATGGCATTGATTTGAGCCCTTGGTTAAATGTACCGGCTGTTTCCGAGAGTAGCGTTACGTTGCGTTTGGCGGTGGTTGGGCGTTTGACTAAACAAAAAGGACAGGAATTTTTATGGCGCGCTTTGGCAAATTTGAAACATCCTTGGCAGTTGGGGGTGTTTGGCACTGGTGAAGATGAAAAAAAATTAAATCAACTGGCGCAAAAATTAAACATTGCTGATAAAATCATCTGGCACGGTTTGATAGTCGATTGGTCTCGTGAATTAGCCGATGTTAATGTGGTGGTGGCACCAGCGCTCTGGGAAGGATTGAGTTTGGTGGTAATGGAATCAATGACCGCCGGCAAGGCGGTAGTCGCAAGTTTGGAAGCCGGCCAGGGCTTAATTGAAAATAATATTACCGGTTTGCTGGTACGGCCCGGATCGGTTGGGGATTTGTTCGGCGCGCTTGAATCATTGTCGGTTGATCACAAAAAAATTAAATTGCTTGGTAACAACGCTCGCGCTTATGCTAAAAAATATTTTGATATTAAACAAAATACGTTGGCAGTAGAAAAAGTTTATTGGCAAATTTTAAGTGGACAGAAATGAGACACTCAAATAATTTTAAATTTTATCGTTTAATCACGGCCGTTTTTACCGGTTTATTTTTGTTGGTTTTTGGGTTTTGGCATTTGACCGCGCAATCAGCGCCACTTCTCGCCAATTATTATCTACCCTGGCAAATTCCGGCGAGCGAAGTGGCCAATTTGGCCAAGTATGATTTATTGGTGTTAGATATGGAAACGCAGGTGACCAGTCGGGCGCAAATTGAAAAAATAAAGAGTTTGAATCCGGATATAATTTTGTTGGCCTATGTAACTTCGGAAGAAATCAGCGCAAGCGCGGCTACGTCCGGAAGCAGTTTACGGCGAAAATTACGCGCCGGCATCGCGCCCGAATGGTTTTTAAAAAAGTCCGATGGCAGTAGTTTAAGTTTTTGGCCAGGCACAGTGATGTTAAATCCTTCCGATAGTTGTCCGATTGTTAATGGCTGGAAATGGAATAGTTATTTGGCGAATTTTATGACGCGAGAGGTTTTGGCGACCGGTTTATGGAGTGGGGTTTTTTATGATAATTCGTTTGACAGTATCACTTGGTTTTCCGGATCAGGGATTGATTTGAATTTGGATAAGATAAATGACATTGATCCGAATAATTCTTGGCGTGTCGGTATGCGTCAGTTATTTGCGTCCACCTACGCGACTGGTAAAAATTATTTAGTGGTTGGTAACGCGTTTGTTGACACCTATCGCCACGACAATAACGGGGTTATGATTGAAAATTTTCAGAATTTACCGTGGCAGGACGTTTTGCGAGTTTATCGCAGTCAATTAAGCGGTCAACCGCAACCGCGGGTGGTAATACTAAACGGCAATACCGGCAATACGGGCGCGCGCGCGGACTATCGCAATGTGCGTTATGGTTTGACGACGGCGCTCATCGGCGGTGATGGCTATTTTGCTTTTGATTATGGCGATAAAGATCACGGTCAGACCTGGTGGTATGACGAGTATGATGTTAATTTGGGCGCGCCTTTGGGCAAAGAAGTGCAAAATGGGGGAACGTATCGCCGTGATTTTGAGAGTGGCGTGGCTTTAATTAATCCGACCGAACAGACACAGACAATTGATTTGGGCGGAGAATATGAAAAAATTATTGGCACGCAAGACAAGGCGGTCAACAGTGGCGGAATTGTGAGTAAATTAAATTTGCCGAGTAAGGATGGCATTATTTTGCGCAAAACATTTCAAGATGTCAGCAATGTCTTTTTTTTAAACGGTGGCTTGGCGCGGTTTTTTACGCCTGAAGGCAAACGAGCGCGCAATGGTTTTTTTGCGTTCACGCTGGGATTTGCCGGTGGCGATATGATTTACAAGGGGGATTTAGACGGACAGACCGGTTATGAAAAAATTGCCGGCGAAAACCAAATTTTTTATGTGTTAGATAGCACCGGTAAAATTTGGCAAGACAGTTGGCCGTTTTTTAACAGCGGTAATCCGGCGGCGACGCCCGCTAATTTAAATTTAAGCGTGGGCGAATTGGAAAAAGGTAAAGGCAAAAAAATTGTTTTGTCCGGCAGTAGCGGGGGCGCGGTTTTAATTACCACTTATTATGGCGCGCCAATTTATGAAAAAAAATATCCGCTGGGCGGAAAATATAACAAAGGTTTTAGCACGGCGGTGGGCGATACCGATGGTGGCGACGGCGAAATTATTTTGGGAACCGGCGCGGGCGTGGCAGGCGAAGTTTTGATAATGGATGCGAGCGCGTCCAAAATTAAAAAAAGATTTTATCCGTATGGTTCCGGTTTTAAAGGTGGCGTGTTTGTGGGGGCGGGTGATATTAATGGCGACGGTCGCGCGGAAGTTTTGACCGTGGCCAAAGTAAACGACAAAATATTAGTAAAAACATTTTCCGGCGTCGGCAAACAATTAAAAGAATTTTCCGCTGGCACCGCTTTGGGCTCCAATCGTTTTAGTGTGGGCGTGACTGATGTTGATGGCGACGGTAAGGTGGAGATCGTGGTGGGGAGTAATTAAATTATCTGCCGGTAATAAGTAGCGCCACTGTACCGTTTGGCTCCCAGCCGTTTGCGAGCGCCTGACGCAACCCGACGAGCGCCAAAGCGCTGTTGGGCGATAATTTTATTTTTTCAGTTTTAAACGCGAGCGCCATCGCGTTTTTTATTTCTTTATTTGTTGCCATATAACCGACACCGCGAGATTTTTTTAAGGCCTCTAAAATTTCCGGTTTGCGCAGACCGACTTTGTCTACGATTGCCGAGGCGAGTGAGTGAACCACCCCTTTGGTCCCCTCCTTGAAAAGGAGGGGAGAAGCGATTGCCCTCTCCTTTTCAAGGAGGGGGGAGGGGGTGGTTTTTACGAAAGGGTGACAAGCATCAGTTTGCACAATATGCACCGGTATTTTGCCCTTGGAAGCCACGTAAAGGCCCACCGCCGTTGTTCCGCTTGAAGTCGGTATGAAGACCGCTTTTAGGTCTTTGATTTTACTTAGTTCAGCGTAGAGGCCGGCATAGCCCACAAGCGCCAAATTATCCGTAGATTGGCGCAGTAATTGCGCGCCCATTTTGGCTAACAAAAACGCCGATTGTTTAGGGTTCTCGGTTTTGGCGATGGTGATAAATTTATTTTTTATTGTTTTTAGTTTTAATAATTTTTCTTTATCAATATTTTTGCCAATAAAAATTGCTAAATGTAGTGGATCGGTTTTGTGTTGGCGATTATAATCGCGCACATATAACCCGGCCGCGAGCGCCGCGTTGCCGGATGAAGAAATTACAAAATCGCGTTCACCTTGGGAAGCGTATTTTTTTATCATTAGCGGGATTGACCGCCCCTTGTGCGAGCCGTAGGGGTGAAGGTCTTCGCGCTTAAGATAGAGGGCGGTTTTTAGTCCTAATGCTTCAGCAAGTTTTTTGGCTTGGGGTTGGGGCGTTACAGGCATTGACATTGTCATAAAAAAGGTGTATAATGCGACTATATTTATAAATACTATATATTATATGCGTCTAGTTTGCCCAGAATGTAAAAATGATGTTGATTTATCTTCTTATGTTGATATGGAAAACGGCATCGTTGTGGAATGTGATTCTTGCGGTATGACTTTGGAAGTTACCAACTGCGAAAGTGACCCAATCGCCGCCCAAATCGTGGAAGAAGGCAAGTAATTATTTTTTAAACAATAAATTCCGCAATTCGTCCAAACGGTTGCGGATTTTTAATTGGGCGATGTGGAGGGCGAAATCCGTGCCGTAGAAGTTGTCTTGCAAAATCAGATCAATAAACTCATCAAAATTGACGCCAAAGGTTCTTATTTTTTCACCTGCATCCAGATTTTGTTCTTGCACCTTTTGGCAATCGCGGGCCACAAAATAATATAAAATCCAATCTAATTTGGCGTGCGGCTCAAATGTTTTATACAACTCCCAATCAGCGCTCGATAATCCGCTTTCTTCCAACAATTCGCGTTTGGCGCCAGATTCAGGCGACTCATTCGGATTTTGTCGGCCACCTAAAAACCCTAAGTCGCGTTTATGTCCGGGCTGTTCTTGTTCGCTGATTATTATTTTATCTCCTATCGTTGGGATTACCATTAGCGTATTCGGGCGTTTGATTTTTTCAAAGGTTGAGAGTGTGCCGTCAAACATTTCTTGCTCCCACTGATAAACGTCAAAAATTACACCGCTAAAAACTTTTTTTGCTTGGTCGGGTATTTTCATATTATTTTAATAATTCTTCAATCATCCCGCGCCAACCGTGGCTTCCCAAAAATACCGCGCAATCATCCGGTCCGGTATTATCTTTTATATACTCTACCAATTTCTCGTCGTCGTCAATGTATTTTGTGTTCGGTTGGGAGTTTTTAATAATTTTTGATAATTCTTCGCCGTTTAAATGTTTGGAATCAATTGTAGTTTTGATTTTAGTTAAGCGGGGGATAACCACTTCGGTGGCATTATTAAAAGCATTTGCATAAGCGGGCACAGATTGGAGCTCGCGATTGCCGGTGTTGGGTTCAAAGATAGCAATAATTTTTCCGGAATAAATTTGTTTTAAACTCTTTAGCACTGCTTGGGCTTTGGTGGGTGAGTGGGCGATGTCGTCAAACACGGTGGCGCCGGTAGTCGTGGTTCCGCGATTTTCCAGTCGGCGTTTGATGCCATGAAAATTTTTAACACTCGCAATAATTTGTTGGGGCGCGATGCCAATGCTTTCTGCCAGGGCGAACGCTCCGCAGATATTGTCTGCCATGTAATCGCCTAAAATTTCAGATTTTAGATTATAGACCCCAGTAGTAGAACCTGAAGGTTCACTACGGGGCGCAGTTTCAGATTGGTGTTTAATTTTGAATGTTAAGCCAGATTTGGTGGACAAAACATCAGTATATTGATAATCGCAGTTTGTGTTGGCACCGTAAGTGACGATGCGCAATTTTTTGTCATTCCAAGCGTCAAGCGAGGGATCTCCATTATCGCACGAGTTTGCGGATGGAGATTTCTCGCCCCTGCGGGGATTCGGAATGACAGATAGTGCCTTTTCTGATACGACCAGTAATCCATTTTTTGGCAATTGGGCGATTAATTTTTTAAACGCTTCCAAATATAATTTTTCCGTTGGATACACATCAGCGTGGTCCCATGTGGCCGAAGTCAAAAGTAGGTGAGTGGAGTGGTAATGAAAAAATTTTGCGCTTGGGTCCGTACGGCTGGTTTTGTACTCATCGCCTTCTATTATACTATACTGTCCACCCCGGTCGTCGGCCGATAGGTCTAAATCGGTGGCCACAGCGCCAAACATATAAGCCGGGTTAAATTTCGCGTCAATTAAAATTTTGGCAAGTAGCGCGGTAGTCGTAGTTTTAGCATAAGTGCCGGCGCAAACAATGGAATTGGTTTTGATTAAATTTTGTTCAATTAATTCCGGATAGGACAGGTACGGAATATTATTTTTCAAAACAAATTTTAATTCCGGGTTTTGTGAGCCCGCGACATTACCGACGACCACTAAATCCGGTCGGGCTGTCTCCCCCTGCCCGAGGGGGAGATTAAGAGGGGGTGGGAGCGCACCAATTTTCTCGGGATGCCAACCGGCGTAATATTTAATATTGTGCTTTGTTAAATGCGTGGAAACAGGCGGATAAAAACCCACATCCGAACCGGTTACCAACCAGCCCTTTTTCTGCCACAAAACCGCGAGCGCCCCCATGCCCACGCCACAGATGCCGATAAAGTGGATGTGCTTCATGAAAATTTAAAATTTTATTTTAAAATATTTTTTTATTTCTTCAATACCGCTATTCCATTTTTTGCCATCAAACCATTCAACGCCAGTGAACTGAAATTTATAGAGCGCTTTTTCATCTTTGGCCGAGCCCAAGTAAATATATTTTTTATTTTGTTCTTTCGCCCAGACAATTGCTTTTGTCATCATACCAATGCCAAGATTGATATTATCGGCGGACAGGTTATAAAATGGATAGGAATAGTGTAAAATGTTTTTAGTTTGGAAACAGATGGCGTAGCCGAGCGGTTTATCGGCGCTATAAATTAACAATAAATTAAAATTACTTTTATCCGCATCAGTCAGCAATTCTTTTATTTTATTCGCGGAAAACGTCTTATCCCCGAATTTTTGAGAATAAAATTCATGGCCGAGTTTGTGAATACTCCAATCATAATCGGGGTGGGGGAGAGCGACAGTTTCCAATTTGATGTTTTCGGTTTTGCGCAATACCCGACGGTTCTCGCTGGATAATTCAAATTTTGTTAAATCCACTCGTACACTGCGAGTTTGATCCATTTCGCCATAGCCCTTGCGCGTAAAAACAAAACCAGTATCGTATAAACTGTTGATATTTTCTTCGGTAAAATCTTTGATATTTTTAATAGCCCATTTCAGATACATAATTTTTAATTTCAAAATCCAAATTTCCAATGTCAAATCAATGTCAAAGCCAAAATGTCAAATTTGATATTGGGATTTTGGCTTTGATTGGAAATTGGAAATTTGACATTTGTTATTTATAGAAGGCCACCCACAACCCCACAAACACCATAAATCCGTGTATTATCCAAAACCGCATCACAATCTTTTCTTCGCTCCAGCCCGCGAGTTCAAAGTGGTGGTGAATGGGCGCCATTTTAAATACTCGTTTGCCGAGCAGACGGCGAGAAAATACTTGAATGATTACAGTAATAGCTTCCAGATAAAAAATAAATCCCAAAAATGGCAAAAGCATAATGCGGTCAATGGCAATGGCGTTCATAGCGAGTAGCGCCCCTAACCCCAAAGACCCAACATCACCCATTTGAAAACGCGCCGGTTTGATATTAAAATAGGTGTAAGCGATTAAAGCGCCCACGACCGTGGCGTTAAGTGGGGCAAAAGCCGTGCGCCCTTCGATCCAACAGATTAAAGTTAATGCCGAAAAAGTAATAATCAACGATCCTCCGGCCAGGCCGTCCAAGCCATCGGCGATATTGACGGCGTTGGCGGTGAACATCACAAAGAAAATTATTAAGGGGATAATCCATAATCCCAAAGACACTTGTCCGTCAAATGGCATCCAGATAGAATGCCAACTTTCGCCTAATTTAAAATAGACCCACCACGCGGCCACCGCTCCGGCTAAAAATTGTAGTAAAAGTTTTTCGTGGACAAAAATTCCGCGCCCCGGTTTTGACCCCAAGACACGCACCGCTCGTCTAAAAGCGACCCAGGGTAAAGTTAAAATATACCAAATACGCGTGTACCAATGGCGATGGACTTTTATCAAAGTTAATGTTTGGTGAAATGAGCGCAAATGCCGTTGAATACCAAAAATGTTCATGAGGTCATCAGCCGCGCCGAGCAAGGCCGCGATACTCATCACACCCATGGGTACATAAGTGAATTTGCGGTCCCAATTAAATAGCAGGGTAATTACCGCTACTGTTATCACTACCAGTAGCCCGCCCATAATCGGCGTACCCACCTTGCTCTGTTTTTCACCGCGTAAAGTATAATCAAAATCGCCACGGCGGGTAATTTTATATTTGTATAATAATTTTGTTAAAAGTGGCGCCCACAAAAAAGCACCGATACAGGCGGCGAGGAGATAAGTGAGGGAGGTTTGGAGGAGTTCGATGTTCATTATTTAGAGTTTAGTATTTAGGGTTTAGTGTTTATAATATACTACCTCAAAAGTCCTTAATTTTCAAGGGTTAAGTCATTAACCAGCCACCATCTTGTCTTACCAATAATTCGCTCGCCTCCATCGGTTCCGCCATAATTTCTTTAACAATTTTTTCCATGCGCGCGCCCTGCGAGCCCTTTATTAAAATCAAATCATTTTGCGCCATTTTTTCTTGTAAAAATTTACCGGCTTGGGCACTGTTATCAAAGGAAGCAATTTTATTGTCGTCTAATCCAGCTTCGCGCGCCGAGGTAGCCGTGTGTTTGCTGGCTTCGCCAACAGTGATCAGAAATTCCACTCCGGTTTCGGCCACCATAAAGCCGATTTCGCGATGAGCATTTTCCGTTTCTGACCCTAATTCCAACATGTCTCCCAAAACCGCGAAACGACGCGCACCCGGCTTAATGTCAATTTTTGTAAGGGTGCGCAAAGCCGATTTGGTTGGTTCTGGTGAGGAGTTATAAGTGTCATCGATAATCATCGTATTTTTTACCCCTGGGATTAACCGCATATGTCCGGCCATCGGTGCGGTTTTTTTAATAGCTTCGATACCCTCTATTAAATTAACACCAAATATTAACCCAACCGCCAGGCCGGCCAAAGCCGAAGGAATTAAATGTTCAGCTACGGCATCAGGTAAAAAAGCCGGCACGATGTTGCCTTTGTAATTTAGTTTGAAATTTAATCCGGTTGGCCAGTCGTTGTCATTGTAAATAATGTTTACATCGCTGGCGCGTAAATCCGCGCCGTCGTTAAACCCAAAAGTGATGATTTCGGCTTTGGTTAAATGGGCATTTTCCATTACAAGCGTGTTATCATAATTTAACACGGCAAAGTCGCCTTTGTCCAAGTGGGTAATTATCTGCCTTTTTTCTTGCGCGATTTTTTTCAAAGTTTTGAAATATTCGGTGTGAGCATGAGAAATATAAGTCAGGACGCCCACTTTGCAAGGCGCGATGTCTGTCAGGTATTTGATATCGCCCGGACGGTCCGCGCCCATTTCCAAAACCAAAATGTCCGGATAATTTTCCGCGCGTTTTATAATTAGCTTAAGCGCCACGCCTAATACGGATAGCCATCCTAGCGCCGAATGTCCGGGAGTTTCTTTGACGCCGATGACCGCGAGCGGTAGGCCGATTTGGTTGTTGTAATTCTTGTAGCTTTTACGAACATTAAAACGTGTCGCGAGTACCGCGGCCGTAATTTCTTTGGTAGAAGTTTTTCCCACCGAACCGGTAATGCCGACGATGTCGGGGCTATACTTTTTTATGATTTTTTTTGTTAGAAAACGGAGAATGTAGAAGAGAATAGATTTTAGCATAAAATTTTTATTATTAATTTCAAAATCCAAATTTCCAATTTCAAATCAATGTCAAAGCCAAAATGTCAATTTGTAATTTGGATTTGATTTGAAATTGGAAATTTGATATTTGACATTTCGTCATCACCTTTCTTTTTCCAATCCATAGTATTTTATCGCAAAATCCATAATGCGTTTAAATGCGACGGTCGCGGTTGACTCGGCCCAAGGTACGTTGGGTTTTTCGTATTTAACCACCACGACAATTTTTGGATTGCCAGCCGGGCCAAAGCCGGCAAAAGTGTGATTGGTTTCGTTTGAGTATCCACCCTTTTCCGCGATTTGGGCGGTGCCGGTTTTGCCGGCGATAAAATATCCGGGGATGCGCGCGCCACGACTATGGCCGTTTTCGGCAACTGACACTAACATGCCGGTTACTAGTTTAGCCGTGCGCGCCGAGATCACCGCCTCGACAATTTCGGGCTGGGTTTTCTCCACTCGACCGTCCGAGTATCTTATTTCCGAGACCAAGTATGGTTTCGGCAGACGGCCTTCATTGGCCAAAGCCGAATACGCGGCAGCGAATTGCAAGGGCGTAGCGGTGAATCCTTGCCCGAACGAGGCGTTGGCGCCATATATTTCCCCGGTTTTATCCAACGATGAAATATCGCCAGCCATTTCCGTGGCCGCGCTAATACCGGTTTTTTGTCCTAGTCCGAATTTTTTAGCATAACTTGAAAAACGTTCGCGTCCCAAAATTTCTTCTAAATGGATCATGGCCAAATTAACTGACTGTTCCAATGCCTCGGTCATGGTAATGGTGTGGTAGCATTTGCCTTCGGCGTTTTTTATTTTATGGCCATTAATTATTCGTTCGCATGGGTCTGTGAAAGTCGTACCGGGACTGATTAAATTTTGATCAATGGCCATGGCGACAGTCAGTGGTTTCATTACTGAACCGGGCTCATAAGCGGTAAAAATAGCGGTGTTATTAAAAGCGCGCGCCTCCTCAACTTTGGAATAATTGTTGGGGTCAAAAGAGGGGAAACTGCACATTGCCAAAATCGCGCCGGTTTTTGGATTTATCATTACGAGCGCCGCGCTTTCGGTCTCAAATTTTTTGTAGCCCTCATAAAGTGCCGCGCAGGCCTCGGTTTCAAGCGCGCGGTCAATTGTTAAGACCACATCCGCTCCCGCTTCCGCCGGTTTTAAAGTTTTTCCGGCCAAAGAAATCAAAGAACCAAGGGCGCTTCTTTCGCCCATAATAAATCCTTCACTGCCGGCCAAAGTTTCGTTCAAAAATCCTTCCACACCATAATTGCCCACGCGTCTTTGCTCTACCGGTCGCACAAATCCTAAAATATTTCCACCCAAATCATTTTCCGGATAATAGCGCCAATCTTCCGGGGTGGCGTAGATGCCGGGTAAGTTGGCGGTTTGAATTTCATCTTTTATGTCAGCGGTAATTTTTTTAGCAATCGGTTCATAGGGGTCACCGGCTTTGCTTAATTTATTCTGAATCTCGATAATTTTATCTTTGTCGGTAATATCTAAAAAATTGGTAATGGCTTTGGTAGTACTGACAATGTCGCCTTTATCAATTTCGTTCGGCACGGCGTAAATTTGCCAGTATTGGCGGTTTACGGCTGCCAGGTAGGTCTCACCGGTGCGACTGTCGCTCCAAAATATTTTTCCGCGTTCCGGATATAATTCGCGGTATATTTCGCGAGTGGACAGAGCGAAGGTTGAATAAAAATTGTGTTCAAGCACCTGTAAGACAAAAAGTTTGGTGATAATAATCAGGCCGACAATTAAAATCGCCGCGCCGAGCGTAGTAATCCGTTTATCTAAATTATCGGCAGTGGTAAGCATTGAAAAATTTAATTTTAAATAACCCCTTAATCATTAGCAACTTTGTTTGACAACTGTCCGCACGCCGCCGCGATTCTTTGCCCCTGTGAGCGACGAATAGTAACGGTAAAATCTTTTTTCATTAACTCTTCACGCCAATGTTCAATTACCTCCATGGCACTACCGAGCATATTGGGGTCGGTGGAGTTGTAGGGGATTAAATTAATGCGGGTTTTGCCCAACTTGGAAGCTAATTTTACCAGCGCCTTCAAATGTTTATCATCATCATTGGCGTCTTTGATAAAAGTATATTCAATACCGACAAATTTAGTGCGCGCGCTAAAACGTTCATGATAAAGTTTGGCCCATTCTGGCAACCATTCCAAAAATCCCGGAGCGTGTGATGGCACTAATTTTTGTCTGGTTTCGGTGATGGCGCTATGAAGTGAAAGGGCGAAACGCACCGCTGGCCAATCCGGATCAGTGACGATTTTTTCCATGCCGGCCTTTACCCCGACCGTGGACACGGTAATTTGACGCGGGCCCAGTTCGGTGTTTTTTAGAATTGCGTTAATTGTCAGTTTGACATTTTCATAATTTAACATCGGTTCGCCTTGACCCATAAAAACAATGTTGTCTATTTTTCCCTCTAGATGGTCAGCAATAAAATAATTCCAAAAACGGTATTGATCTAAAATTTCCCGCCAAGTTAAATTACGTTTTAGTCCGAGCCGGCCAGTGGCACAAAAAGTGCATTTCATTGGACAGCCAACTTGCGATGACACGCAAATAGTGTAGCGAACCTCTCCCGGTCGGCCGGTAATTTTTTTATTGACGCGCCCCATCAAAACCGTTTCCACGGTCGCGCCATCTTTTAAAGTTAATAAAGTTTTAAAAGTTAAATCGCCCTTATCTTCTTTAATGCCGGTGGGAAACACGGTCATGAAATCCACGGTTTTTAATTGCTCACGCAAATTTTGAGGCAAGGTACTGATGCTGTCAAAAGAACGGATGCTTGTCTCAAACCAAGCGGACACTATTTGTTGAAAACGATAGCGAGGCAAATTGGCGGTGATTTTTCCAAGTTCGTCCATAGTATTATTTATGGTTTTATACAGAATATTCTTTGCTCTCTCTGACGGCTTGTTTATCTTTTTTTGCTTTTGTTTCGGTTTTGGCTTTGTGTTTTTTTAATTCGCTTTCCAAATAATCGCGCACTTTATCAATCGCTTTATACAGAGTGTCCTCGGTTTTTTTAGCAAATAAATCTTTGCCCGGGATTTCCAATTTACATTCACAAATAAAAATGTCGCCTTTTTGGTGGTGGTGTGATTCTACGCCCACTTCCACGGTAGCGCGGATAATTCGACTATAAAATTTTTCCAACCCCGAAATTTTTTTCTCCGCGTAGTCCTTGATTGCGTCGGTTAATTCCATTCCTCGGCCGGTAATTTGTATTTGCATAAGTTCTATAATAATTAATAAATTTTTCACCCTACGGGTGACCACCCGTAGGGTGGGATTTTTACATTTTAATTTTTTACTATCTCCACCTCTGGCTCTAAATTGATCCCGAATCTATTATACACCTCGGTCTGGGCTTTTTCCATGACCGCGAGTACATCGGCCTGGGTGGCGTTGTTAAAATTAATTAAAAAGTTGCCGTGTTCGTCCGAAATTTTTGCGCCCCCGACAGTGTAACTCGTTAATTTACATTGTTCAATTAGCCAGCCGGTGGGGATTTTTTTGCGTTCAATAAAGAGGGGAGGCAAATCTTTTAAATCACCTTTCCATTTATCTAAATCATTATTTTTGAAAAAACTGCCGGCCGAAGGAAAGCTCGGGTAGCGACCGGTGCGTTGTTTTAAATAAGTTTGCATGGCGGTCGTAATTTTGACGCGTTCACCAGGCGTCAGTTGGTAAATAGCCGATAACACCAAAGCGCCATTGGTTTTGAAATCACTGGTGCGATAGGCGAATCCACATTCATCCGGTTTCCAATCGCGTACCTCGCTATTTTGCCAAGCGCGCACGCTTACTAGTACATGCCAAGTATCCTGTCCCATGGCGCCGGCATTGCCGCGCACCGCCCCGCCGACACTCCCGGGTACGCCGATGCCCCACTCCATGCCGGTAAAAGTATTTCGCAGAGCGAGTGCCACGACCGCGGCCAACTGCGCGCCCGCCTCGGCAAAAATTTGATTATCAGGCAGTAATTCCACTTTGGTAGTTTTTACCTGTATTACCACTTTGTCTAACCCTGCGTCTGGCAATAATAAATTAGATCCGCCGGCCAAAATAAAATAATCCTCACCCGCGCCGGTGAGATAAGTGAGTAATTCGCCTAATTTTTCCGAGTCAGTAACTTCCACCAGGTATTTTGCCGGTCCGCCGATTTTAAAAGTCGTGAATTTACCGAGCGGAATATTGGTTTTAGCGTGGCCGAAGTTCTGGAGTTTTTTATAAAGTTCGTCCATAAGTTGATTGAATTTTCAATTATCAATTTACAATTTTCAGTAAATTTTCAATTAAACAAAATTTTCAAACGATAATTGAAAATTGGTAATTGAATGAAAATTGATCATTGAAAATTGTAAATTTAGCGTTAGGTCGTACTTCTTGCTATTTAGCCGATAATTTTGTATAATATTGCGGTATGTTATCAGATATTGATAGAAAATCAATTGTTTATGTTGCGCGCGATTTAGAGCGGGCTTTAGGTTTGTCGCTCAATACCTCTAACTACTATATTATCTCAAATTTTTCGGCTTTTGGGAAGAGGCCGGTCGGGGGGCGAAAAAACGTGTTATTAATTAAATCTAAGGGCATTTTGGACACGCGCGAGTTGTTAAATCGTCCGGAGGCCAAGCGTTTTATAAACCATTTAAAAAATCCTCAAATTTTAGTTTTTAAACCCACTATTGCAATCGAAAAAATTTGCGCCGATAACGGCTGGAATTTATTAAATCCATCCGCCAAATTAGCCGCGCGCGTGGAAGAAAAAATAACGCAGGTAGAGTGGCTCGGACCGTTGGCCAAAAAATTATTACCCCCGTTTGAAATTAAAGAATGCGGGAAAATAAAATGGAATGAAAAAAAATTCATCTTACAATTTAATTTCGCCCATACCGGCCAAGGCACAGTTTTGGTGGAATCAGAAAAACAGTTAGACGAAATTAAGAAAAAATTCCCCAATCGTCCAGCGCGCGTAACTAAATATATAGAAGGTCCGATGTTTACGAACAATAATGTTGTTTGGGGTAAAAAAGTTTTATTCGGCAATATTAATTATCAAATTACCGGCCTAAAACCGTTTACTAATAATCCATTTGCGACTATTGGTAACGATTGGGCCTTGCCCCATAAAATTTTAACCAGTGCGCAAAAAAAACAATATGAAAAAATCGCGCAAGCAGTAGGGGAGAGATTGGCGAAAAGTGGCTGGAAAGGCCTATTTGGAATAGATGTTATAATGGAAGAGAAAACCGGCAAATTATATTTAATAGAAATAAATGCTCGTCAACCCGCCAGCACCACCTACGAATCACAGCTCCAATTTAACTGTCATTCCGAGCGAGGTTCGCACCGACGAGGAATCTCTATCCCAAACAATCAATCACTCACCACCTTCGCCACTCACCTTCTCGCTCTATCTGGCGCAAAATATCAAGGCCAAAAATTAATTAAAATAAAAACCGGCGCGCAAATCGTGCAAAAGGTTGGAGCGGGTATGAAAAATTTGTCTAAAAAAGAAATCAAAGAAATTGAAAAGCACGAATTTAAAATTTTAGAATATAACAATACTAAACCAGAATCAGACAAACTACGTTTTCAAATCGGCGGGAGTTTAATGAAAAAACATAATCAGTTTAATGAAGTGGGTAATTTTTTGGCTGGTTTTCTTGGTAAGTTTTGATTTTTGAGATTAATTTGGAAATTGGGAATTTGGATTTTGAAATTTTTTTATAATTATGCTCTCTAAAAACGCTCAAAAAATCCTAAACGAATATTTTAATTTGCCATTTGTGGGCGTCGCGAGTGTGCGTGCGCCATATTTTAATAATGCCAGGCATCGTAAGCGTGGCGAATTGCGCGTTTTAATTGGCAAAGGCACGGCTACGGAAATTGTGGAAGAAGCCAAAATAATTTCTTTGCAATATTACGCTGGTTTATTTGACCACGCCGGCAATTGCGCGGCCGGGGCAGAGGTAATTCGCAAATTCCTAATTGACAACGACCTCGGCATCGAATGTTCCGGTTTTGTCACGCAAATTTTACGCGCGCATTTCTTAGAAACAAAAAATATTGACATCGCCAAAAAATTTCATAAATCATCGTTGAAACAATTAGTCCGTTTCCTAATTTCCAAATTGCGTCCGGTGGAAAATATTTCCGTACGCGTGTGGGCGGATGATCACAATACGCAAAAATTAGCAGATTGGAAAGAGGCGCAAGCCGGCGATGTTATCGTAATTTTAGAAAAACAATTACCAGCCGTGCGTAACCACATCATTTTGATTACGGAAAATTCTGGCGATGTGATAAAATATGCTCACGCTCGCGCTTGGGAGGCCGAGGGTCGTTATAACCACGGCGTGGCAGTTGGGGAAATAAAAATAATCGCTCCGGGAAAAGGGATTTTAGAGCAGGAATGGACGGAATTAGGCCAAACTGGCGAGAAAAATGAAACTTGGACCGAAGCCAAGACGGCACGGGTGGTGGAAGTGAGGCGAGTGCGATTGTAAAATATCAAATTTCCAATTTCCAATGCCAAACCAATGTCAAAGCTCGAATGTCAAATTTGTTATTGGAAATTTGGATTTGATTTGACATTGGAAATTTGGATTTTGTAATTATTAATAGTATGTTTTTTCTCTATCTTATCCTAATAATCTTTTTCGCCATCCCCGCCTTTGTCTTCGTCCTATCCGTCTTCATCGGCATCCCGTGCATGCCCACGCATAAAAAACAAACTGAAACCATGATGGATATCGCCGGTATCGGCCCAGGCAAAAAAGTGGTGGATTTGGGCTCCGGCCACGGGCGATTGGTAATCGCCGCCGCGAAACGAGGCGCGACAGTGGTTGGCTACGAACTAAATCCGTTCTTGGTTTTGTTAAGCAAATATTTAATTTGGCGCACGGGTTTGAGTAGTCGCGCCAAAATTTATTGGCGTTCATTTTACAAAGCCGACGTGTCGCAAGCCGACATCGTCACCTGTTTTTTATTTATCAAACCGATGTTAAAATTGCGCGATACTGTGTTTAAAAATTTAAAACCGGGCGTGACCATTGCCGCGTATGTGTTTCATATTCCAGGTTGGGAGCCGGTTTTGAAAAAAGAGGGGATTTGGGTGTATAAGGTTTAATTAAAAAATAACCAAACAAATATGAAAAAAATTATCGTTCGTAATCTAACCCAAAATTATCCGATTTATATTGGGCAAAATTTGGGTAGTCAATTGACGGCGGTTGTTAAAAGATTAACTGTCCGAGGCGGTCAAGTGGTGGTGATAATGGATAATCAGGTGCAAAGATTGTTTGGCCAAAAAATTAAAAATGTTCTAAGTTCAGTTAAACCATTATTTTTAACTTTTGCAGGTGGTGAAAAAAATAAAAATCAAACTACTGTTACTCGTTTGCAAAACGAATTATTGCGTCGCCAGTTAGGGCGTGACACGGTAATTGTGGCCGTGGGCGGGGGAGTGGTCGGCGATTTGGCCGGGTTTGTGGCCGCCACTTATTTGCGCGGCGTTCGCTATGTTCAAGTTCCTACCACGTTGCTTGCGATGGTGGATAGTTCTATTGGTGGTAAAGTCGGGATTGATACGCCTTATGGTAAAAATACTATTGGCTCATTTTACCCTCCGCAAGCGGTGATAATGGATTTGGATTTTTTGGTTGGTTTGCCTCGTCCGGAATTAGTCAATGGTTTAATGGAAGCCATCAAGACGTTTTTGACCAGTGATAAAAGAAGTTTAAGTTTATTGTCTAAATTAAATTTTGATAATGTCAAAAATAGCAGTGTCGCTTGGCAACAAATTATTTCTCGTTCGGCGCAAATTAAATCCGCGATAGTCGCCAATGATGAGAAAGAAGGCGGTGAACGTAAAATAATAAATTTTGGTCATACTATCGGCCATGTCTTGGAATTGCTTTCTAACTTTAAAATTCGTCACGGTTTAGCTGTTGGCTATGGTATATTAGCTGAAATGGAAATGGCTCATTTGCTTAAAATTTTAAGCAAAAAGGACTTGGAGTTGGCCATTAAATCATTAAAAATTGGTGGGTTAGATGTTGTTAATTCGCCATTTAATAAATTTAGTGCCAAGGCCATTGTCAATGCCACTAAGTATGACAAGAAAAAAGAAGGGGGCGTGCCATGTTATGTTTTATTAAAAACGATTGGCAAAGTTTTAGTAAAAAATGGGCGTTACGCTCATCCGGTGCCGTCAAAAATTATTATGGAAGCATTAAAAATAGTCGGTTGCTAGTGTATCGTGATTTAAATTTGATTGACTTTTTTACCCTTTTTTGGTATTTTAAATGCGCTATATATATGTATGGCCTCATCGTCTAACGGCTAGGACAGAGCCTTCTCAAGGCTTAAATCGGGGTTCGATTCCCCGTGGGGCTACCACGTTAAAACAATTCGGGTTTTTGACAAAATTTTCACGGGCAACGCACAGCGTCGCCCAAGGGTTTTTCGGCGAATTGTCGCCGTTTTTATATTCCCCCCACACCAGTTTACCGCCCGCGAGGCGGAGGTTCGAGCCAAAGATTTCTTTGGCAACAACCTTTTTGGCAAAAAGGTTGTTCTCCCGCGCGATTTGAGGCAGATTTTCTGTCTCTTTTATCCATTGTCGCATCGGTTCGAGCCAACTATTTCGTTTCTGTTCGGCGGTCAATATTTTCTCCTCCAGCGACTTTTTCTCGCTCATAAATTTCGCCTTCTTTTCCAGATATATTTCGCGCTCTATATCTTGCTCTAAATAACTATCTAACAGTCGCTGTAATTTGGTTTTAATATTTTCTATCGCACTTTTGTTCTCTTGAACAAAAGCAACTGACGACTGCGCATCGCTATTTTTGTCTTTTTCTAAAATCGCTGTTAATTGTGTCGCCCAATCCGCGCTCAAAGAAAATTTTTGTAATAATAAGGATGTCTGCTCGTCTAAACTTTCTTGGCGAATACAGGGTTCGTCACATTTTATTGTTTTATTTTTCTTTGTGCAATGGTAATAAATATAGTCATGAGTATTACCATTTTTCTGACGTTTAACCCTGTATTCGCCAGTTATTCCCATTCCGCACGTTCCACATTTCAACATTCCACAAAACGCTTGCGCCTTGTTTTTAGTTTTGTGATGCGGTCGTCCTTTTTGTTTTAAAATATTTTGAACTATATCAAAAATCTTCTTTGAAATAATTGGCTCATGTTTTCCTTCGTATAATTCTTTGTTGTATTTAAAAAATCCGACATAAAACGGATTGGAAAGCGTAAACGAAACTTTATCTCGTTTCCAATTTTTTTCGTTCTTTGTTTTAATACCTTGCTCTGCCAAAAAGTTAGATACATCTTCCAGTCGTGAATTGCCCTGCGCATAAAATTCAAAAGTTTTGCGTAAAATCTCAGCTCTTCTTTTATCCACCGCCACATTTTTTGTGCGTGGGTCGTTGAAATATTCAAAGGGCGCAAGGCCGGGATATTCTCCACGTCTAACTTTCTGATGCATTCCGCGCTTGACGTTTTCGCTTAAACTATCAACATAATATTTGCTTTGTCCAAAAGCAATATTAAGCATAAATTTTCCTTGCGGGGTTGGCTCAAACCAAAATTGCGGAAATTTTAACGCTAAAATATTTCCGCAATCCAAAAGATAAATTATTTTTCCGCCGTCAACAGAATTGCGTGCCAAACGATCTGGGTGCCAACTGATTATACCGTTTGCTTCTCCGCGTTCTATTCTTTCCAGCATTGAATTAAAAATCGGTCTGCCCGGGATTTTAGCTGACTGCTTTTCTATTAACTCCTCAATAATATCAAATTTTTCGTTTCTCGCGAACGCGCGCAACTCGGTAATTTGCGCCTCAATACTTAAAACTTGTTTATCTTCCACATCCGTGGATTTACGGGCATACAAAAAGAATTTTTGTGCCATATATTTGAAATTCAAAATGCCGTCCTGGTGCACCCAACCCAAAGAACTTAAAAAGTCAAAGGATTGTCCAAGACGGCAATTAAAAAAGTCCTTTGGTTAAGTTGGGTGCGAGGTTATTATATCACAAATCTCAAAAACAATACATCGGTTTGGATAAAACAAATTTTGTTTCAAAATTTGAAAATCGCGCGGGAGCCGAACCTCCACCTCGCGAGCGGTAAATTGGTGTGGCCTGCCTTCGCTAATGCTTCGGCGAGTCAACGGGGGGAATTAAAAAACGGCGACGGTTGGCCAAAAAACCCATGGGCGATGCTGTGCGTCGCCCGTGAAAATTTTGTCCAAAACCCGAATTGTTTTAACGTCGTATGTTTTTACAACGAAA